>JAFUCZ010000008.1 GCA_017459425.1 Bacilli bacterium
ACATGTTACACTAAAAGCACCAGGAGATAAAGTAGAATACAGATTTAAAGTAGTAAACGAAGGAGAAATAACAGGATATATTAATGAACTAACAAATATCGGAATAGGAACAATAACATATGGAGCAAATGAAACATTAACAAGTGAACAAAAAACAGCGTTCCAAAATGATATACAAGTAACATTAACATATAACGACCAATCAAAAACACGTTTAGCTTATAATGATGAATTAGAACAAAATCAAGAAAAAGAATTAATACTAACAATACAATACATCAAGAGAGAAACAGAACAAGTATTACCAACAAGTGATGTAACATTTACAAATATTACAGCAAGTATAACATATGGGCAAGATAGAACAAGTAAATCAGGAAATGGAGCAAATCCATCGAGTCCAGAAGTAATACAAACTGTAGATAAGTATTCAATGGATGCAATGTGTCCAGGATGTGTATTTGCTCAAAATAGCGAAGAACAAAACATAGGTCAAACAATAACGGTAGAAACAACAAATAGTTACTCAGGATATAGTGATGGAGACGTATTCTTAGGATATATACTTAATGGGACAACAATAGAAAGAGCATTTGCATGTGGAATAGAAAATGGAGAAGCATTCTGCTTAGAAGGAAAAGATACATCAAAATATGCAAATAATATAGATATATTAAATCATTTCTTCCCAAGTTGTAATGCAAATTCTAGTAGTTCTGACGCTTACTGCGATGCGTCTTCGGTTTCCGGCGCGCATGCGTATGGTGACGGCGGTGTGCGTGTGAGCCCTCGTAGTGGTGACAACTGCAGTGTGGGCACCTACGGCGGCGGAGCTTATTGCTACTATTAGCCGCCTGTGGCTCCCGAGAGTATCTAGGGGTCTATAATCTAAAATTCCGTTAGGAATTTTTGGAGGAAATCCCCATATTTGAGTGATCAATATGGTGCGTAAATTAATTGAGTTAATTCTTAGGATAACGAAAAAAGGATTGACGACCGTGCCGAACGAGAGTGTAGGCACGAGATAATAAAATAATAATAAAGAATAACATCTTTAAAGTTATAGAAAAACGATTATTAAATCCACAACTACAACTATTTAGTTGTAGTTGTGGTAAATCAAATTTGGTTTCAAAGTTTATATTTTTATATGAATTTTTGAAATATAGTAGTATGTTGTACTGGGGTATCTTGATTTAAATGTAGGGTGTTTTTCTAGTAGTTCTAACGCTAACTGCAATGGCTCTTCTGTGAACAACGCGAATGCGAATGATAACAGCAACGTGAATGTGAATCCTAGCAGTGGCAACAACTGCAACGTGAACAACGACGGTAACGCTAATTGCTAGTAGGCCTGTCCCGAGATTTTCTAGTGGTCTATATTTTATTAAGTGAGATTATTAATCATAAGCCTAGAAACAAAGATATTCCATGTTACATTGTAGTACTTGATGTAACAAAATATGTAGTATATGTAAAATTTGAGATTAGTAGTTTATACGAAACTCTTGGGTTGGTCATTACTACTTTTTTATTTATTGTAGTGTGTTGTATGTTTTTTGTTGTGTGAATAAGGAGTTAGATTTATGGATAAAAAACAAAAGTTAGATAGGTTATATGAAAAATATAGACCTAATGATAATTTAATTATAGCAAGAACGCGAGAACTACTATTAGATATATTGAGAAAACTACTATTAATTTTCCAAATAAGTATGGTGTTTTAAAAAATAATATTATTAAAAGTTGCTATAATATACTAGAAGGTATTTATAGAGCAAATATTATGCAAGAAATAAAAGATAAAAAGGAAATTGTTGTTAATATTTATATGCTTAATTTTTATTTAGAGGAAGCTTACAAGAAAGAATTAATTAATAATAAAAAGTTAGAAAGTTTTATTTCTTATTTAATCGAAATAGATAAGATGACAAGAGGTTGGTTTAAATATGAAGAGGTTAAATAATTTATATGATGAGTGTTGTAAGTTAGAAAATATTATTGATATGACCGAACTTGTTTTAAAAAGAGTTAGGAATAAGAAAAAGGTAAACAAGTTTGAAAGTAGAAAAATGGAACATATAATTAATATTAAGAAAAGACTTGAAAGTAAAGATTTTAGGTTTGATAAGTATAATATTTTTATGATTAGTGATCCTAAAGCAAGAATAGTTATGTCACAAAATATTGAAGATAAGATAATTAATCATTTGATTGCTAAATACGTATTAGTTAAAGTTTTTGAACCTATTTATCCTGATTGTATGGTTGCTACTAGAAAGAATAAAGGTACTAGTTATGGTATTAAGTTATTATTAAAATATTTAAATAATTTAAAAGAAAGTAATTTTTATGTGTTAAAGTTAGATATAAGTAAGTATTTTTATAATATAGATCATGATGTATTAAAGGGTATGTTAAGAAAAAAAATAAAAGATAAGGATTCAATAAATATATTAGATAGTATTATTGATTCTACTAATTATGGATATGTTAATAAAAAAATAATTAAATTAAAAAATGAAAAAATAAGTTGTTTAAATAGTTTTAATAAGAATAAGGAAATAAATGAAATACCTTTATATAAATATAATAAAGGTGTAGGACTTGGTGATCAAACTTCACAGTCATTTGGACTTATTTATTTAAGTGAATTTACTAGATTTTTAAAACAAAAATTAAATTTAAAATACGTAATAAATTATATGGATGACTTTGTAATACTACATGAAAGTAAAAATTATTTAAAAAAATGTTTAGATTTAATTATTGATAAATTAAATGAATATAAGTTAGAACTAAATAAAAAGAAAACAAAAATAGATAGTATTAAAAATGGAATTGATTTTTTAGGTTATAGATTTTATATTAATAATAAAATAATTATTAAATTAAGAAATAGAACAAAATTAAATTTTAAGAAAAAAGTTAATAGTTTAAAATTATTAAAAAATAATAATTATTTTGATAATAAAACATATTATAATTTATTATCTAGTTATAAAGGTTTAACTAAATATTGTAGTAAGTTATATAGGTGTAATGTATGTTAGAAAGATACTATAAATATAAAATTGATTATAAAGAATATATTTTAATATTTAAAGTAGGTAGTTTTTATATAATGTTTGATAAAGATGCTTTAATTATGAATTATTTGTTTAAATATAAATTAATTAATATTAGGGATACTTATAAATGTGGTTTTCCAATTAGCAGTATTAACAAAATAAAAAATATATTAAATTTAAGAAGTATAAATTATGTAGTAATTAGTAATACATTATATATTAGTAAATTTGAAAATAATAATTATAGTAAATATAATTTTGATATAGATAATTTAAAAAATAATTATATAAGAATTGATAAAATAATTAAATATTTGAATGATAATATTAACAATGATATAAGTGATATAATAGATAAAATAGAAAAAATTATAAACACTAATTTATTGCGTTAAATGCACAACAAAATGCAATGTATTATTAAAAAATCAAGCAAATCGAATAAGTGTTTATATATGTATACTTTAATGAAATATAAATGATTTATAATAAATTTATTTTTTTAAAAACAGTTCAAAATGAAGTAAGTAGTAAGGTAAGGAATAAATATTTTTAATGTGTAATTGATAAATTTTATATCAAGTGATATACTATTAATAAGTAAGAGAGGTTTGAACGATGAATAAAATTTCAATAAAAAACTTATTAAAAATAGGAGAAAAATATTTTAAATTTTCAAATCCCAGAAATATGCGAATTCCAATTGAGGATGCATTTAAAGGTGGAGAAAGTGATCCAAGAAATCCAATATTGCATCAAATGTTTTCATACTTAGGATATGGTGAAAGAGCAGGGTCAGGATTATTTAATATAAATTCAATATGGAAAGAAAAAAATTATAAAAAACCAAAATTAACAGAAAGAATAAATCCTAGTAGAACAACTTTGATATTATGTACAGAAGAAAATTCAACAATAAATTCAACAATAAATCATAAAGAATTTATAGAAAAAATTGAAAAAAAATATCCAAAATTAAAAGATATATATTTAGATATAATAAAATTAATAATAGAGGATAATTATATTACACAAGAAAAAATTGCTTTTAAATTGAAAAAAAGTAGAAATGCGATTTCAAGAAATATAAAAACATTGAAAGAATTTAATATAGTTAAGAGAGTTGGATCTAATAAAGATGGGCATTGGGAAGTAATAGATCATGAAGAGTAAAAATATAAAATTAAAGGAATTATTATTACCAATATATATTATTTTAAATATTATATTTATATTTGTTGCAAGTTATTTACGCACATCTTATAGGATAAAAAATGTACATATTGCTTATAGTTATAATATTATATTGCTTATTAATATATTATTAATAATTATTTTGTTTATTTGTAGGAAAAGAAAAAACAATTTAAAATTTAATATTATTGATTTATCATTATTATTTGTTTTAATATTTTCGTATATTTCATGTGTATTTGCAATAAATAAACATGTTGCTTTATATGGAATTGGTGGAAGATATGAAGGGTTATATTCGATATGCTACTATTTTAGTTTGATGTTTTTAACGAGTTTTATAGATAAGAAACATAAGAAAATGGTAGTACTTGCAATTGTAATAACTGGCTTATTACAAGCTATATATGTAATATTACAAATGACAAAATTAACTAGATGGTTTGAAATAAATAATTTTTTTATAATTTATAGAAAAGTAAATAGAATTGATATATGGGCTACTGGTTTTACAACTAATCCTAATTTTTTAGGATCATATTTACTTTTAGGTTTAACATATAGTATGGGTTTGTTTTTTGATTCAAAAAAATTAATTAAAAAAATAATTTATATTATTATTTTTACTATATTTGTGATTAGTTTATTATTTAGTAATACTTTGAGTGCTTTAGTAGGTTTGTTTGTTGTATATTTATATGTTTTAATTTATGCGATAAAGAATAAATTCTATAGAAAATTTATAATAGTTAGTTTTATATTTATTTATCTTTTGATTGTAATGAGTATGTTAAATAAGACTATTTTACTTAAGGATACCATTAGAATGGGTAATGAAACAAAGGAAATTGCAACAGGGAATTTAGATGATAATTATGGAACAAAAAGAATGTTTATATGGAAAAACACTTTAAAGGTTGTACCAAATCATATAATACATGGAGTCGGAATAGATAATTTTTATTATGCATTTGGTGATGAACCTTTAAAAATAGTTAGTAAATATTTTTTTGATAAGGCGCATAATGAATATTTACAGATATTAATATGTGAAGGTATTTTTGGATTATTATCATATTTAGCTTTATTTGGTTTAATTGTATATAGAGGTATAAAGAATAGTTATAAAGAAAAATCGATTTATTTAGTACTACCGGTAATAGGTTATTTGGTACAAGCGTTTTTTAATATAAGTGTTATTGAGGTAGCACCTATATTTTACATAAGTTTAGGGCTATTAATCGATAGAGAGAGAGTTACTTTGTAGTTGGCAAAGTAACTTTTTTTAAATTATAAATTTAATAAAAATAGAGAAGTACTTATTGTTATTTAAATTAAGAAATATAACAAAAATGAAAAAGTTAGTAGGAGATGATGAAATCATGAAAAAAGTAGTAAAAAAAATAGAAGAAATGAATGTTGATGAAGAGTTAATGGGAGCGTGGTAAAGAAGTAGAAGATGTTAATATACTTAGAACTAGACTAGAAGGAGCTAGAATGGGAGGAGAAAAGTCTGGATGTGAAATGGGAATAATTAAGTGGGCAAAAAGTTTAATTAGAAATAATACTGATATAAATACTTAGTAATAAGTAATGGTGGTGGAAAGGTATAAATTTTTAAATTTATGCCTTTTATTTTTATAAAATAATAGATTTAATATACTTATTTATGTTATAATTGATGTATAAGTATGGTGGTAATATGTATAGAAGATATATAAAAAGAATATTAGACGTAATTATTTCATTATTAGTAATTATTATATCATTACCGTTGTTTTTAATTATTTGTTTGTTAATTAAAATAATAGATAAAGATACTATATTTTATAATAGATATAGAACAGGCTTAAATGGAATAAATTTTAAAATGTATAAGTTTAGAACAATGAAAAACAAGAAAGTTACTAAAATAGGGAAATTTTTAAGAATTGCTTCAATAGATGAATTACCACAATTTATAAATGTACTTAAAGGTGATATGAGCATGATAGGACCTCGTCCTTGGATTCCAGAATATTATAAAAGATTTAATGATAATCAAAAAATAGGGTAAGTGTAAGGCCAGGTATTATAGGACTTGCTCAAGTAAATGGCAGAAATAATATAAGTATATTTAAAAAAATAGAATATGATTTATATTATGTAGATAATATGTCTTTTATACTTGATTTGAAGATTTTATTTAAAAGTATCAAGGTAATATTTATGCATGAAGATGAAAAAAACATTGAAAAACATTTAAATGAGGAATTAGAATTGTTAGAAAGCAGTTGCGAAATATGAATTTAGAATTAGTGCTATATGTTATGAATTTAAATATTATATTAATGTAACAAAAAATTTTACACAGAAAGAACATATAATGAAAACATAATTAGTAACAGGTAGAATTATGTTTATAGGTTTCAATTTAGTTTACAAATTATTAAAATAATAACCTTATTATTATTGATAACGATTGCATAGTTTCGATATTAAAAAAATGGATATAATCCTAAAATTAATTTTGAAGAAGGTATAAAAAAATAATTAAAGTGTTAGAATGTAGGTGTATAAATGAAAGTAAGTGTAATAGTACCTGTACATAATAGTAGAAGATATTTAAAAGAATGTTTAGATAGTATTATAAATCAAACATATAAAAATATTGAAATAATTATAATTAATGACAATAGCACAGATGATAGTTTGAAAATAATTAAAACATATAATGACAAGAGAATAAAATTAATTAATTTGGATAAAAATAGTGGCGTGGCATTAGCGCGTAATAAAGGTATAGAAGTATCAACGGGTGCCTATATTTGTTTTATAGATAGTGATGATTATTGGTATAAAGATAAAATAGAAAAACAAGTAAAGTTTATTAAAGATAAAGAATTTATTTATAGTAATTATGAGTTTTTAAAAAATAATAAAGTATTACACCACACTAATGTTCCTAGTTCTATTACATATAATGAAGCTTTAAAAAACACAACAATATTCACATCAACTGTGATGTTTAATATGAATTATTTAAAAAAAGAAGAAATATATTTTCCCAATATAAAAAGAGGACAAGATACCGCATGTTGGTGGAAAGTTTTAAAAAAAATCAAATGCGCATATGGTATGAAAGATATCTTATCAATTTATAGGGTTGGAGAAAAATCTCTGTCTTCTAATAAAATTAAAGCATTAAAAAGAACTTGGAATTTATATAAAATGGAAGATATAAGTTATTTAAAAAAAATGTATTGCTTTATGTGTTATGTTTTTAATGCTATTAAAAGAAGAATATAATTAAATATCTGTTTTTTAAAACTCTATTATTTTCTGTATAAAAAAATATTGATCCAAGTATTATAAAAGATATTACAGGTTTAACCAAAAACGAGATTAATAATTTGTAATCTCTTTTTTATTGACTTTGTTTATCTTGTAAAAAACATATATTTATGATATAGTATTACCTAGGTAAAGGTGGTGTTTATGAATAAAAAATCTGATAAGACAGGTTTAATAATTTTGGGTATTTTTATAGCTATTTTTTTAATTTCTAGAGTTGGTAATAAAACTATAAACAAGATTGTAAATCAAGATACTTTTAGAATACTTGCAAGTACTTCTACTAAATCTATGGATGAAGATTTAAAAAAATACGCTAAGAGTGAAGGGTTTAATCTTGACATAGTTCATATGGGAGATTTGGAAATAGTGAATACACTAAATTCAGATAGTTCCAATTATGATGCTGTATGGATTTCTAATTCAATTTGGTTATATATGTTAGATAACACATATTTAACTACTGATTCAAAATCCATAGCATTAGATCCAGTTGTAATGGGAATAACTAAAAGCAAAGCAATTGAATTAGGATTTGTTGATAATGAAGTTTACAATGAAGATATATTAAATGCGATTAAAGAAAACAAGTTAAAATATGTTATGTCTTCTGTTACTAAAACAAATACTGGTGCTACAACGTATTTAAATTTTTTAAACAGTTTAGCAGGAAGTCCAGAGGTATTAACTACTGATATGCTAGATGATGAAAATTTAAAAAATGATTTAAAGGAATTCTTTAAAGGTGTAGAAAGAGTTAGTGGTGATGAAGAGTATTTAACAACAATGTTTGTAAACGGAAATTATAATGCAATGATAAACTATGAAAGCTCACTAATAAAATTAAATCAAGAATTAGTTAAAAAGAATAAGGAACCACTTTATTTAGTATATCCAGTAGATGGAGTTGCAATTAATGATATGCCACTTGCGTACATTAATAATTCTGTAGATGATGGTAAAAAAGAAAAATTTAAATTGCTTCAAAATTATCTTAGAAGTGATGAGGCAATAGACAAATTAGAAAGCTTTGGATATAGATCATGGTATGGTGGTACAAAAGATAATGTTGATTCAAAAGTTTTTAATAAAGACTGGGGAATTGATACAACAACATATTTAAAAGATATGAAATATCCTAGTAAAGCAGTAATTACTAAAGCACTAAATTTATATATAGAAGCATTAAGAAAACCAACTCATGTTGTATTTTGTTTAGATACATCTGGCAGTATGTATGGAGAAGGACTTAAAGAGTTACAAGAAGCAATGAATTATATATTAGATAGTGATTTAGCGAGTCAAGATTTATTACAATTTTCAGATACTGATAAAATTACGGTAATAACTTTTGATAGTGGTGTAGATAAAATATTTGATACAAAATACGGAAATGAAACAAAAGATGTAATTGAAAATATTAATTCACTTGAAGCATATGGTGGAACAAATATTTATGATCCTAGTATAGAAGCTTTAAAAATATTAAATAAAGACGATAGCAACGAATATACCAAAACTGTTATATTAATGACTGATGGTCAATCAAATAGTGGTTCATTTGATGAATTAAAAAAATATTATAAAAAATCTAAATCAAACATTCCAATTTATAGTATTACATTTGGTTTATCTAGTGAATATGAATTAAACGATATAGCACAGTTAACAAACGCTAAAATATTTGATGGTAAAAGTGGTTTAAAAGAAGCATTTATGGAAGTAAGGAGTTATAACTAATATGAAAAATAAAGAAATAGTTTCAGCACTTCTTGGAGCATCATTTTTTGCAGTTCCATATTTAGGACTTTCTTTAGCGCTTATTCCATCTCTTGTTATGGGGGCATCAGCTTTTGGAGCAAGTGAACTTGTTTTTTCTGGAATTAAGCCTAAAATCACATTGAAAGATACAAATAAAACATTATATGAAAAAATAGTGCTTGCTAAAAAACAAAACAAAGAAATATTATCATTAATACCAAAAGTAGAAAAAGAAACAACACGAATTAATTTAAATGAAATACATGACACTGTAAATAAAATTATTACAGTCGTTGAAAAAAATCCAAAAAAAGAAAAAATGCTTAATAATTTTTTCGATTATTATTTACCAGTATTAATTAAAATAGTAAATAGGTATGATGAAATTGAGAATCAAAGATTGATATCAAAAGAAGGAAAAAATTTTATGAGTAAAGCTGATAAAATGATCAGTGATACTAATAAATCATTTAAAACGATATTATCAAATTTATATGAAGATGATATTATAGATGCGGATGCTGATATGAAAGTGTATGATTTAATGATGAAAGCTGACGGTATAGTTGGTGAAAATATAATGAAAGGAAGTGATACAGATGAATAAAAAACCTTTAATTGGGATTGCAATTTTTATTGTATTGATAGTGGCAATTGTATTTTTTAAAAACTTTACTAACTCTGATGGTTCAATTAGTTTAAAAAATCTTACAACTGTTTATGTTGCAACAGGTGGAGGTAAGGAAGATTTTTTAGCTGATAAAGATATAAATAAAATATTACAAAAAAAATACAAATTAAATGTAGTTTATGATACATGGAGTAATGGTAAAACAATTTTGCTACCACTAATTAGAGAAAGTGTTGGACTTGGTGATCAAAGTATTGTAAATCAAATAAGTGATGGTAAATCATTTACGATTTATTCTAAAGGTGTTTCAAAATATGATGCATTATTTACATCAGACCAACGTTTCTATGACTATTATAAATTATCACCTAATAAAGATTTAGATGAATCTGATAGATATACAGTAAAAAATGGTGGACTTACTCTTAATACACCAATTGTTATATATAGCTGGGGTAAAGTAGTAGATGCTTTAATTAATGAAGAAATTGTTACAAATCAAGATGGTGTTTACTATATCACTGATATGAATAAACTAATTGATTATATCTTAGAAAATAAAAAATGGAGTGATATAGGTCTTAATAATTTATATGGTAATATTAATATAGCATCAACTGATCCAGTATCATCATCTCCAGGCGCTACATATTATGGACTTCTTTTATCAATATTAAGTGGTGGACAGGTGACTGATGATAATATTGATGAAAACCTAGTGAAATTAAAAGAATTTTATATTAAATCAGGTTATATGAATAATACACCCGCAGATTTATTTGAAAGATATTTAAAAACTGGTATGGGTGGAGAACCAATGATTGTTGATTATGAAAAAAGTATGATTGATTTTGCTAATTCAAGTGAAGATGCATTTAATCAAGTGAAAGATGATATTAGAATACTTTATCCTACACCAACAATTTGGAATTCGCATTGCTTTGCAGTATTTACAGATACTGGAGAAAAATTATATAGTGCATTAAACGACCCAGAAATTAGTCAAATTGCATGGGAAAAATATGGTTTTAGAACAGGTGTAACAGGTGGTAACTATGATGTATCTAATATTGGTGTATCAGTTCCACAGACAATAAGTAGTACTGTTTCTAGTTTAAAGATGGATACATATAATAGGTTAATAGATTATTTAAAAAACAATTAGAGTATAAATGGGAAAATTAGAATTTACAACAAAACAAATAATAGAATATGTTAAGTATAACGAGTTATGTGATTTGTTTTTACAGCTTGCAAAAGATAATGAAACTAAAACAAAATTACAGGGTATTTTATATAAAGGTGCTTATAAAAATTATGTATTTTGTTCAAATATATGTAATCGTAATAATGTAGATATAGAACGAAGAAGACGTGCATCAATGGCATATTTATTAATAAATAATCCAGATACATTTGAAGAACTAGCCCAAAATAATATAAATTTATTTCATGGAACAAAGGGAAGTGCACTACCTTCAATAGCTAAGTATGGATTAAATAGTTTAGCTAAATCAGAAGAGCAAGGAATTCATGTTTCAACTGGTGAAATTGGCTCACAAGCTGTTCAAAAAAGAACTTTTGTTAGTTTTACAGATGTATTAGATATTGCTGAAAATTATTCAATGTTACCTGAAGAAAATGATAATTTATCTTTTGAAGTAATAATTGGAACTACCAAAGAAGACGTATCAAATGCTGGTAAAGTTAATATAAATTCAGCTGAAGTTGAAGTAGGAGTTTTAAATAATTTAAAAACCGATTTAATTAAGGTTATATGTGTACCATCAGACAAAGTAAATTTAGTAAAAAAAATAATTGATAATCAAAATATAAAAGTACTTGCAATAGATAATATTTGTAATAAATTTTATTTTATAGACGGTCTTTTATATTCAATTGATGTAAATGTAGAAAAATATAATAAATTTCAAGATAATTTAAATAATAGTACTAAAAAATTTGATTTACATCAAATAAAGGCATTAGTACTTGAAAGACCATTATTAAATATTAAAAAACAACTAGAAAAAATAAAATCAACTATAAGTAAGGATGATGTAGATAGTGATTATAGAAGAGTTAAATAAAGATGTTGCAAAAGAAATATTAACTGTTTTATTCTTTTGTGATAATGCTTTTACTGATAGAATACCATCATCTATTTTAAAACAGTTAAATGATTTAGCTGCTGATTCAAAAAAAGAAATTAATTTGGATAAAAATAAAGCACTTGCTGAACTTGATTTGTCAGATGAGTGTAAAGATTTTTTAAGCATATTGTATTTTACATACATGTCTGATTCAAATGAAAAACAAGAAATATTTAATATATGGTTAAATAATTAAAAAATAGGAGGAAAATATGGAAAATTTAGAATTAAAAGTTGAAAAAAAAGTAGAAGGAGAATTTGAAAATATTGTTAGTGAAAAAGAAGTAACTGATGAAATAATTGAAGAATCATTAAATTATGATTTATTATCAGATGAAGAAAAGAAAGCAATCGATGAATTTAATAGTAAAATCGATATAGAAGATTCTACACAAGTATTACAATTTGGTGCTCAAGCACAAGAAAAAATATCAAAGTTTTCTGATAGTATATTAGAAGATGTTAAAACTAAAAATACTGGAGAAGTTGGAGATTTACTTGCAAATTTAGTAAGTCAAATAAAATCATTTGACTCAGATATTACAAGTAATCAAAAGAAAGGTTTTTTTGCAAAACTATTTAGTAATGCTAAAAAAGAAGTAGACTATATTATTGCAAAATATAGTAAAATTGAAAAAAACATTGATACTATTGAAAATGGTTTAGAAAAAGATAAATTACAAATGTTAAAAGATATCAATATTTTTGATACAATGTATGAAAAAAACTTAGAATACTTTAAAGAAATATCACTTTATATTATTGCTGGTGAAAGAAAATTAGAAGAATTAAGAAATACAACATTACCTGAATTAAGAGAAAAAGCTGAAAAATCAGGTGAACAATTAGATATCCAAAAAGTTAATGATATGGAAAATATGATTAATCGTTTTGAGAAAAAAATCTATGATTTAAAAACAACTAGAATTATTTCAATTCAAATGGCACCACAAATTAGACTTTTACAAAATAACGAAGCAGAATTAGTTGAGAAAATTCAAAGTTCAATTACAAATACTATTCCTTTATGGAAAAATCAAATGGTTTTAGCGCTTGGAATAAATAATGCTAAACAAGCATTAAAATCACAACAAGCTGTTTCTAAATTAACTAATGATATGCTTGTAAAAAATAGTGAAACTTTAAAACAAGGTTCAATTGATATAGCAGAAGAAAGTGAAAAAGCTATTGTAAATATTGAAACATTACAAAAAACTAATCAAGATTTAATTGAAACATTAGATAAAGTAATTGAAATTCATAAAAACGGTAGAATTAAACGTGCTGAAGCTGAAAAAACATTAGAATCAATTGAAAAAGAATTAAAAGATAAAATGCTAGAAATTCATGTAGAAAAGGATTAATTTGATGAATAGAGAAGATTTTCTTAAAGATATTTATAAAGATTTTTTTGGGGTAGAAACTAAAACAAATCTTGAAAAAAGCGAATCAAAAAAGGGGAGTCAAGAAGAAATGACTAACCTTTTTGAGCGTATTGATAATTTATATATAACTATAGAATCTAAAGAATTATTAAAAAAAATAATTGAATATATGAGAAAGTATAATGAAAAACTTGAAAAAGTCTATATTCCTTTTAGAATAACTATCGAAGCAAATAATGATCAAATAAAAAAAGAATTACAAGAAATATTATTTGAATCAGTTAAGTATTTCTCATATGTCAAGGATAATAAAAGGAAAGATATTTCTTTATTTAAAATTGAAAAAGAAATTAATTTTGATTCTGGATTTATAACTCTTAATGATTTAGATGGTTTAAATTTAGAAGATAATAAAGTTAAAATTAAGTTTTTCTATTCATTGGAAGAATATTTAAAAAAAGATGAACAATCTATTTTTGTAATACTTGGAAAAAAAGAAGAAATTAATAATTTTTTCTTAGGAAATGAATCATTAAAAAATAAATATTTTGATTTATATATTAATAATATTAATCCAGATATAAATGATATTTATAATTATGTACTAAATAAAGTTGAATTTGATAAAGTTAAGTTATTAGATTATATAACTGCAACGTATAAAAATGATACAGATTATGTTGAATATCAAAATGATTTAATTAAGTATATCTCATTTAATAAACAATTACCTAAAATAAAAGAAAGTAAATCAATTGACGAAATTTTTTCTAGTCTTAATGAACTAGTAGGTCTAAAAAAAGTAAAAAAAGTTTTATATGAACTTGTTGATGTGATTAATTTAAAAGAAAAAGCTGGTAAAAATTTAAATATCAGTGAAATTAATTTACATATGGTTTTTCTAGGAAATCCAGGAACAGGTAAAACTACTATTGCTCGTATTGTTTCTGAAATATTATATAATTTAGGATATATTAAAGAAAATAAATTAGTTGAAGTATCAAGTAAGGATTTAATAGCAGAATATGTAGGTCAAACTCAAAGTAAAACTATGTCTGTTATAGAAAAAAGTTTAAATGGTGTTTTATTTATTGATGACGCATATACTTTAGCAGATAAAGGTAATAATTCATATAATGGTGAAGCTATTGCTACATTAATACAAGCAATGGAAAATTATAGAGATAAATTAGTAGTTATTTTTGCAGGTTATACAAAAGAAATGCAAGATTTCTTAAATTCAAATTCAGGAATAGTTTCTAGAATTGGATATACTTTAGAATTTGATGATTATACAACTGATGAATTAACTACAATATTTGATAATATGATGAATAAAAGTGGTTTTGTTGTAAAAGAAGATGCGATTTCATATTTAAAAGAAATTATAGATGAAAACAAAGATATGAAAAATTTTGGTAATGCAAGATTTGTTAGAAATATTTATGAAAAAACAATTGTAAAACACGCATCAAATGTTAAAGATAAGAAAAATAAGATAATTTTAAAAACAATTACTAAAAATGACATAAATACTGAAAATTTAATTTTAAAATAATTGACTTGTATTCAATTATCTAATATAATATCTACTGTTTATGAAGTATGGAGTGAAAATATGAAAAAGAAGATTTATTTTATTATTCATTTGATAGTGTTGTTTTTAATAACTATCATGATTGCAGGAGCAATTTATTTAAGAAAGAATTTCCCGTTAACACCTTTTGAAGAATTAGTTTTTTATTACAAAAATGGAGTTGAAAGTTCTGATAATGGTGTGTTTATTGGTGCATTTTTAACTAGTTTACCAATTCTAATATTTTTAAACTTAGTGTTTTATGCATTGCTTTATGACATAACTTTTGGTAAAATAAAATTGCATCATAAATTTAAGAATAAGGATATACAATTTTATCCAATTAAATTCACAAATAACCATAGAATTATATCAACAGTTGTATTGTTTTTTATAGCATTAACAATGCTTTTATATAGCATTAATTTCTTTAAATATATAAAATATACTAATTCAGAGTCGCATTTTATTGAAACAAATTACGTTAATCCAAAAGACGCTGAAATAGAATTTAAAGAAAAAAGAAATTTAATTTTTATAGTTGTTGAATCACTTGAAACTACTTTTTTTAGTAAAAAACAAGGTGGTTATTGGGATAAAAGCGCAACACCAGAATTATATAAACTTTTAAATGATGAAGATTCGATTACTTTTTATAATAAAAATAAAGCTCAAGGTATGAAAATGATTCAAGGAGCATCTTGGACAACAGCATCTGTAGTTGCTAATTCGACTGGTTTGCCATTTAAAGTGCCTATAGACGGAAATGAATATCATTCAAAAAATTTCATGAACGATGCATATGCACTTGGAGATTTATTAAAAGATAATGGTTATTACAATGAAGCAATATCTGCTGCAACTACTTCATTTGGAGGTTTAAAAGAGTATTTCACTAAGCATGGAAAATACCAAATAATTGATGTAAATAATTTAGATAAATTTGGATTTAAAATGACAGATAATGATTATGGTAATTGGGGATTTAATGATAATTATTTATTTAAAATAGCAAAAAAACGTTTAACTGAAATTTCTAAAAAGGATGAACCATTTAATTTAGAATTAGTTACAATTGATACTCATTTTATAGATGGATTTATTGGTAATTATTCTCTTAATAAATATAAAACTCAATATGAAAACGTTTATGCAACAGAATCAAAATTAATATATGATTTTATTTCGTGGGTAAAAAAACAAGACTTTTATAAAGATACTACTATTTTAATAGTTGGAGATCATTTATCAATGCAACAAGATTATTTTACTTCAAGAAATATATCTAATAGGTATGTATACAATTGTATAATTAATCCTATTGAAAAAACAGAAAATAACAGCAATAGAGTCTTTACAGCACTTGATACTTATCCAACTATAGTAAGTGCCATAGGTGGTGAAATAAAAGGTGATAAATTAGGACTTGGAGTCAATTTATTTTCTGGTAAAAAAACTTTGGCCGAAACTTATAAATTTAGTTTTTTAGATGAAGAGTTAAAAAAACAATCAGAATTTTATAATGAAAAAATTTTAGATGATGAAGTGTACTTTAATAGTCAATTAGTTGAAAGTAGGTAGTATTATGTTTCTAGTAAAATTTAATAAATCAGTAATTGTTACTTATTTGGGGGTTATATTTGCAGTAATTTCAATGTATTTTGCACTTACAAAAATGGCTTTTTCTGAAATTTGTTATTTGAGATACTCACTAATATTTTTAATTCTATCAGGAGTATGTGATATGTTTGATGGTAAAATAGCGCGTGCATGTAAAAGAACTGAAGAAGAAAAAATTTTTGGAATTCAAATTGATTCTTTAGCAGATACTGTAGATTTTGTATGTTTACCAGTTGTAATAATGTTATCTTTAGGTATGCATTCTATAATTGATGTGATTGCTTATGCTTTATTAATAATTTGTGGTATTTCTAGACTTGGATATTTTAATATAAATGCTACTACTGATGTACCAGTAAAATATTATAATGGACTACCTGTTACTTCTACTGCAATCACTTATCCTATTTTTGGACTTTTACATGGGACAATCCCTGATGATATATTTAAAATAATTTATTTGGCGCTTACATTTGTAACTGCAATATTATTTGTATATAAATTTAAAGTACCAAAATTAAAAGGTAAAGCATATGTTATAATTCCAATTTTAGCGATAATACTTGCAGTGCTTCTTTTGGTGGTTAGATAATGTATTACGATTTAAAAACTGATTCATATATTAAAACAGAACCAAATAGATCATTAAAATTTTTATATGAAACTATTATTGGAAGATTTATTTTAAAAATTGCTACTACGAAGTTAGTAGCAAATCTTTATGCATTTTACATGAATTCAAAATTATCAAAGCATAAAATTAAAAAATTCATTAAAAAAAATAATATTGATATGTCTATATATCAAGATAAAGAATATTCTTCTTTTAATGATTTCTTTAAAAGAAATATAAAAAAAGATTCACGTAAAATAGAAGATGGATTATTTTCAATATGTGATTCTAAATTAAGTGTATATGAAATTGATTCAAATTCTAGTTTTAAGATTAAAAATTCTATTTACACAATAGAAGAATTAATAAAAGATAAAACAAAATATAAGTATGCATTAATTTTTAGATTGTGCGTAGATGATTATCACCATTATATTTTTCCTGATGATGGTGTTATTACAAAAGAATATGAAATTGATGGGATACTTCATACGGTACAGCCGATTGCTTTTAAAAAACATAAAGTTTTTACTGAAAATAGTAGAAATATAACTTTTTTAGATTGTAAGAATCTAGGTAAAGTTTGTTATGTTGAAGTAGGGGCAATGTTTATAGGAAAAATTTGTAATGAAAAAAAACAAACTTTTAAAAAAGGAGAAGAAAAAGGTCATTTTGAATTTGGTGGTTCGACTATAATTTTATTACTTGAAAAAGATGTTAAAATTGATAAAAAAATTATAGAAAATACCAAAAAAGGAATAGAGACAATTGTAAAAATGGGTCAAAAAATAGGAGAGTGATATTATTAAAAATAATAGAAAATATTTGTTAATGTTTTTAATTTTAGTGATAATAATATTACTCACTTTTAATAGTATTTATGATAAAAAATCAATTGATTTAATATTAAAAAACATAAAAAATGTTAAATTAAGTTACATATTTTTATGTTTAACAGTTATATTTTTATATTTTTTATTACAAGGAATATACATGAAAACTATTTTAAAATCTTTAAATAAAAAAATAACTTTAAAAAAAGGTATTTTTTATTCAATGATTGAGTTTTATTTTAGTGGTATTACGCCTTCATCTACTGGGGGACAGCCTGTTCAACTTTATTATATGACAAAAGATAAAATACCACTTAGAAAAAGTTATATTACGTTAATGCTTAATACAATATATTTTAAACTAATAATGGTAATATTAGGTATATTTGTTCTTATTTTTAATAATTCATATGTTTTTTCAAATAAAGCAATATACATATTTTTCTTTGTATTAGGTTTTATAACTGATATTATAATAGTAATAGTTTGTTCACTTTTAATTTTCAAACAAAAAATGATTAAAAAAATATTAAATAAAATTATTAATTTCGCAAGTCATTTTAATATTTTTAGAAAAAAGTTAGAAAATATTAATGTAGATGAAATTTTATCAAGATATAAAGATGAATTAAAATACATAAATAGTAATAAAAAATTTGTTTTTTTGAATTTTATTTTAACATTTATACAAAGATTATTACTATTTTCAGTAGCTTATATAATATATAGATCACTAGGTTTAAATAAATATACATATTTTGATTTATTGTTAATACAAGTTAGTGTTCAAATAGCTATAGAAGCACTACCACTTCCAGGTGGAGCAGGTCTATCTGAAGGAATGTTGCATAGTATATTTTTACTTATATTTACAAAAAAACTAGCTGATATTGGTATGTTATTAACTCGTACATTTTCGTTTTACATTCCGTTAATTATTTGTGGAATAAGTGTATTGTTTTATAACATATATCAAAAAATAAGGAACACATAATTATGTGTTCACTTTTTAATTACACTCGCATAAATTAAAGTGAGGGGTGATTAAATGGCACTATACAAAGAAATAGTTACAAAAGCAGTTATAGGAAAAGGAAAAAAGTCTTTTGAAAATAGTTATAATTTAAAAACTGAAAATAAACCTACGACTGTTTTAGGATGTTGGGTAATAAATCATAAATTTAAAGGTTACAAATCTGGTGATAAAATAGGTGTAGATGGATCATATGATGTAAATATTTGGTATTCATATGATAACGATTCAAAAACAATGGTTACTAATAAAAAAGTAGATTATAATGATCTATTTAATATTAAAGTAAAAGATACAGCAGATTTATCAAATGATACAGATATTATTGTTAGAACATTAAAACAACCTACTGTTACAAAAGTAAATATAAATGATGAAGGAATAATTGATTTTAATATTGAAAAGGAACTTGGTATCGAAATAGTAGGTGAAACTAAAATGAAAATATCTGTAGAAGAAGATGAAGAACCTTGGGTAGATTTAGATGATGAATTAAGCAGTGATGATGAGAAAAAAATAGATGAAGAAATTGATAATAATGTAGATGAAAATTACATAAAATAGAGTGTCAACAAAAAATAGTTGACACTTTCTTTTTTTTATGATATTATTAATCTATTGAATGGAGGGATATTATGGCAGTTAAATTAAGATTAAAACGAATGGGAGCTAAAAAAAGACCTTTTTATAGAGTTGTAGCAGCTGATTCTAGAAGTCCAAGAGATGGTAGATTTATTGAAACTATTGGTACATATAATCCTATAGTTGAACCAGCTGAAATAAAAATCAACGAAGAACTTGCTTTGAAATGGTTAAATAATGGTGCAGTTCCAACTGATACAGTAAAAAATTTATTTAAAAAAGCAGGAATCAATGAAAAATTTCATAATCAAAAAATGTCAAAGAAAGATAATAAATAATTATGTTAGTTGATGTTGTAGAATTTTTAGTGAAAAATTTAGTTACTGAACCTGATATGGTTTCTGTTAAGGAATTTGAAGATGATGATATGATTACTTTAGAAATAATGGTATCAAATGATGATATGGGTAAAGTAATTGGTAAAGATGGGAAAGTTGCTAGTGCATTACGTACTGTAGTAAAGGCAGTGGCTTATAAAAAAACAAATAAAAAAATTAATATAAACATTGATTCATTTTAAGAGAGTAATCTCTTTTTTTTCTTGTAAAAAAGGTATATTTATATTATAATTATTATATGACGATAGGAGACCAACTATGAATAGTCAATAGTTTTTTAATAAAAAAATTAAAAAAAATAGAAATAAAAATTATTGCACAGCAACGCACCGTAATGTGAGGGTACGGTTTTGGATCCTTTTGTCAATGAAGACGTTAAAATAAACAAAGTTCTTTGAAAAATTAATCTAAATTAAAAGTGAC
>JAFUCZ010000009.1 GCA_017459425.1 Bacilli bacterium
GAGTTTATTAGTGGTAAAAGGAAGAATAAGGACAAAGACGACAGTCTTGTTCTTTAGACTATCTTTCTGACAAGATAGTAACACACTATGATATTGGCAGAGCCAATAACAATGTGTGCCAAGGATAAACCCTTTGGAATCCCATTAAGCACCAATACTACAAACTAACGTAAGTAGTAAGGGTGCCTTTTTTATTTCAACATTTCGTTTCATAAAAAAGAAAAATACTATCGCCACTTTCATTACTTCGTAACAAAACGTGCCACTTATTTTATCATATTAGAAAGCCGTAAAATCGTGATATAATATATTTAATTAAGGAGGTGTTGTATGATTAGTTTAGCCAACCATAATCCAGAATTATTAAAAGAATGGAATTATAAAAAGAACGAAATAGATCCACACAATATTTCTTATGGAACGAATAAAAAAGTTTGGTGGAAATGTAGTAAATGTGGTAATGAATGGGAATCTGTTGTTAAAGATAGAACAAAGAAAAACAAAGCTACTGGTTGTCCTGTATGTGGTAAAAAAAGATTATCATTATATCATTCAACACCAATAGTAGGTAAAAATGATTTAGAGTCTCAATATCCGGATTTAATGATCGAGTGGAATTATGAAAAAAATGGTGAATTAAAACCATCTCAATTTTTAAAAAAATCATCATATAAGGTATGGTGGAAATGTTCAATATGTGGAAATGAATATGAACGAGAAATTAGAAGTAAAGTTGAAAGTGGTTTAGGATGTCCATTATGTTCCCGAAAAAAGACAGGAGATATAAATGCAGCACCAATTATAGGGGTAAATGATTTAAAAACTGTATATCCAAAATTACTTGAAGAATGGAACTATGAAAAAAATATCAACAATCCAGAATCTTATTTGGCGCGATCAAACAAAAAAGTATGGTGGAAATGCAAATATGGCCATGAGTGGGAAGCTAGTATTGTTAATAGAGCAAAAGGTAGAAATTGTCCTATTTGCAAAAAAGAATATAAAGTTTCTTTTCCAGAAAAAGCAGTTTTCTATTATATAAAGAAACACTATTCCGATACAATTGAAAATTATAAATTAGAAAGAAGTAATGGGAAAGAATTAGATATATATATTCCATCAATAAATACAGGTATAGAATATGATGGTCAAAGATGGCATAAAGATACAAAAAAAGATTTAATTAAAGATAAGTATTGTTATGGAAAAGGAATTAATTTGATTAGAATTAGAGAAAATAAATTGCCACAATTAAATTCAACTTCAATAGTTTTTGAAACTGTACCAAGTAAAGATAATCATCTTTCGCTACAAAACTGTATTTTATCAATTTTAAAATATCTAAAATGCAATAACATAGATGTGGATATTGTAAGAGATAATGAAAAAATCTTAGATTTAATGCAGTTATCTAGAAAAAAAGATTCTTTATTAGAATTAATGCCAGAAATTGAGAATATATGGGATTATGAAAAAAATGGTGAATTAAAACCTGATATGTTTTCTAAATGTAGTGAAAAGTACATATGGGTTATATGTACTAAATGTGGTAAATCATATCGTTCAAAGGTAAAAGATATTTATAATAGAAGAACAACAAGATGCATAGATTGTGCACATTTTAGATCTGAAAAAGGCGTTAATGATTTTAAAATAAAATATCCTCATCTTGCAAACGAATATGATTATGAAAAGAATGAAAAAAAATTTGAAGACTTAGAATTTGGTGAAAGTAAATCTAAGTTTTGGTGGAAATGTAGTAAGTGTGGATATGAATGGAAGTCATCAATAGCAAGTAGAGTAAAAAGTTCCTATTGTCCTAAATGTGCATCATCTGTTGGAGCTAAAACTCGCTCTTTGAACAAAATAAAAAAAGAGGGGTCTCTTGCAACAAATTATCCTGAAATTGCAAAAGAATGGCATCCTACAAAGAATGGTAAATTAAAGCCAGATGAAATGACATGTAAAAATAAAAAGGTTGTTTGGTGGAAATGTAGTAAATGTGGTAATGAATGGGAAAATTCAGTTGCATTGAGAACAAAAGGATTTGGAAGATGTAAAAAATGCGACATTAAGAAGTAGCAATACTTCTTTTCCTTTGTAAAAATACCACAGCACTTTTAAGGTGACGGAAAAAAGCCTGTCCACATTGATTAAGCAATCAATATATGATATAATTTCCTTGGAAACAAAAGATAAAATGTATGATGACTTTGTCCACATTTTGTCCACATTGAACAAATTATTAGTAATATTTATAATACAAATAATACTGATAATAATATGTACTAAATGCCTATAAAATAAGGCTAAAAGCCATAATACTATATGTACCAAATATAGTGAAAATATGCTCAAAAAGGGAGCATGTGGATCAGGTAAGAAATACAAACAATGTCATGGTAAATAATCTCGTAAAGTTCGATAAATAAAGGGCTTGCGAGATTTTTCTTTTTCTAAAAATTATTCAAAAAAAACTTTAGATAAGTTTTAGATACGTTTTTTTATCCATTTTAGGATATTTTGATAAATAAAAAATGTATATTTTCATGATATAATATTTGTATGAGTATTGAGGTGTATTATGGAATTGAATAATGAAAGCAAAACTCTTTTTATTCCTTTATTAGGAAAAGCAATAATGAGTAAAGATAATCTATTTTTATACGATCCAAAAGCTGAAGAAATAATATCTAAAATTGACTATGATTTTAATTTGTTAAAACAATCTAAGTGGTTATCAATGTACATGAGTGTTAGGGCATTAATAATCGATGAATTATGTAATAAATATATTGAAGAACATCCTAATACTACTATAATACATTTAGGTTGTGGACTTGATTCAAGGTGTTTAAGAGTCAATCAAAACTTTGATACTTGGTATGATATAGATTATGAAAATGTAATTGATATAAGAAAAAAGTTTTATGAAGAAGATTCAAAACATAAAATGATAGGTAGTTCAGTATTAGATTATAAATGGTTAGGAGAGATAAAAATAAATGATAATATAATGGTAGTTGCTGAAGGATTAACAATGTATTTATCAGAAGAAGAAATAAAAGAATTAGTTGCACAAATAAATAATAAATTAGGAGATGTTCATTTATTATTTGATGCATACTCAAAAAAAGGAGTTAAAAGTTCTAAAATAAAAAATCCAGTTAATCAAATGAATGCTGAGGTAAAATATGGAATTGATAATCCTGAAGATTTTTTACAATTAAATAATAATTTAGAGTATGTAGCAACACATTTGATTAGGAAAGAAGAAAATAATTTACATGGATTAACTAAGTTTATTTTTAATAATTTGTATTGTGGTAAAATATCACAATCAATTTATAAGATATACGAATTTAATTTAAAAAGATAATCGTAAGATTAAGATATATAGATC
>JAFUCZ010000010.1 GCA_017459425.1 Bacilli bacterium
TAGATTAAATTTTATCATATTATTCCTTTTTTTTCAATTTTTATCTTCTAAAACATAGAAAAATTCCCATAAAATGGGAACTTAACTATTAAAACTATTTTTTTATTTTATCGCGACTTTAACTTTTAATTTAACGTAATATAATAAATTTTAAAAAAAATAAAAAAATATTCATAAAACACTTGAAAAAAATTAATAAATATTATACAATTAATATGTTCTTTTGAATGCCCGATTAGCTCAGTCGGTAGAGTGCACGGCTGTTAACCGTTAGGTCGTAGGTTCGAGTCCTACATCGGGCGCCATTTATTTTTTTTATCTTGTGATATTTAAATGGGCTTGTAGCTCAGCTGGTTAGAGCGCACGCCTGATAAGCGTGAGGTCGATGGTTCAAGTCCATTCAGGCCCACCATTTTGTTTTTACAAGAGATATGGCCCGTTGGTGAAGTGGCTTAACACACATGCCTTTCACGCATGCATTCACGAGTCCGAATCTCGTACGGGTCACCATTAGATTATTAAGAACTTTTTAAAGTTCTTTTTTATTTATAAAAAAAGAAGTTATCCTTTTAGTATTTGGTAAACTTCTTCGACAGTTTTATTTTCTACAGTTTCATTATAAAATGGTTTTAAATGAAGATGAAAATGTTTTACTTCTTGTACATCACCATTGTTTTGAATCAATGTAAGCCCATTTATATTTAATTTTTCTTCAAGTGTTTTTTTTATATTTCTAGCTACATCTATAATATGAGTAAATGTATCATTATCCATATCTGTTATATCAGTTATATGTTTTTTAGGAATTACTAAACTGTGTCCTAACGTGTCAGGATTTACATCTAAAATAACAATTACTATATCATCTTCATATAATTTATATGATGGAATATCACCATTTATAATTTTACAAAAAATACAATCCATATTTATTACCTCCAAATTGATTATATCAAAAAAATAAAAAAAGAGAAAACTCTTTTTCGTGAATACTTGCGAATATCCAATTATATTATGTACTATTTAATATAATTTATTCAAATTTTGTTAAATTTATAAAATTTGATATAATATGTTAAATAATTTTAGTATAATTATAATGAAGATTATAATTATAAATGAATAAAATATTAATGACTGTTAGGAGGTAATGTATGAATAGAGAAGATTTTAATATGTTAAATGGATCTATTGTATACTTAGATAATGGCGCTACTACGTTAAAACCAACGATATTAGCTGAAAGTATAAGTGATTATTATAACAACTATAGCGCAAATGCACATAGAGGAGATTATGATATTAGTTTAAAAGTAGATTCGATGTTTGAAAAAACAAGAGATTTAGTTAGTAAATTTATAAACGCTAAAGATAGTAAGGAAATTATTTTTACTAGTGGAGCAACTGATTCTTTAAATAAAATAGTATTTGGCTTTTTTAAATATAATTTAAAAGAAAATGATGAGATATTACTAACAATAAGTGAACATGCATCGAATATATTGCCATGGTTTGAAATAAAAGATGAACTTAATTTAAAAATAAATTTTATACCGCTTAATGATAATTTAGAAGTAACTTTAGAAAATGTAAAAAAATCAATTACTGATAAAACTAAAGTAATAAGTTTAGCCCATATTACTAATGTAGTTGGAGATATTAGACCAATAAAAGAAATAATAGAGTATGCTCATAGTAAAGGCATATTAGTTGTAGTAGATGGGGCTCAAAGTGTTCCACATTTAAAAGTTGATGTTCAAAAACTTGATATTGATTTCTTAGCTTTTTCGGCTCATAAAATGTGTGGTCCAACAGGTGTTGGAGTTTTATATGGAAAGATGGAACTACTAAACAATATGCGACCATTACAATTTGGAGGTGGAATGAATTCTAGCTTTTCTAGTGATGGTGTTAGAGTTTATAAAGAACCACCATTTCTATTTGAAGCAGGAACTCCATCGATTGCAGGTGTAATTGGATTTGGAAAAATTATAGAATATTTAAATAAAATTGGTATGGATAATATTTCTTCATATGAAAAAGATTTAAAAAGATACGCTATTGAAAAGATGAAATCTATTAAAGATATAATATTATATAATGAAACTAGTGAAAGTGGAATAATAACATTTAACATTAAAAATATTTTCGCACAAGATCTTTCAATTTATCTTAATAAATATAATATTTGTGTTAGAGCAGGTAATCATTGTACAAAAATGTTAAAAGAAGAAATAACTGTAAAAAATACGTGCCGAGTAAGTTTATATTTTTATAATACTAAAGAAGAAATTGATTATTTAATTAAAATTTTAAATAACCCAAATTTAAAAGAGGAAATATTATAGTATTTTCTTTCTTTTTTTTTCTAATTATTATATAATTATTATATAGTAGGAGTGATAAAATGAAGAAAATAAGAAACAAAAGAGGATTTACTTTAGTAGAATTATTGGCAGTAATAATAATTTTATCAGTAATAACTGTCATTACTGTTTTTGCAGTAGGTTCTTTAATAGAACAAGCTAGAATGAAAAAATATCATTCCGAAGAAAAAGCAATGGAAAGAGCAGCAACTTCATATATAGTTAAAGAAAAAATAAAAGATGAAAATAATATAGGTTTAAAAACATTAGTGGATAATAATTATATGAAAGCAGTTCACGATAGTGGTGACGGTGGTGTGTGCTATGGAACTGGTAAAGATAGTAAGGTCTTAGTAAGTTATGGTGAAAATGATGATTCATTTTCAGTTACAGCCTGCTTACAATGTAGTAATTACGAAACTCAAAATGTAAATTGTGATTATGAAATGAAAGTTATTGATGAAAATCCATGTGAGTTAGCAACAGAAACAAAAAATTCAAAAAAATATTATTATATTGATTCAGAAGAAGATTTATATGCATTTAGTAAGAGTGTAAATGAAGGTCATGATTATTCTGGTGAAATTGTTCAAGTAAGAAATGATCTTGATATGTCAAAATTAGTATCAGGAACTGCTAAAACTACTTGTGATAATAAAGGTGTAACTACTACTTCATTCGCACCTATAGGAACTCCAAGCAAACCATTTAAAGGAACATTTGAAGGAGGCGGGAAAACAATATCTAATCTTACAATAAACTTACCAAGTCAAGATAATGTAGGACTGTTTGGATATAATAGTGGAACAATACGAGGATTTAATTTGTTGGATGTAAATATAACTGGGAGAAATTATGTAGGAGCAGTTGCTGGAAATAGTGTTGGAAGACCACCAATAGTAAATGAAATAAGTATAACAGGAAGTATAAAAGGATATGACTATGTAGGAGGCGCAGTTGGAAATACAAAATCTGATTCTGGTACAGGATATGTAAGTAATATACTAGTAAATGCTGATATTGAAGCAACAAGTGGAGATGCAGCAGGAATATCTGGATATTTACATGAAGGACAGGCAGTATATGTAACTGGAGTAGTAGAAGGTGGAAATATAAAAGGATATTCTTATTATTCAAGAGGAACATTCCCGGCTAGTAACAAAATTGGTGGTGAATATGTAACTAATTATGTTAAAGTATATGCAAGTGATGGATTAACATTAAAAGGATCTAGGTATGAAAGTTATAATACAATAACAAGTTTTTTAAGTAATCACACAAGTAGATTAAATGGATATGATTATATACTTGATACTTATTTAGGTGGAGATAATGATTCGAGTGGATATTACTTTGATTATGATTCAACTGGAAAAATAGAAGTAATCGCAACAGCAAGTAAGCCAATTCCAAGTGCAAGCAAATTAAAAGGAAGTGGAACAAGTTCTGATCCGTATGAAATAGGAAGTGTTAGTGATTGGAATATAGCAGTTGCCCATCCAAAAGGTAATTACTATAAATTAACAAGTGACATTGATTTTAATAATAAAAGATTTTATATGTTAGGAAATTCTTCACGTATAACAAGTAATGATAATTCATTTACAGGTTCATTATATGGAGATGGACGTACAATAAAAAATGCAAATATTGAAGGAATAAATTATACAGGATTAATTGGATATAATAGTGGAACTCTAGAATATTTAAATACAGATAATGTAACCATAAGTGGAGAAGATTATACTGGAACAGTCGGATATAATACAAATAAAATACTTGGTATGAATATAACAAATGTAGATGTATCTGGGAAAAATTATGTAGGAGCAGCAGCTGGAAATAGTGTTGGAAGACCACCAATAGTAAATGAAATA
>JAFUCZ010000011.1 GCA_017459425.1 Bacilli bacterium
TGATAGAAAAACATTTGAAATAGCACAATCTATTAAAGATTCTTCAAATAATTATAATCCCGAACGAAGAAATGTTGATTATGTTCTATCTGATTTAGTTTATTGTAAAGACTGTGGTGCAAGAATGAGTATTAGTTATGATAAAAAAAGAGATAGAGTTACAATGAATTGTAATAACTATCGTAAGTTTAGTAAGTATGATATATGTTTTTCACATTATATTAACTATACAAAATTAGAAAATACCGTCTATAACAAATTAAGCACTATGGCTAATCAATATATTAATGATAAAGATGAATTTGAAAGTATTATCAAAAATCAATATGTTGATCCTAAACAAGATAAACTAAAAAAAATTGATGAACTTAATTTAAAGATAGCTGAATTAAAAAGAAAGCAAGACTCTTTATATGATGATAAGTTTAATAATATTATAAGTGTAGAAACTTATCAAAGATTATTTAAAACTATTGAAGAAGATATTAAAACTGCAAACGAAAAATTAGAAAAATTAAAAGAAGAAATTTCTAGTATAAATGAAGATTCCTCTTGTTATGTTGAATATTTAGATATTATTAAAAGTTTTCTTGATATGAAAAATCCAACAAGAGAAATTATGAATAGATTAATTGATAAGATATATGTAACTAAAGATAAAAAACTAGAAATTCATTATAGAATTAAAAAAAGTGAAGTATTAGTATAAGAAAAAATACAATTGCTTTGGAGCAATTTTTAAAAAGACTTATGGGTATCACGAAAACAGGTCATACTGGTATGATGAACAAATACCATTTGTAGAAGCAGCAGAAATTGGAACTGAAAAAGTAATAAAGGATCATTCATCAATTGGAATAGTTGTTACTACTGATGGTTCTTTTGGAGAAATACCTAGGTCAAATTATATTGAAGTGGAAGAACGTATTGTAAATGAACTAAAAGAAATTGGTAAACCTTTTATAGTGGTATTAAATTCTTCTCATCCAATGTTACCAGAAACAGAAAGACTTGCTGAAAATTTAAAAGAATCATATGGTGTACCGGTACTTCCTATTAGTGTTGAAAATATGACAGAACGTGATATTTATTCAATACTTAGAGAAGCTTTGTATGAATTTCCTGTAATGGAAGTAAAGGTTGATATTCCTGATTGGGTAGCGTGTTTAGATTCTAAACATGATTTAAAGAAAAATTATATTGAAAAAATTAGAGAAAGTGTTATTGAAGTAGATAAATTAAGAGATATTGAAAATATTACAACTCACTTTGGAGATTCTGAATTTATTGAAAAAGCTTATTTATCTGACGTTGATACTTCTACAGGTGAGGTTACACTTACTTTACAGGCACCTAATGGATTATTTAATTCTGTTATTAAAGACATAATTAATGTTGACATTAATAGTAGGGCTGAATTACTTAGTTTATTCCAAGATTATAATGAAGCTAAAAGAGAATATGATCAAATTAAATCAGCTTTAAAAATGGTTAAACAAACAGGTTATGGTGTTGCTACTCCAAGTTTGATGGATATGAAATTAGATACACCTGAAATAATTAAACAAGGAAGTCGATATGGAATTAAATTAAAAGCAGTCGCACCTTCTATACATATGATTAGGGTAGATGTAGAGTCAACATTTGAACCAATTATTGGTACAGAACTTCAAAGTAAAGAATTGATTAACTATTTAATGAAAGATAGTGATACTGATCCAAGTAATATTTGGAAAAGTGAAATTTTTGGAAGAGGCCTTGATGTAATAGTACAAGAAGGTATTCAAGCGAAATTATCAATGTTACCTGAGAACGTTAGATTTAAACTTCAACAAACATTATCTAAATTAGTTAATAAAGGTTCTGGCAATTTATTTGCTATTGTTTTATAAAAGACTTTTTTGTCTTTTTTTTTCGTGGTAAAATTATATAGAGGTGTAATATGTTATCAAAGTCAAAGTATTGTAATGGAATAGAGTGTGTTAAAAAATTATGGCTAGAGAAATACTATCCAGAAGTAATGAGTGATTTAAATAATGATTCTGTATTTGAAAATGGTGTTACTGTTGGAAATATTGCTAAAGAATTATTAGGTAAATCTTTTGAAGTTAAATTTGATTCAAATTTAGATAATATGGTTAAAGATACATTAGCCTTATTAAGTTTTAAAAATATAATAATTACAGAAGCTTCTTTTAAATATGATGATAATTTTTGTAGTGTTGATATTTTAAAAAAAGATAATGAAGAATATGAAATGTATGAAGTTAAGAGTTCAACCTCTGTTAAGGATATTTATATTGATGATGTTTCTTATCAATACTATGTGTTAAGTAATTTAGGATTAAATGTAAAGAAATGTTTTGTTGTATATATAAACAGTAAGTATGTAAGAAAAGGGGATTTGGAACTTAATAAATTATTTATTACTAAGGATATAACTGATGAAGTATTAGAAAAACAAGATGAAGTAAAAAGTAATATTAATTTTTTAAATAAATATTTGATAGATGAAAAAGAACCTGAAATTGATATAGGTATGCAATGCTTTGTTCCATATGATTGTCCATTTTTTAATTACTGCACACAATTTTTAAAAAAACCTAATGTTTTTGACTTAAGAAGGATGACTAAAAAAAAGAAATTAAAATATTATTATGATAATATTTATACATATAACGAATTACTTAAAGAAGATATTGATGATAAATTTAAACAGCAAATCGAATTTGAATTATATGATAAAGAAGAATATATTAATAAGGAAGAAGTAAAAAAATTTTTGGATACTTTAACTGAACCGTTATATTTTTTAGATTTTGAAACGTTTCAACAGGCTGTACCAAAGTATGATGGAATTAGTCCATATATGCAGATACCTTTTCAGTATTCACTTCATTATTATGAAAATGGTTTAAAACATAAGGAATTTTTAGCTATTGCAGGTGTTGATCCAAGAAGAGAACTTGCAGAAAATTTAGTTAAAGATATACCTATGGATACTTGTGTTCTAGCTTATAATATGTCTTTTGAAAAAACTGTCATTAAGAATCTTGCTAGTTTATTTCCTGATCTTAGTGCACATTTATTAAATATATATAGTAATATTAAGGATTTAATGATTCCATTTTATAATAGGAGTTATTATGTTAAAGAGATGAAAGGTTCATATTCTATTAAATATGTTTTACCTGCATTATTTCCAAATGAAGCTGATTTAGATTATCATAATTTAGATATGATACATAATGGGAGTGAGGCAATGAATTCCTTTACTAATATGGAGAATTTATCTAAGGAAGAACAAGAAATGTTAAGAAAGAATTTACTTAAGTATTGTGAACTTGATACATATGCGATGGTAAAAATATATGAAAAATTAAAAGAAGTGGTTAAATAATAGTATTTTTTTTAAAAAAATGTTGATTTTACTGTGAAATCATGGTATTCTTATATTGTAAGCAAGATAGCTTATTAATAATAGGGAGGTAAACAAAAATGACTAAAACAGATTTAGTAAATTTCGTAGCAGAAGATGCTGGTTTAACAAAAGCACAAGCAGCTCGTGCACTTGATGCTGTAGAAGCTGGAGTTAAGAAAGGACTTAAAAAAGAAGGTAAGGTAACTATTACTGGTTTCTGTACTTTTGTAGCTAAAGAAAAAGCTGCTACAACTGCTCGTAATCCAAGAACTGGAGAAACTGTTAAAGTTCCTGCTAAAACAGCTGTTACAATTAAAGCTGGTTCTAAATTAAAAGAAGCTTTAAACTAAAAGGCAATTAAGCCTTTTTTCTTTTAGGAGGATTTATGGAATTTGAAGTTCTTGATATTTTAAATAAAAATGGATTTGAGTCATATATAGTAGGTGGATATGTAAGAGATAATATTTTGAATAAGAAAACTGTTGATGTAGATTTTACTACGTCGGCTACTTTAACAGATTTAAAAAAATTATTTGATGTTACTAGTGAAAACTATGGTAGTGTAAAAATAAAATATAAAAATAAGGCATATGAAATAACGACTTTTCGAAAAGAATTTTTTTATATTAATTATATATATCCTAAAAAAATTAAATTTACTAAAAATGTTAAAAGTGATTTAAAAAGAAGAGATTTCACTATTAATGCGTTGCTCATGAATAAAGATAAAAAAATAATTGATTATGTCGGTGGCATTAGTGATATAGAAAATAGATGTATAAGGATGATTGGTAATCCTAAAAAGCGTTTAAAACAAGATTCTTTAAGAATTTTAAGAGCTATTAGGTTTGCGACTATTCTTAATTTTAAATTAGATAAAAAATTAGAATTATATATAAAAAAATATGGTTATTTACTTAAGTATTTATCTTATGATAGAAAAAAGCAAGAATTAGATAAAATTTTTTCAAGTTCTAATGCTATGTATGGAATTAGTTTGTTAAAAAATCTTGAGTTAGATAAGTATTTAGAAATTGATTTAAATAATATAATTTATTTTCCAGATTTAAATTATATGTGGGCTCAAATAGGGTGTAGCAAATATAATTTTAACAGGAAAGATGAAAAGAAAATAAAACGTATTAAAGAATGTTTAACTAAAGATATACTTGATAAAATGGTTGTATATAATTACGGAATTGAAATGTGTTTAAATGTAGCTAAGATTAAAAGTATTAATGAAGATTTATTGTTAAATTTATTTAAATCATTACCAATTAAAAACAGAAGTGAAATTGATTATGATTTATCAAGTATTAATAAAAAAATTATTGAGGATATTGAATTTAAAATTGTAGCATTAAATTTAAAAAATAATAAAAATGAAATAAAAAAATATATAAAACAACATTACATGTAATTGTAATATTGTTTTTTTTAGTCTATAATTAGTTTAGGTGATATTTATGTTAGATAAAATAATAGATTTACTTCAAATTAGAGATTTTAGTATATCAAAATTTTTGATTTGTAATTATAAAAAAATAGATATAGATGATTCAGAATTAATTGTGCTTATATATTTATTAAATACTAATGAATTTTATCCTAAAAGAATTAGTCAAGAATTAGATTTGGATTTAAGTAAGGTTATGGAGATAATTTCATCTTTATCTGAAAAGAAAATAATTGAGATTAAAACAACTGTCCAAAATAATATTCAAAGTGAATATATTGATTTTTATTGCTTGTATGAAAAACTTGCGTTTATTTATTTAAATGAAGATAATAAAGAAACTCAAACCACTTTATATGATAATTTTGAAAAAGAATTTGGACGTGCTTTATCTCCAATTGAGTATGAATTAATTAATGGCTGGAAAGAATCAGGATTTAGTGATGAATTGATCTTATCTGCTTTAAAAGAGGCGGTATTTAATGGAGTAAGTAATTTTAGATATATTGATAAAATATTATTTGAATGGAAGAAAAAAGGTATTAAAAATGTAAACGATATAGATAAAAATAGAAAAGAATTCCAAAGAAAAAAAATAGAATCTAAACAACTTTTTGATTATGACTGGTTAAGTGATAGTGATGAATGATGTTTTAAATTTTTTGGATGAAATTATACCAAATCCAAGATGTGAATTAAATTATAATAAAGATTATGAATTATTAATTGCTACGGTGTTAAGCGCTCAAACAACTGATAAAAGAGTAAATATGGTAACAGATGTTTTATTTAACAAATATAGTTCTTTACTTGATTTAAGTAATGCGGATGTAAATGATATTGAAACAATTATTAAGCCAATAGGGACATATAAAAGAAAGGCAATATATGTTTTAGAAATTTCTAAGAGGTTACTTGATTATGGATACGTACCAAATGATAGAAAATTTTTAGAGAGTTTACCAGGAGTTGGTAGGAAAACCGCAAATGTGGTTTTAAGTAACATTTATAATGAGCCATGTATTGCTGTAGATACTCATGTAAGTAGGGTGAGTATTAGGTTAGGTATAGCTAGTAAAAATGATGATGTAAAAAAAATCGAAATGAAATTAAATAAAAAATTTCCAAGAGATAAGTTAGGCAGACTTCATCATCAACTTGTTTTATTTGGAAGATATTATTGTAAAGCATCTAGCCCTAAATGTGATAATTGTAAGTTACAAAATATTTGTAAGTATTATAAAAAGAAGATTTAATCTTCTTTTTATTTTACGATAACTTTGCTTGTTAATGTATCAGATGAACTACCATATGTAACATTATATGTAATAGTAAATGTTTCTTCTTTATCAGTAGTTATTTGATTTACTATTTTGTTGTCTGAAGCTCTTTTAATTGTTTTTGATTTAATTGTTGCTTTTTTACTTGTATCGATAACGCCATTATTAAGTACTACAATTGGATTTGTTGGCTCAGTATATGTTGCACCAACTTTTATTTCAGTAGTTTCGGCATCACTTAAATCAAATGTTATTACGTTAGCTTCTTTTGTTTGTATTTTAACTTCTGCACCGTTACTTGCATTAGCTTTAAATATTGAATATGCTGTTTTTACGATATATGTAGTGTTACCTGATTTTGGACTATTATCAGTAAAGTTTGTACCTTCTGTTGTTCCGATTAATGATGTATTACCATTTGAATCCTTTCTATATACCTCATAAACAACATTTCCAATAACACCATTATTATATCCTATTCTATTATTAACTGCACTTTCTAAATAACCTTGATTAGTATAAATATTTTTAAATAATTCACGTATTTTATCAGTATTTATACCATCAGGTGTAGCAACTCCATCCCATGAGAGATTTACTTTTCCATTTGAATCTTTTGCTGTTAAACCTGTAACATCAGGTAATTGTTGGAATCTAGTTGAAACTTCAGTTGGTTCAGATCCGGCTTTAAATAATGCTGTTGTTATCATATCTGCAGGTGTATATGCACTAGGAAGTTTTAGAGGTTCTGTTTCTCTTTCAACTGCTACTTCTACAACGCCACTTGGACGAGTCCAATTACTTCCAGTCTTATAAATACCTTTTGCTATAGTTTGGAATAATCTCATGTGTTGACCTGAATTTAATCTTGAAACATAAGTGCTATCAATTTTGTCATATCCATACCAAAGTGATATAGCATAATCAGGGGAAACTGAATTAACCCACAAGTCTTTGATTGCATCATATGGTAAGTTATTTGCTGCTTTAGTTGGTTCATCAAAGTTTGTAGTACCAGTTTTTGCACCATAAACAGCGCCATTTATGTAGTTATATCTACCAAGTCCATATTCTGCAGATGATTGAAGTAATGAAGTCATAATGTATGCTGTTTCATCACTTAATACTTTAGTTTTTTCAGGTTTAGTTTCATATACTTCATCTGTTCCACGATAAACTATTTTTGTGAAACTATATGGTTTAATGTAATATCCTCCATTTGAGAATACTGAGTAAGCAGCTGCCATTGTAAGAGGTGATTCACCGTTATATGCACCAAGAGCATGAGCTTCATATAAATCTTCATTTGGAGATAATCCAACACTTTTTACGAAATTCTTTATATCTTCTTTATCATTTGCTTGGAATGCTTTAAGTGCTGGAATATTTCTTGATTGAGCAAGTGCTTCTCTTAAAGTCATTGTTCCTTTGAAATTTCCGTCCCAGTTATTTACTGTAGTACCATTTGAATAAGCATATGGTTCATCACCAAACATTTTAACATCTGACCAGTTTTGTTTTTCAATTCCCATTGCATAATCATATAATGGTTTAGCGGTTGAACCGATTTGATTTTTTATCATTGTAGCAGTGTTGAATACACTAGCACCGCTTCTGTTACGACCAGCACCAACTGCGGCAATTGAACCATCACTTATATCTAGAACCATTATTCCTGCTGTTACAACATCATTTTCCCAATTGAATGTTTCTCCAGACATAATTTTATCAATATGTTCTTGTTTTTCTGGATCTAGAGTAGTGTAGATTTCCATAGAAGTAGTGTAAGGATTATTTCCAGTTACTTCTCTTACATTTTCAACTACAGTATCTAGGAAAGCACCATATTTATTTTCTTCTTGAGTAGATTCAGTAAGTAATTTATCTATTGTAAGTTTTTGTGCTTCTTCGTTTTCTTTTTTAGTAATATATCCGTGTTTATACATTAAGTTTAAAACAGTTTTTCTACGTTTTTCTGCAGCTTCAGGATGTTTAAATGGATCCAATGAATCTGGTGCTTGGAAAAGACCTGCAATCATAGCAGCTTCAGCTAAGTTTAAATCTTTTGCTTTTTTACCAAAATATGTAAGTGAAGCTTGTTCTACACCATATGCGCCACTTCCAAGATAATTTGAATTAACATAGAATTCTAGTATTTGTTGTTTTGAATATTTTTTTTCAACTTTAAATATTGCCATGTAAATATCTGTGAATTTTCTTTTTATTCCTTCCCAACCACTAGATACAGTAGAAGTGTAGTTATTTTTAACAACTTGCATTGTTAGTGTTGATGCACCACCACCATCACTACCTGCTACATGTTTAAATGTTGCTGATAAAAATCTAGGTAAGTCAAATCCATTATGTTGGAAGAATCTTGAATCTTCTATAGATATAATTGCGTTTACAAGAACTTCTGGCATTTCGTCATAAGTTATTTTTTCTCTTTTTTCACTACCAAGTTTTGCAAATACATTTCCGTTTTTGTCATATACTATTGTTGTTTCTGCTTTTTCTAGGTTTTTAGGATCAAATTTTGGAGCACTGCTTACAATCATTATTGTAAATATAACTATACCTATTAATGAAAGTATACATCCAATAAAGAAAATCATGAGTAATATTTTAAGTGTTTTTTTCTTTTTTGATTTAGTTTTTTTATAATTATTATTTTTTGTACTATTTGAATTACTTTTTTTACTCATATTTTTACTTCCTTTCTTAATTTTTTCTTTAAATGTGGGTATTAAAATTATGCAGTCTATTAATAGGATAATTATAAATGCTTTTATAAATCCAATTGAAAGTGATCCGATTAATAGCGCTAGTATGCTTATAATAACAATCAATGAATTCATTTGATTTTGTTTGATAAATTTTATTAATTTGTTAATTTTCTTTTTCATTTGTACCTCCAAAATATAACTTATCTATTATTTTTAAATAATCAATTCGTGGTCTTAAACTTTCTTTTAGAATATAACCATGAGTATCAAAAAAATCTAGTGTTATTGATTTTCTTTTGTTGTTATCAAGAAATTTTTTTAATTGATCTACACTTAAAAAGTATGTTTTATTAAATTTAGTAAATCGTACAATTAAAAATCCAATTCCGCCATGTTTAACAATGTTAAATAAGTGTTTTATCTGATGTTCATGAATATTTCTTAATGGAAAATAATCTAATTTTGTTTCTTTTGCTTCAAAATCTATATATTTTCCTTTATAAATTCCATTATAATCTGTTGTTGATGGAGTTTTAAAGTATGCTTCTTTTATAACAGCATCATATCTTGATTTGTAATCTACTTTTGATATTGTAATACTCGTTGGTTTTTTATGAATAATTGCTACATCTGTTTCTAAATAGTATTTATTTGTATCATTTATATCGTTTTCTAAATTCATACCTCTATTACCATATTGTATGAAATTAGATTTACTTTTAATTATTCCATTTGGATAAAACATAATACTGTTAAATTCCTTTCTTGATATTGTACTAATAAATATTATACTATACTTTTTTGTATTTTTCCATAGTAAATTTGTATATAAAAAAATTTTAATTGATAGTAAATATTTCTTATTTGTGATAAAATAAATATTAGGTGATTAATGTGGAAAAATTAATACTAGTTGATGGAAATAATCTTTTGTTTAGAAGCTATTATGCTACTGCATATACAGGTAACATTATGACTAATAGTAAAAATTTTCCTACAAATGCATTATATGGATTTGTAAATATGATAAATAAAATTATAAATGAAGAAAATCCTAGTTATATCATTGTTGCTTTTGACAAAGGTAAAACTTTTAGACATAAGAAATATGATTTTTATAAGGGTGGAAGAAGTGAAACTCCAAATGAATTAAAGCTTCAATTTCCTAAAGCTAAGGAATTGCTTGATTGTATGGGAATAAAATGGTATGAGATAGACAATTATGAAGCTGATGACATTATTGGAACATTTGCTAGATTTTGTGATCTTGAAGAAAATTTTATTGGTACAATTATAAGCAGTGATAAAGATTTACTTCAATTGATATCAAGTGATATTGATATTAAATTATTAAAACAAAAAGATTATATTAGATACAACTTCGATACGTTTAAAGAAGCGTATGGATTTGATCCTATTCATATAATTGATTTAAAAGCTTTGATGGGAGATCCATCAGATAATATTCCTGGTGTAAGAGGAATAGGTGAAAAAACTGCAATCAAATTATTACAAGAATATGGTACTTTAGATGGAATATATGCTAATTTAGATAAATTAACTCCTAAATTAAGAGAAAAATTAGAAGTAGATAAAGATAATGCATATATGAGTTATGAAATTGCTACTATTATTAAGGATGTACCGCTTGAGATAAATATATCAGATACAAAGTATTTAGGACCTAATATTGATGCATTAAATAAAATATATGAAGAATTAGAGTTTAGGTCACTTTTAAAAAAACAACCTAAAGTAAAAAAACACATTAATCAAGTAGTTATTGATGATCCTAATTTTAAATTAGAAAAAGATGCTTCTATATATGTAGAAATACTTGGAAGTAATTATCACACTTCAAAGGTGCTAGGTGTTTCACTTTGTGATGGTGATAATTCGTATTTTTTAGATTTTGACATTTTTAAAAAGTGTTTTAATAATATTAAGTCACATTTAAAATATACATATGATTTAAAAAAACTTTATGTATTGTGTAAAAAAAATGATTTAGAACTTAAAGAACCATTTTTAGATTTGATGATTGTTTCTTCACTTTTAGATTATGACGTTAGAGAAGATGTTGCGTATTTAGCTAGAACTTTAGATTATGATATAGAGTATTATTATAAGATTTATGGAAAAACTAAGATATCAGAAGCTAGTTATGATGTAACTAAAAATGAATGCTTAAAAAAGGCTGAATTTATTTTTGAAGAGCATGATAATTTATTAAAAGAATTAGAGTCTTCAGGTCAAATGGATGTATATGAAAAAATAGAAAAACCATTAATATTTGTTCTTGGTGATATTGAGTATAATGGAATAAATGTTGATAGAGATGTTTTATATAAAATGAAAGAGGAAATGAGTGAAAAAATTTCTTTAGTGACTAATGAAATATATGATTTGGCTGGTTGTGAATTTAATATAGCTTCGCCTTATAAATTAGGTGATATATTATTTGAAAAATTAGGACTTCCACATGGCAAAAAATCTCAACGAGGATATTCAACTTCTATAGAAGTATTAAATAAATTAAAGGGTAAACATGAAATAATTAATAAAATTATTGAATATAGATTACTCACAAAATTGTATTCAACGTATGTAGAAGGAATTTTATCTGCTAGTGAAAATGATTCTAAAGTGCATACGATTTATACTCAAAATTTAACTCGTACTGGGCGCTTATCTTCACTTGAACCTAATTTACAAAATATTCCTATTAGGAATGATGATGGAAGACTTATCAGGAAAGTATTTGTACCAAGTCCTAATTCAGTAATTTTGAGTAGTGATTATTCTCAAATAGAACTTAGAATTTTTTCACATATGGCTAATGTTCAAGCATTAATAGATGCATTTAAAAATGATTTAGATATACATGCATCAACTGCTAGTGATATATTTGGTATACCAATAGATAAAGTAACTTCTAATGAAAGAAGGGTTGCGAAAGCTGTAAATTTTGGTATAGTATATGGTATAAGTAGTTTTGGATTATCTGAAAATTTAGATATTTCTATGATTGAAGCTAAAAAATTTATGGATCATTACATGGAAATATATCCTGGGATTAAAGAATATAGAGATGCTATCACAAAAGAAGCATATGAGAAATTGGTAGTTGAAACTTTATTTAAAAGGAAGAGATTTGTTAAGGAATTATCCAGTAGTGTTTATGCTGTAAGACAACAAGGTGAGCGAATCGCACTTAATACTCCTGTTCAAGGAACGAGTGCAGATATAATTAAAATGGCTATGATTAAAATTGATAAGGTATTTAAGTAAAAAAATATAAAAAGTAAAATGATTGTTCAAGTACATGATGAATTAGTATTTGATGTTTTAAAGGATGAATTAGAAACTGTAATACAAATTGTAAAAGATGTTATGGAAAACATTTGTAAACTTAATGTACCTTTAAAGGTAAGTATAGCTTATGGGGAAAATTGGTATGAAGCAAAATAAGGGTGATAATATGAAGGAAAATAAAGAGCTAATCATTAGCTGTATTACTAATTTATCTTTGTTTATTTTTAAACTTGTAGGTGGTATTCTTTGTAAGTCTAGTTCTTTTATTGCAGATTCGATGCATTCATGTAGTATTTTTATAAGTGATTCTATGAATATTTATAATAAAGAGAAGGAAAGAAATGATAAGTTTTATTATATAAATGTTGCTGCTGGATTGTTTATTTTATTTATAGGTTTTGGTATAATATATAATGTATTAGGCAGGAAGTATTATTTACCTAAATCACAACTATTTATTTTTTGTTCTATTGCTATATTTGTTAAACTAGTATTATCGTTATATTTAATGTATAGTGGTCAAAATAAAAATAATCAAGCATTATCACTTAGTGCTTATAATGGTAGGTTAGATGTTATAAGTTCATTAATAGTTCTTTTTGGAACTATGATAATGCGAATTTTTAGCTCAGTTAAGTTTTTAAGGTATATAGATATGATTTCAACTTTTATAATAGGTTTAATTGTTATTAATATAGGGTATAATTATTTAAAGGAAGTAATTAGTTTTAAAATTGGTACAACTATAACTGATGAAAATTTAATAAGTGATATAAAAAAGAATATTATAAAAAATAAAAATGTTATAGAAATAGATGAAATTATTATTCTTAGAATTGGTGATTATTATAAAATAGTTGGTAGTTTGGAGATGAATGGGCAGTACTCTTTGATAGAAGTACATGATATAATTTGTAAAATAGAAAAAAAATTAAAACAGGAATTTAAAGATATAAGAGATGTTACTATAAAAGTAAATCCATATAGGAGGGTATTATGATAGATATAAAATTTTTACGTGAAAATCCTTTAAAAGTAAAGGAAAATATTAAGAAAAAATTTCAAGATAAGAAATTAGTAATAGTAGATGAAGTAATAGAAATGGATAAGCAATATCGTGATGCGAAATTAGAAGGCGATAATCTTAGAAGTTTAAAAAATGATAAAAGTTCAAGCATTGGGCCTTTAATTAGAGATGGTAAAAAAGAAGAAGCTGAAAAAGTAAAAGAAGAAATAAAAGAATTATCTTCTAAAATAGAAGAATTAGAACTTAAAGAACAAAACTTAGGACAAGAAATTAGAAAAAGAATGTTAACAATTCCTAATATTTTAGATGATTCTGTACCTATTGGTAAAGACGATAGTGAAAATGTTGAAATTGAAAAATTTGGTGAACCTGTAGTACCAGAATATGAAATACCACATCATGCAGATATAATTGAATCATTAAATGGACTTGATAAGGCAAGCGCAGGAAGAACTAGTGGTAATGGATTTTATTATTTAATGGGTGATGTAGCTCGACTACATTCTGCGATGCTATCTTATGCAAGAGATTATATGATTGACAATGGCTTTACATACTGTGTGCCACCATTTATGATTAGAAGTGATGTTGTAGATGGAGTTATGTCATTTGAAGAAATGGATGCAATGATGTATAAAATAGAAGGTGAAGACTTATTCTTGATTGGTACGAGTGAACATTCTATGATTGGCAAGTTTAAAGATCAAATAATTAAAGAAAATACTTTGCCACTTACTTTAACTTCATATTCTCCTTGTTTTAGAAAAGAAGTTGGTGCACATGGAATTGAAGAAAGAGGGCTATACCGTGTTCATCAATTTGAAAAACAAGAAATGGTTGTTTTATGTAAACCTGAAGATAGTATGACTTGGTATAATAAAATGTGGAAATTAACAGTAGACTTCTTTAGAAGTTTGGATGTACCTGTTAGAACACTTGAATGTTGTAGTGGGGATTTAGCTGATTTAAAAGTTAAATCATGTGATGTTGAAGCATGGAGTCCAAGACAAAAAAAATATTTTGAAGTTGGTTCTTGTTCAACATTAGGAGATGCACAGGCAAGACGTTTGGGTATTAGAACAAAGGGTGAAAATGGTAATTATTATGTACATACATTGAATAATACAGTACTTGCAACACCTAGAGGATTAATTGCTGTGATTGAAAATAATTATATGAGTGATGGAAGTATTAAAATACCTGCTGCATTACAACCATACATGGGCGGTAAAGAAGTAATACGACCAAGTAAATAGAGTAGTTTTCTACTCTTTTTTAATTTATAAATTATAATAAATGCTTTTAAAGTTTTAATTTACTAAATAAATTAGACGTGGTATAATCTTTATTGTAATAATAGAGGGTGTATATATGGATTGGTATAGTTTAAATATTAATGAGGTATTAGATAAAGTTAATTCTAGAAAAACTGGATTGTCAAATAAAGAAGCATCAGCAAAATTAAAAAAATATGGTGTTAATGAATTACCAAAGCAAAAAGAAAAAAGTATATTGGGTATGATAATAGATGGTATAAAAGATCCAATATGTTTGCTTTTAATAATCACCGCTATATTTTGTTTAATAATAGGTGAGTTTATTGATGCTATAACTATTACATTTATTGTTGTGGTTGATTTAATATTGGGTACATTTCAAGAATATAAAGCTGAAAAAACAAAATCTAGTTTATCAAATATGATTGATGTAAAAACTCTTGTATTAAGAGATGATATGGAATATTATATTGATTCAAAATTAATTGTAAAAGGTGATATATTAGTTTTGTCTAGTGGTGATAAAATAGTTGCAGATGCAAGAATTATAGAATGCAGTAATTTCACTACTAATGAATCCGCACTTACTGGGGAAAGTATAAATGTAGAAAAAACATCTGGTAATTTTTTAAATGTATCATCTATAGCAGACTGTAAGAATATGGTTTTTTCGGGTACAACTGTAATGACTGGTAGAGCAAAAGTAGTTGTAGTTGAAACTTCTAACAATACTGAAATAGGTAAAATAGCAAATACTGTTATAAATATGAAAAGTGAAAAAACACCATTATCTATTAGAATGGAAAAGTTTAGTAAGCAAATAACTATTACTGTTTTTTCAATTTCATTAATTATATTTTTACTATTATATTTAAAAGGGTATGCGATTAAAGAAATATTTTTGTTAGTTATTTCTTTGTTTGTTTCTGCTATGCCAGAGGGATTACCGTTATCTCTTACTATGGCACTTACAATTGGATCAAATAGAATGTCTAAAAATAATGTAATTGTAAAAAAATTATCGTCTGCAGAAAGCTTAGGAAGTTGTACGTTAATTGCTACTGATAAAACAGGTACTTTAACACTTAATGAACAAACTTTAAAAAGAATAATTATGCCAAATATTGGTGAAATAACAGTATCGGGTACAGGATATAATGATAAAGGGAAAGTGCAATGTATTAACTGTAATATATCTGATGCGAGAAAAATAGCTAAGCTAGGTGTAATTAATAATGAGGCATCTTTATTTAAAGAAAAAGGCATTTTTCAATATTATGGAGATTCAATTGACATAGCGTTTTTGTCATATGGACTTAAGTTAGGTGTAAAAAAAGGAAGTAACATAATTTATAGTATTCCTTATGAATCTGAAAACAAGTATTCTGCTGTTTTTTATAAGGAAAATGATAAAACTTATTGTACAGTTAAAGGATCACTTGAAGTAGTTAGCAAGTTTTCTAAAACACTAAATGGTAAAAGATTTAATAAAACTAAAGTTAATGATGAGAATGAACGATTAGCTTCTCTTGGATATAGAGTAATATGTATTGCTAGTGGTGAAGTTGAAAACAAAGATAGTTATACTGTAGCAGATATAAAAAAATTAGATTTTAAGTGTTTAGCTGCTTTTATAGATCCGATTAGAAAAGATGTTAATGCGTCTTTAGAAGAAACTAAAAAAGCAGGTATTAAGGTTGTAATGATAACGGGTGATCATCCATTAACTGCATTTTCAATTGCAAAACAATTAAATTTGGCAAAAACAACTGAAGAAATTGTAACAGGTATGGAACTTGATGAATATTTGAAAAAAGGTGAAAAAGAATTTGATGAATTTATAAAAGATGTAAAAGTTTTTTCACGAGTAACACCGCTTCAAAAATATGAAATAGTAAATTCATTTAAAAGGCAGGGTGAATTTGTAGCTGTAACTGGAGATGGGGTAAATGATGCTCCTGCACTTAAAAGTGCATCTATTGGTGTTGCAATGGGAAGTGGTACTGATGTTGCAAAAGATTCATCAGATATGATAATAGTTGATGACAGTTTTAAATCAATAACTAAGGGTATTAAAGAAGGGCGTATTGCTTATAGTAATATACGTAAAGTAAGTTTTATGTTATTATCATGTGGTCTTGCAGAAGTTTTGTTTTTCTTGCTTACATTAATTCTTAATTTACCAACACCGCTACTTGCAATTCAACTTTTATGGCTAAATGTTGTAACTGATGGACTTCAAGATTTTTCTTTGTCATTTGAAAAAGCAGAAGATGATATTATGAATCAAAAACCAAGAAATACACATGATTCGCTTTTTGATAGAAAATTAGTACACGAAGTAATTGTATCAGGTATTTCTATAGGACTAGTTGTGTTTGTTGTATGGTTATTTTTAATGATAAATAATGTTGATGTTACTTTGGCCCGTGGATATATAATGACTCTTATGGTATTTATTCAAAATATACATGTGTTAAATTGTAGAAGTGAAGACAAGTCAATATTTGATATGAAATATGATAATAAATTATTATTTTTAGTAATTATTGTTTCAATTATGCTTCAAATATTAGTTATTAAAGTACCATTTTTAAGTAATTTATTAAAAGTTAAGGCATTTCCAATTAGTCATATGATAGTATTATTTACAATTTCTATTGTTATTTTGTTAATAATGGAAGTATATAAATGTTTAAAAAATAAGTCTAAATAATGTAGACTTTTTTTGATATATTTTAAAAATTTATTCATAGTTTTATTTGAGGTGAATTATGGATAAAGTGAAAATACCTAATTATTCTCTTAAAGAAGAATTAATTAATTCTATATCGCATGGAATAGGTGTAATATTATCAATAATTGGATTGATATTAATAAAAGGTAATAATAATTTTATTATGTTTTGTTTAATGTTAATATTATTATACTTAATATCAACTATATATCATGCTTTACCAAAAACTACTTTAAAAAAATTGTTTAGAGTAGCAGATCATTTATGTGTTTTTATACTTGAAGCAGGTACTTTTACACCTGTTTGTTTAGTAATGATTAAAGGTAAAGTAGGAATAATTTATTTGAGTTTTATTTGGTTAATTACATTTATTTTTATTTTTTTAAATATAGCTAGTGTTGATAAATATAATAAAGTTTCGTTATTATTTCATTTAATAATGGGGTGGTCAGTATTGTTTTTTTATAAAACGATAATTAATAATACAAATACTAGTACTTTATTATTGTTAATAATAGGGGGATTAGTTTATTCTATTGGGGCCATATTTTATAAATTAGGTAATAATATTAGATATATGCATTCACTTTTTCATTTTTTTTGTTTATTCGGATCGTTGATTCATTATTTAATGTTCTATAATTTAAAATAAAAAAACTACATGAGTAGTTTAATTAATTTCTTTTTTTAGTTCTTTTTTGCCTTTGTTTTTTACTATCTTTCTGTATAAAGGCACTAGTTTTGTAAACACAATGTACAGTGGTTTATTTATAATGTAATCAAATTCTCCTAGAAATTCAACATAATCTCCACCAAATTTTTTCTTAAATTCATGTAGCCCCAGTCTTGGGTTATCTTTACTTAAATCTCCAATTGTTCCAAATTGGTCATATGTTTTAATAGAATTATTATAAGCATATTTTATATGTTCAAAGTATGTATTGTAGTTAGCGTAACTTTCAGTTAGTATATTATGATTCCCTGCATATAATACCCATGCTTTATCATTATATATGATTATCATATGTGCATTTAATGTGATGTTATCACCATAGTTTTCTTTTGCATTCTTGTATTTTTCTATTTCACTTTCAGTTTTTTCTTTAGTTTTTAAAAGTTCATTTAATTTTGATTTAGCGCTTTTACTTAAATTATCTTTATCAAATTCTTGTACTTTTTCATTTATTTGATTTAAATTTTCTTCTAAAGTTTTGATTATTTTATTTGTATCAATTTTACCTAAAAATAATTTAACCATTCCTTGTTTATCAAATATTTCAAATAATTTTTCATAATAGTCTTTCTTATATGAAACAAAATCTTTTCTGTTTTCAGTAAGCATCATTAAATGATAAAATTCATCTATATCATTTATATTTCCTATTTCAACATCACATCCAAGCTTGATTGCTTTATTTATTCTTTGTTTAGTTGTTTTAGAAAAGTGTGCTTCAATTTCTTCAAGACTTTGATTCATATCTATTCTAAATGTATATCTTGGCTGCATTGTTTCAAAATTTTTTGTAAAACCTAGATGTTTAAATCCAGCATTTTTAATGTTTTTAAATATTTCATTATAATCATAATCTAACTCTATTAATTCATCATTATAATTATGTTTTTCTTTTATTATGTCAGGGTCAATTTTTACAAATATTCCTTTTTTTGATTTAGCGAATTTAACAATTTCTTTTGTAAATTTATTTATTAACGTTTTATCTTTATAATCAATTACAAATCCGCGAGGAGAGTAAAAGTAGGAATACCCCATAGGAAGTTTTTTTTGAAGTAAAAGACATGCTCCAAGTATTTTTTCATTATCGACAAGTCCTAAATAATATGGCGTTAGGTTTTTTTTAAGTTTTGAAAATTCCCCCCAATAATATGATTGTAAAAAGTGAGATTTTTCATGATTTTTAACATAGTTTTCATATTTTTTTGAATCTAATTCTACTAATTTTTCCATTATATCACCTTTTCTATTTTTATTATATACCTTTTTTTATCTAACAATCTAGAACTATTGTAACAAAAGTTTAAATTTAAGTCTAGATTATAAAAATATTTTATTATTACTTAATGTTATGATAAATACAATGATTATGTATTTTAACTATATTTTTAAAAATTATATAATACAGGTAGATAGGAGGGTTAATATGACTTTAGAAGAAAAAATAGATTTATTTGAAGCCTTAGAAACAGAACGACTAATACTACGAAAAATAGTAGATGAGGATGCAGAGGCGCTATATAATAATATATATAATAATTTTGAATATTTTAAATTCTATTATCAGGTACCATTTAATACGTTTGAAGAGTATAAACCATTAGTAGAAAAATATAAAGAATGGTATGCAAATGGTAATCATTTTAGATGGGGAATAGTATTAAAGGAAACTAATGAAATAATTGGACTAGTTCAATTACATACAAGAGACACTTTAAACAATCATTGTAAAATAGGATATATAATTGGATATAATTATACAAAGAAAGGTTATGCAAAAGAAGCGGTTCAAAAAGTAATTAGATTTGGGCTTGATAAATTGAACTTCCATAGAATAGAAGCAGAAATAGTTGCACAAAATGAATCATCAATTAAGATTGCTGAGCATGTTGGTATGCATTTAGAATCTTTAAAAGAAGATAGTTATAAAATAGGAGATCAGTATTATGATCAAAAAGTTTATACGATAATAAATAAAACTAAGTAATTTAAAATCACTTTTTAAGTGATTTTTTAATTTTTATATATTTGTTATAATATTAATTGATGTTAAAATGTAATTAGTGGAGGTAGTGAAAATGAATAACTATTATGATAATTTAAATAAAGAAATAAAAGATTATTTTAAAATTTTAGAGCCAAATTTTCCAGAATGGTTAAATGAATATATAGATACAAAAGAATTATTATCACAGCAATATATTAGTGTTACTTGTGGCACTATTTATTCAGACTTATTTGAAAGCGATTTTTTCTTTTCAAGTCTAGACCATTCTGTTGCAGTTGCTTTAATTGTTTGGCATTTTACACATGATAAAAAACAAACTTTATCTGGATTATTTCACGATATAGCAACACCTGCATTTAAGCATTGTGTAGATTTTCTAAATGGTGACTATATGACTCAAGAATCAACAGAAGATTTAACAACAGAAATTATTAAGAATTCTAAAGAAATAATGAATCTATTAAAAAGAGATAATATTAAAATATCTGAAGTAGATAACTATCATATGTATCCGATAGCAGATAATGATACACCAAAGCTATCAGCTGATAGATTAGAGTACTCACTATCAAACGCTTTATTTACATATAAATTATTAGATTTAAATAGCATAAAAGAAATATATAATGATATTGAAATTCAAAAAAATGAAGAAAATGAAATTGAGTTAGGTTTTAAAACTAAAAAGATAGCTAGAAATTTTGTTGATGTTACAAGTAGACTATCTATTATATATCGTGAAGATAGAACTAGATATTCAATGCAGTTAATTGCAGATATTTTAAAAAGATTAAATGATGATAATAAAATATCAAAAAGTGACTTATATAATTTAAAAGAGAGTGATGTAATAAATATTATAGAATCTTCTAAATATAATCAAATATTTAATGCTTGGAAAAAATCTAAAAAAGTAAAAGTATCAAAAGAAGAACCAAAAAATGTTTACTATGTACATCATGGTGCTAAAGTTAGATACATTGATCCATTATTTAATGGAGTAAGGATATCTAAGTGTTGTAAAATTGCAAACAAAATGATAGAAAATAATTTAGCCTATGATATGAGTAATTATGTATATTTGGATATAGATTTTTAAAACAATAAAAAACTCGAACTAATAAAAGTTCGAGTATGTTTCATAATGGAGCGGGTGATGGGAATCGGACCCACGTAGTCAGCTTGGAAGGCTGGAATTCTACCATTGAACTACACCCGCATTACGAAGTCTATCAAAATTAACAACAGACAATATTAATTATACTAAAATAATTATAAATGTCAATAATTTTAGTAAAAAAATTAAAAATATTGTAAATATAATTATAACATATTATTTTTATAATCAGGTGTTCTTTTTTGTTTTTAGCTTCATATACTTTAATTGTAGAAAGAGAGGAATTAATATATATGGAGACACTTAAAGTTTCATCGAAATCAAATCCAAATAGTGTTGCAGGAGCACTTGCAAATGTTTTTAGAGAAAAGGGTAGTGTAGAAATACAAGCAATAGGAGCGGGGGCATTAAATCAAGCAATTAAAGCAATTGCTATATCACGTGGCTTTGTAGCTCCAAGTGGTAAGAATTTAGTATGTATCCCTGCTTTTACAGATATTGTTATAGATGGCGAGGAAAGAACTGCTATTAAATTAATAGTAGAAGCTCGATAAAAAAAGAACTGTCTTTCAAAGACAGTTTTAATATTTTGTTGTACGATCATACCAACGATTGTATCTTCCAGAAGGATAGTTTATTACATTTCTAGGATTTATTGATGCTGTATAATTTAAGTAATTCCAACTTGTATAATCAACTCCAAATAATCCTCTTGCAACAGTTAAATGTAAGTGCGCTCCTGTTGTACATCTATCGTAGCTTTGAGTAGAAAGACCGCCAGAATATCCAACAACAGTATCTTTTGTAACAGTTTGACCTTTTGAAACATTAATACTTAATAAATGTGCATATACACTTGTATAAGTTGTACCGTTTATATTGTGATGTACAATTACCATATTACCACCACAACTATTTCTATACATTAAATTAGCAACAACACCATTTCCAATAGCATATGCTGGAGTACCTTCTGGTGTTCCATGATCTAATCCTTCATGGAAAGATCTTCCGATATAATCTCTTGGACCCCATTCACTTGTTATATATCCTTGTACTAGTGGTCTATAAAATGCAGTTCCTGGAGGTAAAATACTTTTGCCACATGTAGCTATATTTTCGTTATCTTTACAACCTTTTTTCTCATACATAGCAATTATTTCTTTAGCTGATGCAATTTCATCTTCGATACTAATTGAAGTAGAAGAGATTGCTTCTAGTTCTTCACCTAATTGTTGCTTTTTCTCTTGCAATTGTTCTTGTTGAGCAGCTAAGGAAGTCCTTTTTTCTTGTATTTCTTTTTCTTTTTGATTATTTTTTTCAATAGTTTCATTAAATTCATCAATTAACTTATCATTATAAGCTGACATTTGTTCACTAACTGCAACACGATATATAAAATCAGTGAAACTTGTAGCTCCAAATATATATTCTAGATAATCTGAATCTCCATCAGAGTGTTGAACATAAGCTATTAATTGTTTGATTTGTTCGTTTTTTTCTTCTATTTCTTGTTTTAATTTTTCACTTTCTTGTTGTAACTGTTCAATATCTGAATATGTTTGAGATATTTGGTTTTCAATAGATTTAATGTTGGCACTTACTTCATTTATTTCTTGCTCAGTTAAAGCTTTTTTGTTATTACTTTCCGCTAATTTACTTTTTTTAGATTCTAAGTCACTTCTTAAATCACCTAAAGTTTGAGCTTTAACACTAGAAGTAAAAGATATATTTAGTATAATTGATATTATAATTAGTAAACTTAATATTTTTTTCATTTAATCACCTCTTTATTTTTGTATAACAATTATACCACATAAATTTAATAAATAAAAATGAAATTTTTTCCTATTTTACACTTCTTGATTTTTATATTTTAATGTAATATAATTTGTTAAGGAAAAGAAGGCGATATAATGGATCAAAATATTAAAAGAGAAATAATTTTAGATCATTATAAAAATCCAATAAATAAAGGTTTAATTAATGATGAGTCATATTTAAAAGTTAATATGAATAATGAAAGTTGTATAGATGAAATTGATTTGATGGTCAAAGTAGAAAACAATAAAATAGTTGATATAAAATTTGATGGTGAGGCTTGTGCAATTAGTACAAGCGCTACTTCAATAATGATTGAAACACTTATTGGTAAAACTGTAGATGAAGTTGAAAAAATATATAATGAATATACAAAAATGTTAGACAATAAAGAATATGATGCACAAATACTGGAAAATGCAATTGTATATGATGATATTAGTAAGCAACCAAATCGAATAAAGTGTGCACTTCTTCCATGGTGGGGAATCGAAAAAATTTTAAAAAAAATAAAAAAATACTAATTTTAGTATTGTGTATAATTATTTATACAATTTGATAAAATCTGCTTAGCAGAAAAAAGTGTTCTGTAAAATATATATTACTAAAACGCAAAATCACTTGTTTGCGTTTGTTTTTTTTGTTTGTTATATTGTCACTGAAAGGAGGAAAAATATGCTAAATCATACAGTTTTAGTAGGACGACTTGTCAGTGATCCCACTTTATATGAAACAGAAAATGGGAATAAAGTTACAAATATAACTTTAGCTGTTCCAAGAAGTTATAAAAATTCAGATGGTGAATATGATACTGATTTTATTCCATGTGTTTTATGGAGAGGTGTTGCTGAAAATACTACTGAGTATTGTAAAAAAGGAGATTTGATAGGAATTAAAGGACATATTCAATCAAGAGATGTTGAACTTGAAACTGATATGCATAGACAGATTACAGAAGTCGTTGCGGAAAAAGTAACTTTTTTATCTAATAAACGAAAAGAAGCAGAATAATCTGCTTCTTTTAAAATGAATTATTTTTAAATTCTTCATAAAAAATTTTGTCGGGAGTTGTTTTGAGTATTTGTGAAATGTTAAATGCCATATTATATGATAATCTTCGTTTGTTGTTTTCAATTTGCCAGTAAAAAGGTTTACTAATATTTAGTAATTTTGCCATGTCTGCGTGTGTATAACCTTTTTTAATTCTCATACTTTTTAATTTTTCCACTTATATCACCTCATTATAATTATAAATTAACTATTAATTAATTTCAAGAAAAAAGTAACTAAAAAGTTAATTTTAATTAAAAATATACAAATGATGTTATAATATCATTAACAAGTTGATAACGAGGTGATTTAGTATGCTAATTGGTAGAAGAGTAAAAGAAGCAAGATTAGAAAAGAAAATGTCTCAAGAAGAATTAGGAAAAATGTTAGGTGTTACAAAAGTATCTATTTGTGGTTATGAAAATGGTACTAGAACACCAACTATGCAAAACTTTTTGGATTTAGTTGAAATATTAGGCGTCACGCCAGATTATTTACTAGGACGTGATATGGCTGTAATAATGGAAGAAAATGAGCCATACAAAACAAAGATTTCAAAAGAAGAAATGATTATATTAAAAGAATTAAAAAAGGATCGTGAATTATATAATCAAATTTGTACAGATCCAAAACGTTATGCTGAACTTATTGTTCGTAAACTTAAAAAATAGTAGATATCTACTATTTTTTTTGATAAAATAAAATTGGTGATAGTATGATAGAAATAATTCAAAAGAAAAAAAATGGTTTAGAACTTACTAAAGAAGAATTAGAATTTGTTGTGGAAAAATATGTTTCTGGAGAAATACCAGATTATCAAATGAGTGCATTATTGATGGCAATCGTTTTAAATGGCATGACAGATGAAGAAACAATAAATTTAACGAAAATCATGAAAAATAGTGGCGATATACTTGAATTAAATGAAATTGATGGTATAAAAGTTGATAAACATTCTACTGGTGGAGTGGGAGATAAAACTACTTTAGTTTTAGCACCATTACTAGCTACTGTAGGATTAAAAGTTGTAAAAATGAGTGGTAGAGGATTAGGACATACTGGTGGAACTATAGATAAATTGGAATCAATTAAAGGATTTAACACTTCTCTTTCAATTGACGAAGTAATTAAACAAGTTAACGAAATAGGCGTTGCAGTTGTTGGACAGACAGGGAATTTAGTTCCAGCTGACAAAAAAATATATGCACTTCGCGATGTAACTGCTACGGTTGATTCAATTCCTTTGATAGCATCAAGCATTATGAGCAAAAAATTAGCAGTTTCAAGTGACGTTATATTACTGGATATAAAAGTAGGTAATGGAGCGCTTATGCAAACAATAGATGATGCTAGAAAATTAGCAAACCTTATGATAAAAATAGGTAAATCTGAAAATAGAAAAACCGTATGTGTATTAAGTAATATGGATGAACCACTTGGAGAAATGATAGGTAATGCTACTGAAGTAATTGAAAGTATTGATACACTAAAAGGTAATGGGCCAAAAGATTTAAATGAACTTGTGTTAACACTTGGAGGTCTAATAGTTAGTTTAGCTAAGAATATCAGTGTTGAAGATGCAAAAAAAGATTTAGAAAATAATTTAAAAAACGGTCAAGCGTATTTAAAATTTAAAGAAATGGTAGATGCTCAAGGTGGTGATATTGATAATATAAATTCATCTAAAAAAAGCATTTCAATAAAATCAAAAGAAGAAGGATTTATAAAAAGTATAGGTACACTAAGTCTTGGTGAAATTTTAAAAGAAATGGGTGCTGGAAGAATAAAAAAAGAAGATAAAATTAATCATAAAATTGGTATGAAAATACATAAAAAAGTAGGAGATTATATTAAAAAGGATGAAGAATTAGTAACTTTATATACAGAAGATAATAATTATAATATTGATAAAATTTTAAAATGTTTTAATATATCTAAACAAAAATGTGATAAAGAACCTTTAATTTATGAAATAATAGTGTAAAAAAATGTCAAACAATTAGTAATTGCTTGTCATAAAATAAAATTTATTATATTATCATATTAAGGAGATGATTAGTGTGATATATCCTTCTATCGATAAACTCGTAACAGCTGTAGGATCAAAATATTTACTTGTAAATGTTGTTTCAAAAAGAGTTAAGCAAATTGAAGCTACACATCGTTATCAATTAGACGAAAGTGAGTATAAATCAAAAAAAAATATTGGTAGAGCTTTAGAAGAAGTGTCAAAAGGTTTAATTCATTTGAAAGAGAATTAAATCTTTTATTTTAAATATAATTAATTAGGTGGTAGTATGGAGTTTTATAATTCGTGTAAAAAATTATTTGATGATACTGCAGTTTTGTGTAAAGAACAAATTACAGATAATCACATAATAAAACAAATAAACGTAAAAATTGATCATTCATATAGAACGGTTGATATCATTACAAAGTTATTTAATGAATTCAATTGTAAAAATTCTTATTTGGATTTAGCAAAAAGTGTAATGATGCTTCATGATTATGGTAGATTAGACCAAATGGCACAAACAGGCACATACAACGATTCAGTTTCATTTGTAGATATTAATGAAATTGATGATCATGGAGAATATGGCGCATTCCTTCTTTTTGAAGTTGGATGGATAAAAAAAACAGATATTGATCCAATATACTATGATATGGTATTTGATTCAATTTTTTATCATGCAAAACAAAAGTTACCGAATTATTTAAATTTTAAAATAAATAAAAACATTTTTAAATATAACCCTGAAATTATTTTAAAAGAACAACCTTTAGAATTTAAATCATTATATGCACAAGCTGTAAGAGATTCAGATAAACTTGATATTTATAACCAAGTCATATCTGGAGAAATACCCTCATTATATGAAAATTTAAATTTTAAGATTTCACAAATCGATTATATTGAAAAAAAATTAAAAATTGATAAGAAAAAAATACTTGAATTAAATGGTGTTAAATCATTTGATGAATTAAAAAAAATAAAAATTCCTCTTGATGAAATTGATATAAAAAATTTAAAAATAGATGAACAATTTTATAAACAATTTAAAAATGGAAACATTCTACCATTAAAACAATTATTTAATGAACCATTTTATAATTTCTTTTGTGCAGGATTAGTTAGACTTAATTTTTTAAAAGATATTAATTTTAAAGAATCATATAAATATGTAATTGATAATGATCTACTATATAAAATGTATAACACATATCCAGATATTTATAAACCAATAGTAAAAGATGCTTTTGAATATACGGATGATTATATAAAGAAAAAAATCAAACATAAATAGAAAAAATATGTAATTTTAAAGAAATATTGATTTGCAAACAAATGTATGCTACAATGTTATTGTAGAGGTGGTATTTTGAAAATAAAAAAAATATCTAAAGTAGGAGCAGATAAATATTCAATTACATTAGATAATGATGAAAAAATTCTAACATATGATGATGTAATACTTAAATATCGTTTGTTACCGGGGTCATTTATTGATATGAAACTTTTAACTAATATACAATTAGATACAAATATTGATAAAACGTATTATAAAATAGTCAAAATGATTTCTAAAAAACTTAAAAGTAAAAGTGAAATCATAAACTATTTAGATAAATTGCAAATTGAATCATATGAAAAGCAAATTATAATTGACAAATTAGTAGAAAATAAATTAATTGATGATAGACGATTTGCTAAAGCATTTGTGTATGATAGATTTAATTTGTCAAGCGATGGGCCTAATTTAATAAGAAAGAAACTAAATGATTTACTTATTGAACCAAGTTATATAGATGAATCATTAAGTACTGTAAAGGTTGATGATGTAAAAAGCAAATTAGATAAATTTATGAATAAAAAAATATCTAACAATAATAAATATTCTGATTATATTTTAAAACAAAAAGTTTATACTCATTTTATGAATTTAGGATATTCTAGTGAAGATATAATTGAATCATTTGAAAAAAATAAGAAAAAAAATAATACAATTGATCAAATGTATAACAAGTTTTTTCAAAAATTTAGTAAAAAATATTCTGACGAAGAATTAAAATATAAAATAAAGGATAAATTATATAAGTTGGGTTATAATTCAGATGAAATAAGTAATGTATTAAAAAAAAATAATTAAGGAAGATATGTCTTCCTTTTTTTGTTAAAATATTATATACTATATTATATAGTAGGAGAGATGTTATGAAAAAGAAAAAAGGGTTCACATTAATAGAATTACTAGCAGTAATAGTAATACTAGCAGTATTAGCAGTAATAACAGTAGTAATAATAGGTAATGTAATCGAGGATGCAAAAATAA
>JAFUCZ010000012.1 GCA_017459425.1 Bacilli bacterium
ATAAGCATTTTTTCTTAAAAAACACATAATCGAGTTGAAAAAAAAGAGGAAAAAATTTGATTTAAGAAAAATCATCATTTTCCTCTTTAAATATATAGTCTAAAGGTACATTGGGTACCCCACTGAAGTTTTTAGAGCCAATTAATCTGTATTTTTTTGTTCTAAATAATAAACTATAGAATACTATTTTATAGGTGATTTCATGGGACAACTTAAAATTGGTATACCAAGAAGTATTCATTATTTTGAATTTAAAGATAAATGGGAAGCGTTTTTTAATTATTTAGGATGTAAAGTAGTAACTAGTCCACCAACAAATAAAGAAATTTTACAAAATGGAATAAATTATTCAAATGATGAAATGTGTTTATCGTTGAAATTATATTTAGGACATGTAAATTATTTAAAAGATAAATGTGATTATATTATAGTTCCAAGAATTGATAATTATGATATCAATAATCAAACATGTACAAACTTTTTAGCCCTTTATGATATTGTAAATAATATATTTGATATAAAAATACTAAACTATAATATTGATTATGAAAATAATGAAACAGAAAAAAAAGGATTTTATAAAATGGGTCGTATGTTAAAATTTAACTATTTTAAAATAAAAAAAGCATATGATTATGCATGTAATATTGATAATAAAGTAAAACATGATAGAAATAAACACAGTTTAAAAAAATTAAAAGGCAAAAATTTAAGAATTCTTATTGTATCGCATTCTTATATTATACATGATCAATATTTAGGTGTTCCAATTGTAAAATGCTTGGAAAAATTAGGTGCAGATGTAATTTATAGTGATGAATTAGCGACCCAATTTACCAATCAACTTTCATCTTCATTATCAAATACTTTATATTGGAAATATAGTCGTGATCAAATAGGTGTAATTGAATTAGTAAAGAAAAAAATAGATGGGGTAATTTTCTTAACTTCTTTTCCGTGTGGATTAGATAGTCTAGTTAATGAACTAGTAATTAGAAAAATAAAACTCCCATGTATAAATATAGTAATTGATGATTTAGATTCACTTACTGGAATTGAAACAAGATTAGAAAGCTTTATAGATATATTAGAAGGTGTTAATAATGGATAAATTAAAACTAACTTTCCCACATATGGGAGATTATGGAATAGTCGCTAAATATTTATTTGAACATATTCTTAATGTAGATGTTTTTATTTCACCACCGATAACAAATAAAACAATAGAAATAGGGAATAAATACAGTCCTAATTTTGTTTGTACACCTTTTAAATATACACTTGGTACTATGATAGAAGGTCTAAATAAAAATGCAGATATTATAGTTCAAGCAGGTGGTGGATGTAGATATGGATATTATGGTGAGTTGCAAGAAAAAATATTAAAAGACCTAGATTATAATTTTGAATTTATAAATTTAGTTACATGTGGTAAAACAGATTTAAAAAAAATATCTTCTATGTTAAAAAAAATAGATCCAAAGTTTTCGAAAATAAAAGCAATATATTACTTAATAATAGCCCGTAATATGGTAAAATACATGGATGAGATAGATGATATAATTAGATCAAATGTTGGATTTGAAATAGATAAAGGTAGTTTTAAAAGATTAAAAACGAGAATGTTAAATAGTTTTTCAAAGACTAGGAGTTTATTTGGTTTAAGAAGAAACTATAAAAACTTTAAAAAAGAATTTTTAAATTTAAAAACAAATAAACCTAAAAAACCTATAAAAATTGGAATAATTGGAGAATTATATACTGTAATGGAACCGTTCGCTAATTATGAACTTGAAAATATGTTGGCACTATATGGAATGGAAGTTAAGAGATTTACAAACGTTAATTATTTATTGTTTGAAAAACATAAAAAGATAAAGAAATATCTAAAGTATGCTAAAAAATATATAAAATATAAAATGGGAAGTGATGCTGCTGATAATATTGCCAGGACAAAATACTTATGTGAAAATGATTATGACGGAATAATACATATTAAATCATCTTTTTGTACACCAGAAATTGGGGCAATGCCAATAATTAATAAAATATGTAAAGAATATAATGTACCAATAATATTTTTTTCTTTTGATTCAAGTACTAGTGAAGTTGGCATTAAAACTAGAATAGAGGCATTTTACGATATGATAGAAATGAGGAGAAAAAATGAAAAAATGCTATATAGGAATTGATATTGGATCTATTTCTACAAAAGCAGTAGTGATAGATGAAAAAAATAAAATAATTTCTTCATTATATATATGGACTTCTGGAAATCCAGTAGAGGCGGTAAAAAAATTAATAAGAAAATTAAAACCTACTATTCCGAAAGATTATGTTATAAAAGGTATTGGTACAACAGGAAGCGCTAGAAAATTAATAGGACTATTAACAGATGCAAGTGTAGTAAAAAACGAAATAACAGCACACGCAATTGGTACATTATCGCTTTATCCTGATGTGAAGACTATACTTGAAATTGGTGGGCAAGATTCTAAAATCATTTTAATTGATAATAAAATAATAACTGATTATTCTATGAATACACTATGTGCAGCAGGAACTGGATCATTTTTATCTAGTCAAGCAAAAAGACTAGATATTGATATTAATGATTTTGGTGATCTAGCGCTTTCATCTACAAATCCTGTTAAAATAGCAGCTCGCTGCACTGTTTTTGCAGAGTCAGATTTAATACATAAAGCACAAGTTGGATATGATAAGAAAGATATTGTTGCAGGGCTTTGTAAAAGCATTGTAATTAATTATTTAAATAATGTAGGTAAGGGTAAAAAAATACAAAGTCCTATAGTATTTCAAGGTGGTGTAAGTAAAAATAAAGGTGTAGTAAAATATTTTAAAGAAATCTTATCAAGTGATATTATAGTAGATGAAAATAGTCATTTAATGGGGGCACTTGGAGTAGCTATTCTATCAAAATCTAAAGAAACTGATAAAGTATTTAATTTGGATATATGTGATATACCATTTGAGACAAAAGGTGAGGAATGTAATAGATGTTCAAATAATTGTGAGATATTAAAAATATATAAAGATTCGAATTTAATAGATGCCTGGGGTAATAAGTGTGGTAGAACTGTTACGTAAAATTAGAGTTGACAATATTGAAATATTCGTGTATAAATATATTGGTAAAAAAGGACGTGATTAAATGTCAAAAAAATTGGTTATAGTGGAATCTCCTAGTAAATCAAAAACAATTGAAAAATATTTAGGTAGTGATTATAAAGTATTATCTTCTAAAGGTCACATTAGAGATTTATCAACAAGTGGTAAATATGGACTTGGAGTAGATTTAGAAAATAATTTTCAACCAAAATATACAACAATAAAAGGTAAATCAAAATTGGTTGATGAATTAAAAAAAGAAGTTAAAAAATCAGATTTTGTATATCTTGCAACCGACCCCGATAGAGAAGGAGAAGCAATATCATGGCATTTATATGATGTTCTTGGGTTAAAAGAAGATGAATATGATAGAATTGTTTTTAATGAAATTACAAAAAATGCAGTAACATCTTCATTTAAAAATGCTAGAAAAATAGATACAAATTTAGTTAATTCACAAGAAACAAGAAGAATTTTAGATAGAATTATCGGTTTTAGATTAAGTAAACTTATGCAAGCTAAAACTGATGGTAAAAGTGCTGGTAGGGTTCAAAGTGTCGCACTTAAACTAATTGTTGATAAAGAAAGAGAAATAAATAAATTTGTACCAGAAGAATATTGGACCATTAAATCAATATTTAATGATTTTGAAAGTGAATTATATGCTTATAATCATGAGAATTTAGAAGTAAAAAATAAAGAACAAGCAGATGAAATTTTATCAAAATTAAATGATAAATTTAAAGTTGAATCTGTTGAATCAAAAGAAAAATTAAAAAAATCAAAAGCACCATTTACAACTAGTACTATGCAGCAACTTGCATCTACTAAATTAAATATGAGCGCTAAAAAAACAATGAGTATAGCTCAAAAATTATATGAAGGAGTAGAATTATCTGATGAAACAGTAGGTTTAATTACATATATGCGTACAGATTCAATTAGATTGTCAGATGAATTTGTTAAAGCAACATATGCTTATATTGATTCTACTTATGGTAAAGAATATGTTGGATATGTAAAAAAATCTAAGAAAACAGAAAATGTCCAAGATGCGCATGAAGCTATTAGACCAACAAGTATAAATAGAACACCAGCTAGTGTAAAACCATTTTTATCAAATGATGAGTTTAAACTTTATAGTATGATTTATTATAGAGCGCTTGCTTCTTTAATGAAAGATGCTAAAGTAACATCTACTACTATAATATTAGATAATAATAATTATCAATTTAAATCAAATGGTCAAGTATTAAAATTTGATGGTTATTTAAAAGTATATTGTGATTATGAAGAATCAACTGATGAAATATTACCAGTATTAAAAGAAGATGAAGTTATTACATCTAATGATATTGTTAGTGATCAACATTTTACAAAACCACCAGCAAGATATACTGAAGCTAAACTTATTAAAGAAATGGAAGAACTTGGAATTGGAAGACCAAGTACATATGCAACAATTATGGATAACATAAAAAATAGAGGGTATGTTATACTTGAAGAAAAGAAATTTAAACCTACAGAAATTGGTATAGAAATAACTGATAAATTACAAGAATATTTTAGTCATATTATAAATGTAAAATATACTGCTAATATGGAAAGTGATTTAGATAAAATAGCAGATGGTAGCATAATCTGGTATAATGTTCTATCACAATTTTATAAGGATTTTGAACCAGCGCTTGATAAAGCATTTAACAATATGGAGAAAAAAGAAGCAGAAAAAACAGGTGAAAATTGTCCAAACTGTGGGAATCCATTAGTAATTAGGAATGGTAAATATGGTAAGTTTGTTGCTTGCAGTAATTTTCCAGAATGTAAATATATAAAAAATGAACCAAAAGAAGAAAAAGTAGTTTTAGATTGTCCAAATTGTGAAGGCAAAATAGTAGAAAAAAGAAGTAGAAAAGGTAAAGTTTTCTATGGATGTAATAATTATCCAAAGTGTAAGACTGCTTTTTGGGATAAACCAATAGAAGAAAAATGTCCTGATTGCGGTAGTCAATTAACACAAAAGGGTAAAGTAATAAAATGTAGTAGTTGTAGCTATAAAAAATAATTGTAAAGTAGATATTGCAATAATAAATAAAATATGTTAGAATTTAGTTAGTTAATAGAGATAATTAAGAAATTTCAAGAAATACGTTTAAATTAATTTATGGTTTTGTTTTAAATTAATTTAAATTGACTTGAGATATCTTTTTAAATGTTTTTGGTACTTTTTGCAACTGTATTAAAAATGTTTAATGTGATTATCACTATCAAGCTATTAACTAAAATGTACATTTTGTGGATCTTGATAGAAAATTTTATTTATATCTGTCAATATAAGTAAAATTTCTAACCCACAGTAAGATATGTTGTTTTGACAGGCAACATATTTTATTTTACACAAAAAAAGCACTTTAGTGCTTCTTTATTTTATATTATTTATTATTTGTTCAACTAATGCTTTATTTCCTTTTTTTGTTAGATGAATACCGTCTTCCATGAAATATGATTTGTTAGTTAAATTAATAACATTTATTGAATCATCTAATTTAATATCAGCAGTAGTTATAATATAAATTTCATGACCTTCACAAAGTTTTATAATTTCATTATATTGTTTTTTAGTGAAATTACTATTTTTATCAAATGCAAATACTAACTTTTTGCCTAATTTATTTTCATCTTTTTCATTTTCTAAAATCTTAATTAAATCATCATATTTCATATTTTTGCTACCTTCAAATGATGCATTTTGATAATTTTGAGTTATTTCATCAAATACATTGATAAGTAATTCATTACCATAAAAATTTATGTTATTTTTTTTCTCTTCATTATGTTCATCAATAAGTTTTTGTTTTTCTAATTCAAATTGATTTACATAATGTTTATAAATTGATTCTTTTACAAATTGTACATAGTATTTTAATCCAGAAGGGCGTAAGTGAGTATAATCTGAATATAAATATTCAGGATGATCTTTAACTGCTGCGACCCAATCAAGAACATAAATATTATCAAATTCTTTAGCATATTTAATTAATTCATCATTATTAGTGTCATAATCTGCGTGTGTAGCTGTTAACCAGAATACATTATGATCACCAGCTAATTCCATAAGACTATCTTTACATTTTCTATTTGGAACTCCATTTGTACCAAGATTAAATAATAAAACATCCCATTGAATTCCAGAATCTCTTATATCTTTTAAGACATCATATGCTGCGCATGTACTTCTACTTACTTTAGCGTCAAAGTATCCGTTTGGAAATTCTTCATATAAACCTGGTATAGTATCCAACATGATTGAATCTCCAACACCAACAACTTTTAAATTAGAAACATATTCTTCGAGTTTAGAAGAATCAGTATCAAGTGATTTTAAATAATCATTCCATTGCTGTTCTTCTTCTTGTTGTTTTTGCTTAAATTCTTTTTGTTTTTGTTCCATAATTTTTTGATTATTATCAAGTTCTTGTTTAAGTGTATTTATTTCTTTTGTGTGGTCTTTCATTGTTATGAATACAAAACCACCATATAAAATTAATCCTGAAAAACAAATTCTAATTGGAAATTTTAAAAATTTATTTTTATCTTTTTTTAATTGCAATGAAATATGCATTAACCATGAGATTATAATAATTGATAAAATAATTAAAATAATTTTCAAAATTGAATTAATTTTTATATATCCAAAAATAAATATTACTGGATATTGAACTAAATAGCCTTCATAACTTATTTTAGATAGGAAATTAATTAATTTATTATCGATTATTTTATCTTTTTTAAATAATATAGTAGCGTATTGTATTAGTTTAATTGTAATTAAAGTAGTTATAATCATACAAATTGCGAAAATACTAGATGAAGAAGGAACGAAAATAAATAATATGCATAATAGTATTAAATATAAAATAAACATTGTTGTATTATTTATTTTATTACTAACTCTTACTAAGAATACTTTTTTAAAGTATAAGTGAAAGAATCCTAAAAATACACCCCAGGTAAATGAAAAAATACGCGCGAATGTGTCATAATATGTAGTCATTATGTTTCCTTTAAGAAATACTTGATAAAAATAAATTGTAGAAATTATTGAAATTAAAAAAGTAATTATTAAAGGAATATATTTACTAATTTTGTCTCCCACTTTTTTTAAAACAATAAAAATAATAGGAAAAAAAAGTTCTATTTGTAATAAAATTGAAATATACCAAAGATGAGTAAAAGGTGAACTAATATGTTTAGCAAAATAATCAACATTTGCCCCAATTTGCCAATAATTATTATATCCTAATAAGATAGAAGTAATTTCAGGTTTAAAATTAAAAATACTTATTTTTAAGAGATTTAAAATGCTTATAGTTGATAATACAACAATTAATAAAGGTAAATATATTTTTTTAAATCTTTTAATATAATGAGAACGAAGTGATTTTGTTTCACCTAATGTTTTACATGAAAAGTAACCGGTTAAAACAAAAAATGAACATACTGCAAGATATCCACCTTTTAAAATATTTAAGTGATATAACAAAACTGTAACAAAAAAAACAACTCTTATAAATGAGATATTTAAATTATATTTTTTATCCACAGCAATCACGTCCTATATATTATATTCTATAAATATAATAACATATTTTTGTTATAAATTAAATATGGAAGAAAAATTTCTTCTTTTTTTTTAGGACTTGTACATATAAATTATTAGAGGTGGGTCCATGTTTTTTAAAAAAATACATACAAGAATTAAAATAATACTAGTTGTAATTATTTTACTTTTTATATTAGTCATTGGTAAAGTTTTTTATATACAGGTTTTTCAATATAGAAAATTAAATAAATATGCTTCTTCTCTATGGAGTAGAAATTTACCAATAGAAGCAAATAGAGGAAAAATTTATGATAGAAATGGAGTGGTTTTAGCAGATAATTTAACGACTGTGTCACTTGTATTTATTCCAAATCAAATAAAAAATAAAGAAGAAACTGCTAAAAAAATATCTGAAATATTAAATGTAAGTTATGAAGATATGTATAAGCATGTATCTAAAAAAACTTCAATTGAAAGAGTCCATCCTGAAGGTAGAAGACTTTCTTATGATGTTGCAGATAAGATAGCAGAACTTAAAATAGATGGTGTGTATTTAGTTAAAGAATCAAAAAGATATTATCCTTTTAATACATCTTTATCACATGTCTTAGGATTTGTTGGTATTGATAATCAAGGATTAAGTGGTTTAGAGCTTATGTACGATGATTATTTAACAGGAAGTTATGGCGCTATAAAATATTTTAGTGATGCTAAAGGTAATAGATTAGAACTTACTGAAAAATATGAAAAACCACAAGACGGTGTAAACATAAATTTAACAATAAATAATGATTTACAATTAGTTCTAGAAAGAGAATTAGATAATGCAGTACTTAAATATAATCCAGATCAAGCATTAGGAATTGCTATGAATCCAAAAACTGGTGAAATACTTGCAATGTCATCTCGACCTAATTTTTCTCCGAGTCAATATCAAAATTACACAGTAGAAGAAATTAATAGAAATTTACCTATATGGGCTACATATGAACCTGGATCAACTTTTAAAATAATAACTTTAGCGGCATCTTTAGAAGAAAAAACAGTGGATTTAGAAAATGATACTTTTTATGATGGTGGTTCTATACAAGTTGAAAATGCTAGGATTAAATGTTGGAAAAAAGGTGGACATGGTGCAGAAACTTTTTTGCAAGTTGTAGAGAATTCCTGTAATCCAGGGTTTGTTGTTTTAGGGCAAAGATTAGGAAAAGAAAAATTATTTGAATATATTAGGAATTTCGGATTTGGAGAAAAAACAGGTGTAGATTTAAATGGTGAGGCAAATGGTATTTTATTTAAATTAGATAATGTTGGTCCTGTAGAACTTGCAACTACAGCATTTGGACAGGGTGTAAGTGTTACACCTATACAACAAATAACAGCAGTAAGCGCTGCAATTAATGGTGGATATTTACTTAAACCATATATCGTAAAAAGTTTAAATGAGCCAGAAACAAATACAGTAATAAAAGAAAATAAAAAAACTATTGTTAGAAAAGTTCTTAGTGAAGAAACGAGCGCTAGTGTTAGAAGTACATTAGAAAGTGTAGTCACTAACGGTACAGGAAGACCTGCATTTATTGATGGATATAGAGTAGGTGGTAAAACCGGAACTGCTCAAAAAGTTAAAGATGGCAAATACATGGTTGGAAATTATATTGTTTCATTTATTGGGTTTTTACCTGCAAATGATCCTGAAGTAGTAGTTTATATTGCAATAGATAATGCAAAAGGTATTACACAATATGGTGGTACTGTAGCTGCTCCTATAGCTCGTACTGTTTTAAATGAAGCAATAAACATTTTAGATATAAAAAAACCAGTAGGGGCAAGTGAAAAAAATTACAATTACAATGAATTAAAATATGTTGATGTTCCAAATGTAGTAGGAATGAATGTTAATGATGCAATGAGTTTGTTAAAACAATTTAAAGTTGAATATTCTGGAACAGGAGAATATGTAGAATATCAATCTCCTAGTGGTGGAGAAAGAATATATGAAGGACAAACAATAAAACTATTATTAAATGATAGGGGGAATGGGAATTGATATTAGTAAAGGTTACTTTATCATGTATGGTAGGATTTTTACTTGCACTATTTTATGGAATTGTATTAATACCAATTTTAAAAAAAATTAAAGCTAGTCAAAGATTAAGTATTTATTTAGAAGAAGCGCATCATAAAAAAATTGGTACTCCAACTATGGGTGGAATTATATTTATAAGTAGTACTTTAACTTCTATTATACTTCTTATAATATTAAAAAAAATAAACATAAGTTATAGTTTAATAATTGTTTTATTCACATTTATTAGTTATGGATTAATAGGATTTATGGATGATTATTTAATAATAAAAAGAAATAATAATGTTGGTTTAAAGCCAAGTGAAAAAATGTTATTACAATTAATTGTTGCTTTAATTTATTTTTACTTATTTATGATATCTAATAATGAGCCACTTTTGTGGATACATACTTTAGGAATTAAAATAAACATCGGATGGTTTTATGGATTATTTATATTATTTGTTCTTACTGCAAGTAGTAATGCAGTTAATTTAACTGATGGATTAGATGGTTTAGCAGGAGGTCTATCTGCAATTGCGTTTTTTACATTTGGAATACTTTCGTATTATACAGGATGGTTAGAAGGTTATGTAGAGGTATCGCTATTTTGTTTTATTTTATTTGGCGCAATCTTGGGATTTTTAGTTTTTAATGTTAATCCTGCTAAAGTATTTATGGGTGATACAGGTTCACTTTGCTTAGGTGCAACTCTTGGAGGTGTAGCAATACTTACTCGTCATGAAGTACTTTTAATTGTTATTGGAATAGTATTTGTAATAGAAACATTGTCATGTATTATACAAACAACGTATTATAAATTAACTCATAAAAGATTGTTTCCTATGGCACCAATTCATCATAGTTTTGAAAAATGTGGATGGCGCGAATTAGATATAGTTAGATTGTTTTGGATAGTTGGTTTGGTTGCTTCTATGATATCAATTATGTTTGGAGTAATAATTTGAAAAGAGTAGATTATTTACTTTTAATTGGTGTAATAACTATATCTATATTTGGACTTATTATGATTTATTCAGCATCTTATGTTTGGGCTGATTATAAATTTAATGATGCTTTTAAGTTTGTAAAAAACCAGGGCTTATTTTTTATAATTGGTTTAATATTTATGTATATAATCAGTAAAATTGATTATAAAATATATAAAAAATATTCTAATACTTTATTAATAATTTGTTTAAGTTTACTTATACTTGTATTGATTCCTGGAATAGGTACAGTTAGAAATGGTAGTAGAAGTTGGTTTGGAATTGGATCTTTTGGGATTCAACCAAGTGAATTTGCAAAACTAGGACTTATTATTTTTACATCAAAATATTTAGAAAAAAATGAAAGAATAATAAAAGATGTGAAAAAAGGAGTATTACCAATATTAGGTTTAACTTTGTTAATATTTGGATTTATAATGTTACAACCTGATTTTGGTACAGGTATGATTTTAGTTGTTAGTATAGTTGGACTTTTATTTGTAGGTGGAGTTGATTTTAAATTTTTCTTAAAAATAGGAGTAGTAGGTTTAGTAGGTATTGTTGGTTTAATTATAGCAGCTCCGTATAGATTAAAACGAATTTTATCTTTTTTAAATCCATGGGAAGATCCATTAGGTAGTGGGTTTCAAATAATTCAAAGTTTATATGCAATAGGACCTGGTGGATTATTTGGATATGGTTTTTTAAATTCAAGACAAAAGCATTTTTATTTACCTGAACCACAAACTGATTTTATATTTTCGATTATTAGTGAAGAATTTGGTTTTGTAGGAATATTGATTGTATCATTACTTTTTATTTTTATAATTACTAGGGGGTTTATGATTTCTAGAAATTGTAAGGATCTATTTTCAAAATATTTGTCTTTTGGAATCACTTTTCAAATATCATTTCAAGCACTTCTTAATTTGATGGTAGTAGTAGGTTTAATTCCAGTAACAGGAGTAACTTTACCTTTTCTTTCTTATGGAGGATCTAGTTTACTTATTACTTTATGTGGCATTGGAATTATTTTAAATATATCTAGAGATACATGATAAAAACAATAATTGTAATAAATTTTAATATGTGTTAAAATATTTTAGGGAGAGTAATTATGATAATAAATATAATAATATTGATAATTGGGTTTATAGTTTTAATTAAGGGCGCAGATCTTTTTGTTGATGCAGCATCATCTATGGCAAGTCACTTTCATATTTCAAAAATGATTATAGCTTTAACTATTGTTGCTTTTGGTACAAGTGCTCCTGAACTTGCTGTTTCTATTAAATCTATGTTAAACGGTAGTGGAGATATTGTGCTTGGTAATGTAATCGGAAGTAATATATTAAATATTTTACTTATTTTAGGTATATCGGGTTGTGTTCACGCATTAAATGTTAAAAGCGCAACTGTAAAAAAAGAATTACCTATAACTATATTAATTACTTCTTTATTTGTAGTTTTATTAAGTGATAAATTACTTTCAGGCTTTGAAAATAATTTAACTAGATCAGATGGTATAACTATAATTTTATTTTTCTTAATATTCATTTATTATTTAATTAAGACTGCGCGTAATAAAATGAATGAGGATGTTGATGAACCTAAATTTAAGTTATTTAATTCAATATTTTTAACATTAGTAGGAATATTATGCTTAATACTTGGAAGTAATGCAGTAGTAGAATCAGCGTCTTTTATAGCTTCTAAATTAGGTGTATCACAAAGACTTATTTCTTTAACTATTATAGCGTTAGGTACTAGCTTACCAGAGTTAGTGACTAGTGTTGTTGCAACACGTAAAGGCGAATATGATATAGCAATTGGTAATGTAGTAGGGTCTAATATATTTAATATTGGAATTGTTATTGGAATACCTGTAGCAATATTTGGTAACATTAATCATATTTCATTTAGTTATGTTGATTTATCTGTTATGATTTTATCTGCTGTGTTACTATTATTGTTTAGTTTTAAAGATTATAAATTAGATAAAAAAGAAGCTATAATGTTTTTAATCGTATTTTTATTGTATTATAGTTATGTAATTGGAGGAGTATAAAATGAATAATAAAACAATAATAACTGGAATTCAACCATCAGGTGTAATTACTTTAGGTAATTACGTTGGGGCCATAAAACAAATGGTTAAATTACAAGAAAATAATAACTCATATATATTTGTAGCAGATATGCATGCAATAACTGTACCACAAGATCCTAAAGTATTACATAATAATATAAGGAATTTATTAGCGCTTTATATAGCATGTGGTATAGATCCAGAAAAAAACATCATATTTTTACAATCTGAAAATGAATATCACGCTAATGTATCTTGGTTACTTGAATGTAATACTCCTTATGGCGAATTATCAAGGATGACTCAATTTAAAGATAAAAGTAGTAAAAACAAAAATTTCTATGCAGGATTATTTACTTATCCAGTATTAATGGCAGCTGATATTTTAATATATGATGTTGATTATGTACCAGTTGGTATAGATCAAAAACAACACGTAGAACTAGCTCGTAATATAGCACAAAATTTTAATAAAAAATATGGTGAAACTTTTAAAATACCAGATGTATATATTACTAAAAGTGGTACTAAGATTATGGATTTAGTTGATCCTACTAAAAAAATGAGTAAATCAAGTGATAATCCAAAATCTGTTATTCGTATTTTAGATAGTAAAGAAGAAATAACTAAAAAAATAATGAGCGCTACAACTGATAGTGAATGTGTTGTTAAATATGATATGGAAAATAAACCTGGAATTTCTAATTTAATAAATATAGTTGTGTCTTTAACTGATTTAACAATTAAAGAAGTAGAAGATATGTTTGAAGGTAAAAACTATGGTGAATTTAAAAAATATGTTGCCAGTGTAGTAGTAGAAGAATTAACTAAAATACAAGAAAAATATAATGAATTAATTAATAGTAATGAACTTGATATTATATTAGATAGGGGAGCTAAAATTACTAAAGAAATTGCTCGTAACAAATATAATTTGATGAAACAAAATATTGGTTTATATAAATAAATTTAAAAAAATACTTGATTATTTTTAAAAAAAGTATTATAGTTGTTTTAATATTTTTTGCGAGGTGGTTTTATGATCATTTTGTTAATTATTAAAGATATTATAAACATGACTAATTTTGCCTTGTAAATTTTAATGCGGAAACTTTTATGATGAGTTTCTGCTTTTTGTATATTAGGAAGGTGGTTTTATGAATATTAGAATTGATGATTTATTAGAACTTGTTGGAGTTTATAAAAGTGAAGGGATAGAAGTTGTAAAAAAGGCATACGATTTAGCTGATAAACTTCATGAAGGACAGTTTAGACAAAGCGGTGAACCATATATTATTCATCCTTTAAATGTAGCCTATATTTTGGCTGAAATGCATGCTGATATAGATACAATAGTTGCTGGTTTGCTTCATGATACACTTGAAGATACTAATATAAGAAAAGAAGAAATCGCGCAAGAATTTAATAGTGAAGTTGCTAATTTAGTGGATGGAGTAACAAAGATTAGTAAACTTAATTTTTCTAATAAAGTTGATGAGAATATGGCTAATACTAGAAAAATAATAACAGGTATTACTGAAGATGTTAGAATAATTATTATAAAATTAGCAGATAGACTTCATAATATGAGAACACTTCAATATAAAAAACCAATAAAACAAAAAGAAAATGCACTTGAAACTATTGAAATATTTGTACCTCTTGCGTACTATATAGGTGCTTACAGGATTAAAACTGAATTAGAGGATTTATCGCTTTATTATTTAAAACCAGATATGTATAAAACAATCGAAGAGAAAAAATTAAAAATAGAACTTGATAATAAAGAATTACTTTTAGATATGTCTAGTAAAATTAAAAAAATATTAAGTAGTAATAATATTCCTAATGATATAAAAATTAGAACTAAAAATATATATGGTATATATAGAAGACTTAGTGAAGGGCATAAATTAAGTGATATTCATGATTTATTATCACTTAAAATTATGGTTGATAGTATTGATAGTTGTTACAGAACTCTTGGTATGATACATAAAGAATATCATTCTATAAATGAAAATTTTAAAGATTTTATTTGGAATCCAAAAACAAATATGTATAGATCTTTACATACTACAGTATTTGGACCAGATAATAAATTAGTACAAGCTCAAATTAGGACATTTAATATGGACAAGGTTGCTTCGTTTGGTTTATGTACATATTGGGAAATTAATAATGATAATGCTAGAAATATAATGCAAAAGGAATTAAAAGAAAAATATCAATTTTTTAAATCATTAATCCAAATTAATTCTATGTTTGGTGATAATCAAGAATTTGTAAATCAAGTTAAAAAGGAAGTTTTTTCAGATAATGTATATGTGTATACACCAAAGGGTGAAGTAATAGAATTACCAATTGGTTCAACAGTGATAGATTTTGCTTATAAGATTCATACTGATATAGGAAATACTATGGTTGGGGCAATAGTAAATGATGAACATGTAAGTGCGGAATATGTGTTAAAAAATAAGGATAGAGTATTTGTACTTACAGATGATTTGTCATTTGGGCCACGCGATAATTGGCTAGATGTCGCACATACTAGTTTAGCAAAAAAGAAAATAAAAGAATTTAGTAAGAGGTAAATTGACACATATGTGTAAATGTGTTAAAATTACTATGTTTTGAAGGTGATTACATGTTGAATTACAAAGATTTAGTTAAAAAAATGATTGGAGAAATAGTTGAAGAAGAAGTTATTGTTTCAAATCCTCCATCAAATATAAAAGCAGATTTATCTGTGCCTTGTTTTACACTAAATATAGATGATATTAAAAATCCTAATGAAAAAGCTAATGCAATATTATCTAAATTAGAAATTGATAATGATTTATTTTCTAAGGTAGAAGTTTTAGGACCATATATTAATTTTACTATTAATAAAGATACTTTAGCTATTGATTTAGTAAAAGAAATAAATGAAAAAAAAGAAACATATGGTTCAAATAATATAGGAAATGGTGAAGATATGTTAATAGAGCATACTTCTATAAATCCTAATGCATCTCCTCATATTGGAAGATCTAGAAATAGTATAATAGGTTCATTTTTAACAAATTTATTTGAATTTGAAGGATATAATGTCGAAAAGCATTATTTCATAAATGATATTGGAAAACAAATTTCAATGTTACTTGTTGGAGTATTAAAATATGGAGATATTAAAAAAATATCGTTTGATGATATACTTGATTTGTATGTAAGAATAAATGAAGAAAGTAAAAATGATCCTGAAGTTGAAAAAGAAGTTTTCTATTATTTAAATGAACTAGAAAATGGTAATGAAGAAGTTAGAGAAAAATTTAGAGATTTAACTGATATATGCGCTAAAGGGCAACAAAAAATATTTAAAAAAATGGGTATTAGTTGGGATGTATTTACTCGTGAATCCGATTTTGTATTTAGTAATAAAACAAGTGAAATACTTGATAAGTTAGATAAAGTAGGTAAACTTAAATCTGATTCTAATGGAAGACTTTATGTTGATTTAACAGGATATGATATACCAACTAAATCACCAGTATTAGTTTTAACTCGTGAGGATAAAACATCTTTATATCCACTTCGTGATATTGCTTATACGATTTATAAAATTGAAAAAAATAGTGATAATAATTTTATTGTACTTGGTGAAGATCAAGAAGTATATATGAAACAAATAAGTGCTGTACTTGATATTTTAGGTTATAAATCACCACAATTAGTTTCTTATTCATTTGTTCTATTAAATGGTAATAAGATGGCTACACGTGAAGGTAAGGTAGTACTTTTAGAAGATTTTATTGATGAAACTAAAAATAAATTAACTTCAAAACTTAATGAAAGAAATTCTAATTTAGAAAGTGAAAAAATAGAATCTCTTGCTGCAAGTTGTATTAAATATAATATGTTAAATATAAATAGAAAGCGTATTGTAAATTTTAATTTAGAGGATGCTACTAATTTTCAAGGTGATTCAGCAATATACTTAATTTATAATTATGCAAGAATTAATTCAATTTTAGATAAATGTGATTCTAGTATAGATATAAATGATTTGAAATTTAATGAGGAAATAGAAGAAGAATTAATTAAAAAATTATATGATTTCAAAGAAACTATCGATTTATCATTTAATACAAAAGAATCAGTAGTTATAACTAATTATTTACATGAATTGTCTATGTTATTTTCTAAGTATTATGAAAATGTATCGATATTAAAAGAAGAAAATGAAATTCTTAAGAATTCTCGTATAGAATTAATAAAATGTATTAAAACAGTTTTAGAAAATGGTATGAGAATACTTGGTATTGTACCAGTTAAGAAATTATAAGAGAGTACTTCTCTTTTTTTCTTTATTAGATTATAATTATATCGGTGATTATATGAAGATATTGTTTTTTTCTGATATTCATGGAATAGTTGATAATTTAGATTATTTAAAAAAGTTAGATAATGAAAAACATTTTGATAAAGTAATATGTTTAGGAGATTTATTTTATGATACATCTTTTAATGGCAATGTAGATATTATAAAAGTTGATAGATTTTTAAACAGTTTTAATGAAAGATTAATATGTATAAAAGGTAATTGTGATAGTAATTCAGACTTTAATATGGTTGAAAAATTTTTATTTAATTTAGATGGTATAGATGTTTATTGTATGCACGGACATAAATATATTAAACAAGAAAATGGTGTAGTAATATATGGTCATGAACATGTACCTTATATAAAGAAAAAAGATAATACTATATTCATATGTGTTGGCTCTATTTCACTACCAAGAAAAGGTAGTGAATGTAGTTATTGTATTTATGAAAATAATTCATTTACTCTTTATACTATATATGAAGAAGTTATTGATAAAATAGATATTAATAGGTGATGAGCCTATTTTTTTGATAAAAAAGGAAATACAAAAGTTTTGTGGAATTATATAAGTAGAGATATGTATTATAAAAAAGGAATTATAAATGATATAAAAAATTAATAAAAAAATGGTCAGACGCGTCTGGCTAATTCAGAAAGGAGCAATTGTGTTAGAAAAAACTAATGAAAAAATCGAAGATAAAATATATGAAATAAGAGGTAAACAAATAATGTTAGATAGTGACCTTGCAAAAATTTACAAATGTAAAAATGGTACAAAAACAATTAATCAAGCTGTTAAAAGACATTTAAATCGTTTTCCAGAAAGATTTATGTTTAGGTTAACTGACGAAGAATATTATCAAATTCTAAGGTCCCAAATTGGGACCTTAGAATTACAGCAAGGAAAATATAGTAAATATCTTCCATTCGCTTTTACTGAACAAGGTGTTGCAATGCTTGCAACAGTTATAAGAACAGAAGTTGCAGAACAAGTAAGCGTTGACATAATGGATGCTTTTGTAAGAATGAGACATTTTATAAATAACAATATGTTAATGTTTAAAGATTTAGAAGAAATAAAAAAATTAACGATACAAAATACTAATGACATTAATTTTTTACAAGATACATTCAATAAATTTAAAACTAAAGATAAGAAAGAATATTTATATTTTAATGGACAAGTATTTGATTCATATTCTAAGTTAATAGATATAATGAAAGCAGCTAAAATAGAATTAATTATAATAGATAGCTATGCAGACAAAGTAATTCTTGATATGATTAGTAAAATAGATATGCAAGTTATATTAATAACTAGCAATAACACTAAATTAAAGAGTATAGATTTAGATAAATATAATAATCAATACAATAATTTAAAGGTATATTATGATAATTCATTTCATGATAGATTTTTAGTATTACGTTAAATTAAAAGTTAAAGTCGCGATAAAATAAAAAAATAGTTTTAATAGTTAAGTTCCCATTTTATGGGAATTTTTCTATGTTTTAGAAGATAAAAATTGAAAAAAAAGGAATAATATGATAAAATTTAATCTA
>JAFUCZ010000013.1 GCA_017459425.1 Bacilli bacterium
TTCCAACTACTATCTAAATTTTGTACTTTTGCACGCCCATTAATATTTAAGTTTTGGGATAGTGCTGCAAAGACTACTGTCATTGATACTATTCCTACTACAAGTACTCCTAGTAGGATGTTTTTGTTTCTTTCTGTCATATTTTCTCCTTTCATTTTCTAATTATTATTTTTAACAGAAATGTGTGAATTATTCTTTTTTTAAATACATCCACTCCTTTATCAGGTATTATCTTCTACCCTAAATACATTATAACACGAAAATTTACAAAATGAACAATTATTTTTCTTTTTTGAACAATTTATAGATTTTTTTACCAATATTTGACAAAATGTATGCAAGGAGATAACGATATGTACGGAAAAATTTTAAGGTTTATGAGATTATCAAAACGACTTAAGCAAAGCGAAGTAGCAGATATTATAGGTGTCGCTAATTCAACACTTGCTCATTATGAATCAGAATGTAGAGCAGTTACTTTAGAAACTGCAAAACAAATAGCAGATGCATGTAATTATGAAATTTTATTTAAAAATAAAGATAATAATAGAATATATAGAATTGATGATATGAAACAAATTGATTATGATATTAGAGTAATAACAAAATAGAGGATTTGAACTGAAGTTCAAATCCTCTATTTTTCATCTAACAACCAATCCAAAACGTTTCTAACTATTATACCTTCTTCATTAGATAAAGGAATAATATCATTAGTTAAAATTATCTTTGTATAATTATCATCTATTTTTCTAAGTGATCGTAACTCTCTTTGTAAAATTTGATTATTATTATCTTTTAGTGTTTCGCATACTTGAATATACATTCTACCATCATTATTAAGTGCAACAAAATCAACTTCATAATTATCAATTTTACCTATATATACATCATACCCTCTTCTTTTTAGTTCTAAATAAACTATATTTTCAAGTATATGGCCTTGGTCACCAATTTTGCGACCTAAAATAAAATATCTAATACCTAAATCAGAAATATAATATTTTTCACCTGTTTTTAAATATTGTTTGCCTTTTATATCATATCTATTTACTTTATACATAAAAAACGATTCTGTTAAACCTTCTAGATATTTTTCAACAGTTCTTACGTTTATTGTTCTACCATCACTAATCATAGTATTTGCTATATTATTTACTGATAATAAATTTCCTATATTGTCTATCATAAAATTTGATACACTTTTAAGCATAGACTCATCTGTTATTTTTTTTCTAGTCATTACATCTTTTATTATTATATCATTATATATACTACTTAAGTACATACTTACATCATCTTCTGTAGATAAATTAATAATATATGGGAATGATCCAAAAGATATATACTTTTGATATAACTCCAAATTACTTAAATCACTATACACTTCTTTATACTCTTTAAATGATAATGGCAACATTTTTACTTCTATATACCTACCTGATAACAATGTAGATAATTCACTGGATAATAATTTTGCATTGGAACCCGTTATGTATAAATCAACATTTTTTTTAATATATAAACTATCAACAGCTTTTTGAAAATCATCTATTAATTGAACTTCATCTATAAAAACATAATTTTTTTTATTCTTATTTAATAAATCATTTATGTAATTATATAAACTCATATAATCTTCAATAAAATTATACTGTAAATCTTCTAAATTAATGCTTATTATTTGGTCTTGTGACACTCCATTTTTTAACAAATATTCTTTATATATTTCCAATAAAGTGGATTTACCGCATCTTCTTATACCAGTAATAACTTTTATTAATTCCTTATCCTTAAATCTTTTTAAAATTTCTAAATAATTAGTTCTTTGCAACATATTATTCCTCCTTTACTAAACATATCTTAACACATATCATTATATTTTTCAAGTTTTTGTATTTAAATACAAAAAAATGATATTTTTTTACGTTTTTTGCATTTTTAATCTATTTCAATAATATCATCAAATTTAATTTTTTTATTATTTTTTAAAATAATAATCTTATTAATATTGTCTATTTTTTTAACAAAACAAGTTATGTTTTTATAATATCCTCCTTCTTTAAAATTATCTTTAACAAAATATTTTATAGATATTTCTTTATTTTTAATATTTTGTAATTTATAATTAATAATTTCTATTTCATTTTCATCAAGCTCTACTTTTTTATCTAATAATTTTCCAGTTTCTTTAATCGCATCTTCATATCCTGTTAAAGCTGCAAACGGAGAAAAAATAGAAGCTCTATCTTGTATATTCATTTTAGGATACTTAGAAACTGGTCTATTTAAATACAATATATCTTCATTCATGCACTGTGTCCTCCTATTTGATTATTTCTATCTATTTTAGTAGAACACTTGCACAAATCATGTGCTTTAAGTATAGAATTCTTACCATATTTATCCATAATATTAATCATTATTTTTTGTAGTTTTAAATCCTTTTGCTCTTGTAAATTATTTTCATTAATTCTATTTGGATCACTAAATAAATCCAATTGATAAAATTTTTCTTTTAGCTTGGATTCATCTACTAAATTAACAAAAGCTATATTAATTCTTTTAATTAAAAGTTTATTATTAACTATTCTTTCATATAGTTTAACTGCACTATTTACTATATTTTTCATACTAGATGTGTACTCTAAACTTATTCTACCACTAGATGGTTTAGGTACATATCTACCATAATAATCGACTTTCACTTCATCAAATTCTTTTCTTAACTTAATGTTATTTAAATTTTCTATGTCATATCCTATAGATATAAATATTTTATTTGTAATTAAATGTTTTTTATTAAGTTCTAAAGATAAAGATTCACACATTTCTTTTAAAACTAATTTAGTATTTTCATAATTATAAGGAGTATGTAAGACTAAAGCAGTAGAAATAGAATTACTTCTAGGCTTATAATTTTTAATATCTTTTATAGTACATGGTTCTATACCCCACGAATGATCTATTAAAATTTCAGCATTTACTCCAAATAATTTAAATAGCAATTCTTCATTATTAATAGAAGTTCGGGCTACATCACCCATAGTATTTATATTATATTTTTTTAATTTATTAAAATAACCTTTACCTACTCTCCAAAAATCAGTAAGCGGTGTATGATTCCATAAAGTTTTTTTATATTCAAGTTCATCTAAATATGCGATCCTAACACCATTAGAATCTTCATCTATATGTTTTGCTGAAATATCCATCGCTACTTTAGCTAAATATAAATTGGTTCCTATTCCAGCTGTTGCAGTAATACCAGTAGTATCATATACATCCTTTAAAATTTTAGTAATCAATTCTTTTGGACTACACTTATAATAATTTAAATAATTTGTAATGTCACAAAATATTTCATCTATTGAATATACATGTATATCTTCACTAGATAAATACTTTAAATAAATATTATAAATTTTAGTGCTATATTCAATATATAGTGACATTCTAGGCTTTGCAACAATATAATCTAGTTCTAAAGAAGAATCGTTTTTTAACTTAACATCTGAAAACGATTTGCCTTTAAATTTTAAACATTTTTTCTTTCTATCATAATTTATTTCTTTTACCTTACTTACAACTTCAAAAAGCCTAGCGCGCCCACTAATTCCATATTGCTTTAACGAAGGAGATACTGCTAAACATATTGTCTTTTCGGTTCTTTTAATATCAGCAACTACTAAATTAGTATCTAATGGATCAAGATTTCTTGAAACACATTCAACCGATGCGTAAAAACTTTTTAAATCAATACATGCATAATGTTTCATTTTACCACCACGACAATTATAACACGAACAATTGTTTTATACAACTAATAAACATTGTTAATTTTTTCTAATTCTTCTTCTACTTTTAAATATAAATTGTGTAAAATTACATGGTATTCATTTAGTTCGCTATTAAATTTTTTATATTTATTAAATTGAAATTTATAAGGCTTATTTTTATATAAACTATTTAATTTATTTTCATAAAATGAAATTTTTAAATAAATAATTTTTAAATTAATTTTATAATCATTAATAACATATTTCTTATTTAATTCATCAATTTTTTTTAAAATTTTACCATTCATATTATCATCCTTTTTACAATTATAACACAAAATAGCAGTTTTATATAATTCATAATAGCATTTTGCTAATAAATTCGTTAACAATGAGAAAATTAATTATAGGTGATAATATGATTAATTTAAAAAGATTAAAAGATATACGTGAAGATAATGATTTATCCCAAAAAGAAATGGCAGAAATATTAAATGAGAAACGAAGTACTTATTCACTATGGGAGATTGGTAATAATATAATCCCTATAAAAAAATTAAGTGAATTTGCTGATTATTTTAATGTATCTATAGATTACGTATTAAGTCTTACAAACGATAAAGGAAATATTATTAAAGGATTTGATCATAAAAAAATAGGAGAAAATATAAAACACATTAGAATTAAAAACAATTTAACTCAAGAAGCATTAGGTAAAATGCTAGATATTACGCAAGCAGGTGTAGCTAGTAGTCTATATGGTTTGTTAAAACAAAGTGATAGACAACATATATCTAAATATTTTAAAATTTCTGATAAATTATTAAAACAAATTCTTAAAAATCTAACAAGTATAAGAAATATCTGTGCACACAATGAAAGACTATTTTGCTTTAGAGATAAATATACAATAAATTTTAAAATAATAGATAAATATTATAAATCTAAAGATAATACAACAAATTTATATATGCTTATTAATACATTAAAATTAATATTAGAAAAGAAAGAATATAAAGAAATGATTTCATTGATAAATAAGGAAATTAAAATTTTAAAATCAAAATTACATTCTATTAATATAGAAGATATATTAAAAATAATGGGCTATCCTAATGTATAAAAACAAAAAATGTAAATACAATAATAATGACTAGTGCTTAGAAAACTTTAGAAGCTCTAAGTCGCTAAAAGTTCATGTAAAAATACATGGACATACAACAAATCGCGATTTTTTTACACTGTTTTTTACAACAAATCGCGATTTTTTATATATTTTCTAGAAAACATACAAAATATTAAAAAATTAACGCAAAAAATAGTTATACATTTAACAAGAAGTATATCTAATATAAATTAATACTAAATATATCTATTAATGAAATATGTAATAAAAAATAAAAGTTAAACTTTTATTTTTTTCGTTAAATTTTTATCATAATCTTCTTCATCGATAAAATTATTATAAGTAGGATACATTGTAATAATGTCCATTGTATTTGGCAACGTTACCACTTTTAAATAGTTTTCTCCATTACTACCTACATTATTTTTAGGAATAACATATACATCATTAAAAACAATCAAATTAATTTTATTTTCTTTTTTTAATTCATTTCTAACATCAAAAAATAATTTTTCTATATCTATATTCTTATTAAAATCAAATTTATTTTCATTGCAATGATGCTTGTATATATGTCTTATAGCATCATTATAGTCATAGTTAAGTAATTGATCCATCGTGTATTTATAATCAATTTTAGAATAATCAGTGTCAAAAAAAATATTTAACTCTTTAGATAAACCTAGTAAAACTAAATTTTCTGTATTTGAATTATCTTTTATTCTTGCATTATAAAGATTAAAAACTTCCAAATAATTTTTATTTTTATATTCTAAAATCATCAATAATTTATTTGTAATATTTAAAAAATTCTCTTCAGTAATTTCTTTTAAATATTCTTTTGCTTTTAATGTATTACCAACATTAAATTCTAATAAACCAAGTTCTAAAAGAGCATATGGTTTAACAGTAGGATCTAATACACTTTTAAGTAATGATTTAAAAAGACGCCTTGCCTTACTATAGTTTTTTAATTTAAACTCTAATTTCGCTAATTCTAAAACAGTTTGAGGATCATTTTTAACTTCTAAAATCGATTCAAATATTTTTCTAGCTTTATCATAATTTTTAGATATAGCTTCTACTTTTCCAAGTTCTTTTTTAGTAAAAATATCATCTTTTATTTTTAAAATAGAATTGTAATAAAATTTAGCTTTTTCATAATTGTTATTATAAAATTCAAGCTTACCTAGTTCAAACATGGCATAGATTTTATTTTTCGTATATAATTGTTCATATAAAATTTCTTTTGCCTCATCATTTAATCCATTATTTATTAACATTTTTGCATATTCAAACTTAAGCATATAATCATTTACGTAATGATCACATAATTTTTTCATTTCAACTAAATCATTTTTTTCAATTGCAATTATTTTTTTATAATAATTTAAGTTATTCATAATACCCCCAAATTGTGCAACAAATAGATCAAAAATGATCTATTTGTTTTCTTTTAATACCTCAATTGCTTTTCTCATTTGCATATCGTATTGTACCATTTCAATGCCACCGAATGCGCTTAAGAATTCTTCTTTTTTCATTTGATATTTTTTAGCTAACTCACTTGCTTCTTTATCAGCCTCTGATTTAGTTATTTTAATTTTTTCTTGGTTAGCTACTTCTTCTAATAATAAACGAGATTTTATACGTTTGATTGCTTCCTCACTCATTTGTGCTTTAAGAGATTCTTCATCCGAATTAGTATATTGGTAGAATTGTTCTAAGGTAATTCCTTGCATTTTTAAATTATCTTCATATTGATGTAGCATTCTATGAAGTTCTTCATCTATCATAGCTTGTGGTAAATCAACTTCCATATTTTCCATTGCTTTATCAAGTAGAGCATCAATATATTTATTTTCAGAAGTTCTTTCCTTTTCGGCTTTAATGTTTTCTTTAACTTGGTTTTCTAATTTTTCTTTAGTATCTATGCCTTCCATTCCTAAATCTTTAAAGAAATCTTCATCAATTTCAGGAATAACGATTTGTTTTACTTCATTAACACTAACTTTAAATGTAGCATCTTGACCTTTTAATTCTTCACTGTGATAATTTTCTGGGAAAGTAACTTTAATTTCTTTTTCCTCACCCTTTTTCATACCAATTAATTGTTCTTCAAATCCAGGAATAAAAGTATTAGATCCAATAGTTAAAGAATAGTTTTCACCTTTACCACCATCAAAAGCAACACCATCTTTAAATCCTTCAAAATCAATTATAGCTATATCGCCGTTTTCAATTGCACCATTCTTTATAGTATTTTCAGCAAATCTATTTTGCATTTCTTTAATAGCTTTATCAACTTCTTCTTTTGTTACTTTTGTACTTTCACGTTTTACATTTAAATTTTTATATTTACCTAATTTTACAGTTGGTTTAAGTGTTAAAATAAATTCAAATTCAACTTCTTCTTTACTAACATTTTTTAAATCAACTTGTGGTTGAGCAACTATTTCTAAATTTTTATTTTCATCCATCATCTTATGATAAGCTTCATGCATACAACTTTCAGCAGCATCCATAAAAAGTGATTCAACACCATATCTTTTTATAAACACATCTTTTGGAGCATGACCTGGTCTGAACCCATCTATTTTAGCTTTTTTGTTAGCTTTAACAAATGCATCATCTAAAGCTTTTTCCCATTCTTTTCCTTCTATTTTTACACTAATTTTCTTTTCATTCTTATTTGCCATAATGTCCTCCCTTTAAAAACATAGTTATTATATCATAAATTTTTAAAAATACAAAGAAAAAAAGCACATAGTGCTTAAGAAATTTCTAATATTTCAACATGATATTTACCATTTGGACTATCAACAGAAACTACATCTCCTTGTTTTTTACCCATAATTGCTTGTGCGATTGGAGATTCATTTGAAATTTTATTTGAAAAAGGATCTGCTTCTTTACTTCCAACTATCGAATAAACATCAGTATCATTTTCTTCTACGTATTTAATCTTTACTTTATTTCCAAGTGAAACTTTATCATTGCTTACTTCAGTAATGATTATTGCGTTTTCAATCATTGCTTCTAACTCTTTAATTTTTCCTTCTACTTCTGCTTGCTCAGTTCTGGCAGCATCGTATTCAGCGTTTTCACTTAAATCACCTTGTGCTCTAGCATCTTTTAAAGCTGCTATTACCTCTGGTCTTCTTTCTAATTTCAAATGATCAAGTTCCTTTTTTAAATCATTTAATCCTGATTCTGTAAGATAAACTTCTTTTTTCATTCTATCACCTAATTTATAATTATTTCCTTTCGTTTTTATGCTTACTTTAATAAGTCTACAAAATATTACTACATATTTTATATTTTGTCAACTATATTTTTTCGCATAAAATCAAATTTATCTAATTTTTTAGACACCTTAAATTTTACAATTTGTAATGGCTTATTAACTACTTCTATTATATTACCTTCATTATCAAATATTTCATCAATCTTTTGTTTTATTATTTCATGATTTGGTCCAAAAAATTCAACTGTATCTCCACGTTTAAAATAGTTTCTTTGTTCAACAGTTACAAATCCATCACTATAATCAATTACAACACCTAAAAAATCCTGATTAGATATTTCTACCCTACCATTATAATATACGCAATCAACATTATTTTCACCATTAAAAAATTGTGGGTATGAATCTCTATTTGCACATCTATTTAGTATTTTTATATCTATATCATCTACTATTTTTTTGTTATTATAGTAATTATCTATTGCTTTTCTATAAATACTTATAACAGTCGCTAAATAGTAAACAGAGCGCATTCTGCCTTCTATTTTAAGCGAGTCAACTCCAATATCAATTAAGTCTGGAATATACTCAATTAAGCATAAATCTTTTGTACAAAATGTAAATGGTTTTTTACCTTCAATTTTTTTTGAATCTTTATACAAATCAAAATCCCATCTACATATCTGACTACATCCACCACGATTAGAATCTCGATTAGTTAGAAAATTAGACATTACACATCTACCACTATATGAAGAACACATAGCGCCATGAATAAATACTTCTTTCTCAATATCAACATTTTCACCTATTTTTTTTATGTCTTCTTTATTACATTCACGTGCAAGCACTATTCTTTCAACACCTAATTTTTTATAAAATGATGCAGCTTCATGATTTAAAGTTGAAGCTTGAGTAGATAAATGAAGAGCTAAATTAGTATATTTTTTAGCGCATTCAAGTACTGTTAAATCACTAAAAATAATAGCGTCCACTCCAATTTTATCTAAATTAATTAAATATTCTTTTAATGTTTTTAACTCCTTATTATGTAAAGCAACATTAACAGTAACATAAACTTTTTTATTTAATTTATGGGCTAGTTTTACGCCTTCTTTTATTTCATCAAGTGTAAAATTAGTTGCATTGGCACGTAACCCTAATATATTACCACCTAAATATACTGCGTCCGCACCATATAAAAAGGCAATTTTTAATCGTTCTAAATCTCCTGCTGGAGCTAGTAATTCAATTTTTTTCATATTACTTCACCTTATAAACCGTTTCTTTATAGAAAAAACCTGTATCAGTATTATCGATTATTTTTTCTAAATCTTCTTTTTTACCATTATCATATATTTTTAATACATCAATCATTTTTTCTTCTTCAATTAATAGACTATTAAAAATGCCATAATCAAAATTAACTTCATCTAATTTTTTAAATTCATCAACACCATTTAATACAAAGTTTGAATATGCTTCTGAACCATTTTTATTATCAATTATTGGATAAAACTTATCTTCTTTATATATTTTATGAATACCTTCTTGATTATTATAATTATTAAAATCATAATAATTTTGAACTGTATGTCTAAAAGATACAAACATAGGTAAATATCCAAAAATATATGCCATACAGTTTAATTTAGTATTATTTTTTATTTCTATTATTTCTCTTAAAGATAATTCAGGTGATATTAAAACACCACATATATCAAAATTCGATAAAAAATTACAAGTCATATAATTTGTAGTTACATGTTCATTAGCCCAAAATAAATTTAATTTTTTTTCTAATTTTGAATTAATTTCAACTATAGATGCATCTGCATATAAAATACCATCAATATCTAAATTTGATAATTCATTTAAATATTCTTTTAACTCATCTAATTCGTTTTCATGTATATTTTTATTGATAGATATAAATATTTTTTTGTTTTTTAATGAGTTAATTATTTTTTTTATATCACTCATTTCAAAATAAAAAGGTGCATTTACACTAAAGTTTTTTAAACTAAGTATATATCCATCTGTTAATTCAAATGTTCTATTTATTTGTTCAATTGAACTAGGCATTAATAATTTTTTCATTTTCTCACATCCGCACATATTGTATCATAAATTTTAATTTTTTAATATAAAAAGATTAAAATACAAATAAAAAGAACTTATAAAGTTCTTTTAGAAACAAAATATTTAATTAATATCTATACGATTTATTTCTTCTTTAGTTAAACCCGTTGCTTTAATAATAATATCAATATCAACATTTTGAGATAATAAATTTTTAGCTATTTTAAAATTATTATCTTTCGTTGCATTTTCATATCCTTCATTATATCCATCTCGTTTTGCCTCTTCAAGTGTTTCTTGTTGTTTTCTTGTTAACTTCATTGCTTCTTCATATCCTTCATTATACCCATCTCGTTTTGCCTCTTCAAGTGTTTCTTGTTGTTTTCTTGTTAGCTTCATTGCTTCTTCATACCCTTCGTTATATCCATCTCGTTTTGTCTCCTCTAGTAAAGCTAGTTGTTTATCATAAGATTCTCTTAAACCTTCATGGTGAGATACTGAAATTGCTTCATTAACATATTCTTCCATAATATCTATTTCCTTTCCGAGTTCTAGAGCTTGATCTGAATCTTGTAAAGTTAAACCAACTATGTATTTTTCTCTTTCAGACAAACTTTCCTCTCCTTCATTATACAACTTTTTTAAAATGTTAGGAATATAAATGTTAATAATTATAATTTTATCTGTCAACATCAGGTTACCGTTATTTAATGTAAAATATTCTTCTGTTTCATCATTCCCTACATATGAAAAATTATTTAGATTAAATAGAATTACTTGATTATACTTATACTCTTTACCAATTTTTACTACATTTTCAGAATATTGTTTTACTATATAATCTATATTTCTTTCCATAATTTCTGGTGTAGAGTTATTATTCATTTCTATACATATATTAGTATCATCTATAGAAGCAATATAATCACATCTTTGATTGATATCATCATTATTATTCTTACCTGGATGATTTTTACTGAATTTTAATTTCTTTAGCAATTTTTCATAAGTGATAATGATATAATAACTAATCAATTTACACGAATACTTAATTCTTTTTTGATTTTGGAAAATTGTTCTAAACATATCATCTACCGTTATTGGTATTTTATCATTTCCTCTTAATTTCTTTGGTTTAACTACATATTCCTTTGATACATTTAAATCAGTTAATAATTTTGTTTCTTTAAATCTTAATTTAAGCATAATGCCTCCTTTCAAGGACATTCTATCACTATAATATTTCCAGTCAAATCACTAATTTTACTGATTTACAAGTAAAAAAATACAGATTAACTAAATCTGTATACAAAATTTTATCTAACTGTCTTATAAATTTTGCAAAATAAGAAAATTAATATTTTTTTAATTTTTTAATATTTGTTTCTTTACAAATATATATAGGTCTATTTTTAGTTTCTAAATAAGTTTTTGCAAGATATTGACCTAATATTCCTATACAAAATAATTGAATACCACTAACAAATAAAATTATACATGCTAGTGAAGGCCAACCTAAAGCTGGATCACCAAATATAAGTGTTTTAATAATAATATAAATAATGGCTAAAAATGAGATAAAACATAGTAATACACCGATAACCGCTGATATAGCAAGTGGTAATGTAGAATAAGCTGTAATTCCTTCTATAGCATATATAAGCAGTTTCCAAAATGACCATTTTGTAGCCCCTGCAACACGTTTTATATTTTCAAATTCAATCCATTTAGTTTTAAAACCAACAAAGCCAAATAATCCTTTAGAATATCTATTATATTCTTTTACAGATAAAATAGAATCTACAACTACTCTTTTCATTAATCTATAATCACGTGCTCCATCAACCATTTCAACTTTTGAAATTTTATTTATTAATTTATAAAATTTTCGAGCAAAAAAACTTCTAATCGGAGGTTCACCTATTCTATTTACTCTACGTGTTGCAACAGAATCGTATTCTTCGTTGATTAAAATATCATACATTCTTGGTAATAAGCTTGGAGGATCTTGTAAATCAGCGTCCATTATAGCAACAAAATCTCCTTTTGAATATTCAAGACCTGCAAGCATTGCTGCTTCTTTTCCAAAATTTCTTGAAAATGTTATATATTTAATTTTTTTATCTTTTTTTGAATATTCTTTTAACACATTTAATGTATTATCACTAGATCCATCATCAACAAATATATATTCAAAATTAACATATTTCATTTTATTTGTAACTTTTTTTATTTCATCGTAAAAATAAGGTAATGCTTCTTCTTCGTTAAAACAAGGCACTATTATTGATAATATTTTTTTCATACTTACACCTTCTGTTTAATTATAATATATAATAAAATAAATAGCAATAAAGCTATTTATTTTTTAATACATAATTATATGCATCCTTACACATTTCATCAAGTGTATGAGTAGCTTTAAAACCAAGTTCATTTAATGCTTTTGTTGGATCAGCAAAACATGCATCAATATCTCCAGGTCTTCTATCTACGATTTTATAAGGTACATCTATATTATTTACTCTTTTAAATGTTTCTACAATATCTAATACACTATATCCAGTCCCAGTACCTAAATTATAATAATTTATACCAGTATCTTTATTAACTTTTTCAATTGCTTTTATATGACCTCTAGATAAATCTACTACATGTATATAATCTCTAACTCCTGTACCATCATGTGTATCATAATCATTACCAAAAACACTTAATTCTTTTAGTTCTTTGTTAGCTACTTTTACTATATATGGCATTAAATTATTTGGTATATCTTTAGGATTTTCTCCAATTAAACCAGTTGGATGAGCACCTATTGGATTAAAATATCTAAGTACTGCTATACTCCAAGAATTATCTGATATATATAAATCTTTTAATATACCTTCAATCATTAATTTAGTACTTCCATATGGATTTGTTGTAGATAGTGATGCATCTTCTTTTATAGGCAATTCTTTTGGTTTTCCATATACTGTCGCACTACTTGAAAATACAAGTTTTTTAACGTTATGTTCCCCCATAACTTCTAGTAATGATAAAGTTGAATCTATGTTGTTTCTATAATACATAAGTGGTTTTTTAACTGATTCACCAACTGCTTTAAAACCTGCAAAGTGAATTACAGAATTAATATCATTTTCATCAAAAATTTTATTAAGTAATTGTTTATCACAAACATCTCCTTCATAAAATTTAAAATCTTTATTTGTTATTTCTTTTATAGAGTCTAATACTTTAGGACTAGAATTAGAAAAATTATCTATTATCACTACTTCATACCCAGAGTCTAATAATTCAACTACTGTGTGACTTCCTATAAATCCTGCTCCACCTGTTACTAAAATTTTCATAAATACCTTCTTTCTAATTTTTATCAAATAAATTATTTATTTTACTTATAGCTTCATCTATTGTACTTTGATCTGGTATCATTACATAATTTGGTTGTGTTGGATAACTATACGTAACATCATATCCATCACTTCCATTTACACTTATTGATTCAATATTCCATTCAGGCATATCCTTTAATTGTAATTTTACTAATTTATACACATCTTTGGATTCGATATTTGTAACAAAACTTCCACTTAATGAACTTAAAATGGAATCATAATTAAGTAACATTTCACGACTAGCCATTTTCTTAAGTACTGCTTCAATAACAGCCATTTGATTTTCTCCTCTATGTCTATCACCAGAAGAATATGACTTTCTTTCACGAGCAAATGCAAGTGCATGCTTACTATCCATGTGGTTCATTCCACTTGTGAAATAGCAAGTTTTATCTGTATATGCTCTAAAAGATATATCGGAATATACATCCACTCCACCAAGTAAATCAATTACTTCAGTAAAAGTTGTAAAATTAACTTTTATATAATAGTTTAATTTTATACCCATAAAATCTTGTACAGTATTAATTGATGAATTAATACCATAATATCCAGCGTGTGTCAGTTTATCTTTTAAACCAGTTGTACCATGAAGTTGTACATAATAATCTCTAGGAATATGTATAAGTAATACTTTATGAGTTACAGGATTAATACTCATAATTATATTTACATCACTTCTAGATACAGTTTCAATTGGACCATCAGTATCAATGCCACTTATAAATACATTAAATGGTTCATTCGTAATATCAATTGACTTAAGCTCATAATCTTTTTCTTTTTTTATTTCAAAATCAAATATCGATTTTGTATTTTTACCAAATTCTTCATCCATTTCTTCCAATGTACTTCTCATTGATCCTTCTACTATCATTGCATCAATGCTTGATTCTAATAAATCTTTTTTCACTAAAGAAATATCATCATATTTTTCCATTATAAAATCAATTTTCCCTTTAACAAAATCTACCGCTTGTTCAACTCCCGTTAATGAATTATTATTATATCCAATTATTTTACCATCTAAATCTTTTATTGAATTATAATTACTATTTTTTAATACTAATACATAATAATGCTCTAATTCATATTTTTTTGATTGAATTTTATTTATAAAACTAGTAGTTTTGTCAAAATATTTAATACCTAAGATAGATATAATAGTTATAATAAAACTAATTATGTATAAAAAAACTCTAACACCTAGTTTCGATTTCTTGTAAAACATAAAAAATACTAATAAAAATTCAATAATACATTCTGTTATTACAATAGGAATCAAATATTTATTAGGTAAAATATTTGATAGTTTTAAAGTAAATAACAATGTACTTATAATAAGTAACAAACTAAATAAAACACCTAATATCAATTTGTTTTTTTTCATAATAACCTTCTTTCTAAATACTATCAATATATCCTTTTATAAGTTTTGTAAAATTATAATTATTACTTTTATATTTTTTTACACTAAAATTTTGAGATGATTCTATGCAACTTGATAATTTATTCATTTCATAACATGGTATTATGTATCCTTCTTTTGAAAATTTATCAACTAATTGTAATTGATGATCGTTATTATGTTCACCATATTTGCTCAATCGAGGAACAGCAATAATCTTTTTCCCATGTTTTAGTCCTGTCAATATAGACCCAACACCACCATGAGTAATCAATAAATCACAATTACTAATTAAACTATCCAATTCTTTAGGTGTAACTAAAGAAAATATTTCCATGTTATTACTTTTATATTTTGTCAAACCTGCTTGAACAATAACTTTATCTTTAATCACTTTATCATCTATCAATTTATCAATTTGTTTTAAAAGTCTATCAAAACTCTTATCTTGAGTTCCCAGCGTAACTAAAATCATTAAAAAATCCAACCTCCATAAACAGCTTTAGGATAAAGTTTTAACATGCTTTCCCATTGTACAACAAATAGATCTGCTATAGGATAAATAAGCTTCCCACTAATTGTTTTGGTACTCATATTTGCAAAAGTTTCTATATAAATTATCTTACTCCTAAATAATTTGCCTATAAAACAAATTGGAACAGCAGTGTGAGTACCAGTTGTAATAATTACTTTTGGTCTAATTTTAAAATATAAAAATATACTCTTAAAACAATTATATGTAAATTTAAATATGTAGCTAAATGGGAAATCTTTAGTACCATACACTAAATATGATACCCTATTTTTATATTTATCCTTTAAATACATATTAGAATCTGTTTTTTCTGTAATTATATAATAGTTATAATATTTAAATAGTCTTTTTAATTGCATCAATTCAGATAAATGTCCACCTGTACTCGATATAAATAATACTTTTTTCATATTTAACACCACTATAATTATAAACTATAATTAAAAAAAAAGAAAGTCCTTTAACTTTCTTGGTTGTATAATTTTTAGTGTGTGTGATGTGTAAACATTATATGCACTTTTTTTCATAATTAAAAGACATATAGATTTATCCTTGATACAATATAAGTGCGAATAAACATTGAAAGAAGGTAATCTATATGTCTAATCAA
>JAFUCZ010000014.1 GCA_017459425.1 Bacilli bacterium
ACAAGAATACCAAAAACTTGTAGAAGAATGGATATTATTTTACAACACAGATAGATTAAAGTCAAAAAATAAGAAGTAGAAAAATTCTACTTCTTTTAAAAACGTCTTTTTTTGTTGTGAACTATTTGGGGTTCACTTCAAAAAGTCGTTTTTATTTTATTATGAATATGTCAAGGAAACTTGCATAAATTAAAAAAGGGAATACTTAACTTTGGCTAGTTGAGTACTTACCGTGGTAGGCACTTAATCTATGAGATTGAGTGTTTTTTTATTATCATTATTACTTAATAACAATAAAAAATTACAAAATAAGTAACTTTTTTCTAAAATTTAATAATAAATATCATAAAAATATCATTTTTAAAAAGATACAATTTTGTGCAATTTTTAACTTTAAAATAATTCAAACTTTCTAGCACTCAATCTTGACAAGTGCTAAAGATAGTGATATAAATATTATTGGAGATGATAATATGAAAAAAGAATTTAAATCTGAATCAAAAAGACTTTTAGATTTAATGGTTAATGCAATTTATACAAATAAGGATATATTTTTAAGAGAATTAATTAGTAATGCTAGTGATGCTCTTGATAAATTATATTATAATTCATTAACTGACAAAAAATTAAAGGTTAATAAAGAAGATTTAGAAATTAATTTAGATGTTGATAAAGAAAAAAGAATTATCAAAATATCAGATAATGGTATAGGAATGACTGATGTTGAATTAGAAAACAATTTAGGAACAATTGCTAAAAGTGGAACTCTTGCTTTTAAACAAATGAATGAGAAAGAAGTAAAAGAAAAAAATATTGATGTAATTGGTCAATTTGGTGTTGGTTTTTATTCAGCTTTTATGGTTAGTAATAAAATAGTTGTTACAAGTAAAAGTGTAGAATCAGATGAAGCACATGTATGGGAATCTGATTTGGATGGTTATAGTATTAAAAAAGGCAAAAAGGAATCTAATGGTACTGAAATAACACTTTATATTAAAGAAGATACTGAGGAAGAAAACTATTCTAAATATTTGGATGAATATGAAATAAAAAATCTAATTAAAAAATATTCTGACTATATTAGATATCCAATTAAAATGGAAGTAACAAAATCAAAATTAAAAGAAAATTCTAAAGATGAATATGAAGAATATAAAGAAATTGAAACATTAAACAGTATGATTCCAATATGGAAAAAAGAAAAGAAAGATTTAAAAGAAGATGAACTTGATAATTTTTATATAGACAAGTTTTATGATTATGAAAAACCTTTAAAAGTAATACGTTCTAAGGTTGAAGGAATGTGTAGTTATAATTCATTATTATTTATTCCATCACATGCACCTTTTGATTTTTATACAAAAGATTATGAAAAAGGACTTAGTTTATACGCTAGTGGAGTATTAATTATGGATAAATGTCCTGAGTTATTACCTGATTATTTTAGTTTCGTAAAAGGTATAGTAGATACAGAGGATTTATCTTTAAATATCTCTCGTGAAATGTTACAAAAAACACACAGTTTAAAAATAATTGCCAAAAATATTGAATCTAAAATAAAAAAAGAATTACTTGATATGATGGATAAAAATGTGGAAGATTATAAGAAATTCTTTAAAGCATTTGGTACTCAACTTAAATTTGGTGTTTATAGTAATTATGGTATGGATAAGGATAAATTAAAAGATTTATTAATGTTTACTTCATCAAAGAAAAAGGATTTAATTTCATTAAAAGAATATGTTTCTAATATGGTTGAAAAACAAGAAAACATTTATTATGCTAGTGGATCAACATTTGAAACAATTGATAATTTACCACAAACAGAACAAGTAAAATCTAAGGATTATGAAATACTTTATTTAACAGATCCAGTTGATGAATTCTGTATTAATGCATTAGGTGAATTTGAAGGGAAGAAATTTATAAATGTAAGTAGTGAATCTCTTGATTTAGATACAGATTCTGAAAAAGAAAGTTTAACTAAATTAAATGAAGATAATAAAGAAATGTTAAATTATATGAAGGATGTAATTAATATAAAAGAAGTTAAATTTACAAATAAATTAAAAAATCATCCAGTATGTTTAAAATCAATTGGAGATGTTTCTATTGAAATGCAAAAAGTTATAAATGCTATGCCAACTGATCAAAAAATTAATGCAGAAGTTTCGTTAGAAATTAATAAAGATCATCCAATTGCACATAAATTAAAATCATTATTTAAGGATAATTTAGATGAACTTAAAAATTATACTAAAGCACTTTATAATTTGGCGCGTTTAATAGAAGGATTAAATGTTGAAAATCCAACTGAAATCAGTAATTTAATAGCAGATATTATGTCAAAATAAAGCAATTTTTTGCTTTATTTTAATTTGACTAGAATATAATATTATGGTATTATCTTTACAGAATGGCGCATTATTCTAGTCAATTCAATTATCAGGAAGACGGGGCTAAAAATCCGTTAAAGAGCACACCTGTGAAACTTTTGGTGCTTGCTTCTTACGCCCAGTTGGGGGTGGGTGCTGAAAGGATTAAATGTTGGGCGGCCGTAATGGCATACGTAACTGACCCACCATTTTCGGAGACCTATTATTGTGATAAGCCTATACACTTTTAAGTTGATGGACTTTTTACGAAATAGGATTAAACCTACTTTGTGGCGCAAGTTATGAGTAGCGTAGCTTGTCTTGAGTGAGTATTTGGGGATAATCGATCTATTTGATAAAATGATAGCTACATTTTATTGAAATTGCGATTTGAAACATTATTTGCAAAAAAGAATTAATGATAGTTAGTTGTTGGGGAAATCCTCTAGAGTGTATATTTTTATAAGATTGCAGTGCGCACTAAGTGGCAATCAAGTCATATATTTGGTAACAATATATTGGTTTTTTTAAAGGGGAACCGCTATACTGGTAACGGTAAGTAAAAACTAGGGAAATCCTACTTGACCTAAGGCGTAAAGTTAATTATAAAAATTGCCATTATTTTTTTGAGGTTAAAATGAGAGATAAAGAAATAGTAAATTTAAGAAAACAAATTCAAAAACATGAAAAAATTGATAAAAAGGTAAATGATTACAGATGGATTTTAAAAATAAGCGTAATTTCTTTTATGATTTCAGTATTTTTTTCAGCATCATCTGAATCATTAATTCCAAATGTTCCAATAATTGTTGGTATACTTATATTAATTTTGTTTATAGCAATAGGAATAATATTTGATATGGTAGGTATGAGTGTAGCATCTGCAAATGAAAAAGTATTTCATTCTATGAATTCTAGAAAAGTAAAAGGTGCAGATATTGCAGTACTTTTTAAAAAAAATGCATCTAAAGTATCAACTTTTTGTAATGATGTAGTTGGTGATGTAAGTGGCATAGTATCAGGTACCGCAGGAGTAATCATCTCTTCTTCGATTTCTAATAAATTTGATTTGCCTTTAATTTTTACTACATTATTAATAACTGGTATAATATCATCTTTAACTATAGGTGGTAAAGCAATTTTTAAAAGTTATGCAATTAATAAAAGTGATTTGATATTGTATGAATTCTCAAAAATTGTTTCTAAATTTTATCATTTAAAAAAACACAAATAAATTGTTTTTTATAAAATATAACTATAAAAATTACGATTTTTTATAGTTTTTTTTATTTTTCTTTTACATTTTATAAAAAATATAGTATAATGATTGTTAGATTGTAGGAGATGATAAATGTGAAGCATATCTATACTAGTGTTGATATTGGTTCTGATACAATAAAAATAGTTGTATGTGAATTATTCAAAAATAAACTTAGTTTGCTTGCTGCTTCTTCTATTAAATCTGATGGAATTAAAAAGGGACTTATAACTAATGTTGATAAAGCTTTAGAATCATTAAAAAAAGCTATAAACGAAGTAGAACAAATGCTAGGGGTAAAAATAACAAAAGCAATAGCATCAGTTCCAAGTTATATGGCTAATTTTACAATGATTAAAGGCAAAATTGATTTATCTTTAGGTCATGGTGAAACTATACAAGGTAATGAAGTTGTACAAGTTTTACAAAATGCTTCAAAAAACAAAATGATGTCAAATGAAGAAATGATTACAATTATTCCAATTGACTTTATGGTTGATGAAAATATTGTACGTGATCCAAAAGGTATGACTGGTCTTAAATTAAGTGCTAGAGCAGTTATGGTTACAACGCCAAGAAAAAATGTTTATTCAGTTGCTAGTTTACTTAACAACTTGGGTATAGAAGTTGTTGATATAGCACTTGGAGGCATAGGGGATATTTATGCGTTTAAAAGAAAGAAAATGGATGAACAAATTGGTGCTATAGTAAATATAGGTCATGAAATCACTAATATTTCATTGTATAATAAAGGCGTAATTGTGAAAAATTCAATTATACAATACGGTGGAAAGAATATTGAAAATGACATTTCATATATTTATAAAGTTAGTGATGAAGATTCTATTAAATTAAAAGAAAATTTCGCATTAGCTCATAAAAACAGTGCTAGCGTAAATGATTTTTATGAAGTAAATACACTTTATGGAGAAAAAATAAAAGTAAATCAATTTGAAATTTCTGAAGTAGTTATGTCGAGAGTTGAGGAAATTTTAGAATTATCTAAAAGAGAAATTTTATCTTTATCAAGACGTGATGTTGATTATGTAATAATTACTGGAGGTACAAGTAATTTATCTGATTTTCAACAAATTTCGCGTGAAGTATTTGGTAATATTTCCTCAGTTGGCAATATGAAAATAGTTGGAGTTAGAAATAACAAATATTCATCTGCTTTAGGTAATATAGTTTATTTTATAAATAAATTAAAATTGCAAGGTAAAAATTACACGATGATGGATAAAGAAGATGTTGAAGATTTATCTTCACCAAAAAGAAATATTGGAGTTACAAACGAATCAATGCTAAGTAAAGTATTTGGGTACTTTTTTGAGTGATAAGGGAGGATATATATGTTTGGAATAGAAATGGATCAATTAGCAAAAATTAAAGTAATTGGTGTTGGTGGCGGAGGCTGTAATGCTGTTAACCGTATGATTGAATCTGGTGTAAAAGGAGTAGAGTTTATTGTAGCTAATACTGATTTACAAGTATTAAATACTTCACTAGCGCCTATAAAAATTCAAATAGGAGTAGAACTTACTAATGGTCTAGGTGCAGGTGCAGATCCTGAAGTAGGTAAAAATGCTGCACTTGAATCTAAAGAAGAACTACAAGCTGCATTAGATGGAGCAGATATGGTTTTCATCACTTGTGGTATGGGTGGTGGAACTGGTACAGGTGCTGCCCCTGTTATTGCAGATATTTGTAAATCTATGGGAGCACTAACTGTTGGTATTGTTACTAAACCTTTCTCGTTTGAAGGAAAGAAAAGAATGGATAAAGCAATTTCAGGATTAGAAGAATTAAAAAAATATGTTGATACTTTAATTGTTATCCCAAATGATAGATTAAGAGAAATTATAGATAAATCAACACCATTATTAGATTCATTTAAAGAAGTTGATAATGTTCTTAGACGTGGTGTTCAATCTATATCTGATTTAATTGCTGTAGCAGGTTTAATCAATCTAGATTTTGCCGATGTTAAAGCAGTAATGGAAAATAGAGGTAATGCTCTTATAGGTATAGGTATAGGTGTAGGAGAAGATAGAGCTAAGGAAGCTGCTCGTCAAGCTGTATCTAGTCCACTTCTTGAAACTAGTATTAGTGGAGCAACTGATGCAATTATTAATGTTACAGGTGGATCTAACTTAACACTTTTTGAAGTAGAAGAAGCTGCTGAAGTTATACGTACTTCTGCAAATACTGATATTAATACAATTTTTGGTGCAGTAATAAATGAAAATTTAAATGATGAAATTATCGTTACAGTTATTGCAACAGGATTTGAAGATGAAACTGAACCATTATATCATTCATACGAAAGAAGTGTTGAACAAACAGTAGTAGATGATATAGATGATGAAGGAGATATTCCATCATTCTTAAGAAAAAGAGGTTTTTAACTTTGGATTTATTCCAAAGTTTTTTCTTGATTTTTTACATTTAACATGATATATTGAATGATAGAGGTGGAATATGAAAAAGGGTTTTACTTTAGTTGAATTGTTAGGTGTTTTAATTACTATTGGGTTTATTTCTTTAATTACAATACCAGTAGTTACATCAATAATTAAAAATTCAAAAAACAAATTATATGATACTCAAGTTAATTTAATTATAGATGCAGCTAAAAAATACGTATTAGAAAACGTTGATGATGAAACTAAAATAAGTAAAACACTTAATAATTATTTATCAGTTGAAACGTTAATAAAAAATGGATATTTGGAAAATAAAGGTGAAGGATCTAAAGTTGAAATAAAAGATCCAAGAGATGAAAGCCAAATAATGAATGGCTGTGTCACTGTTAAATACAAAAACAATAAATTTAAATATACATACAGTGATTCAACTTGTGAAGAATTAAATGAAGGGCATGCGCCTACAATTACTATTAATGAAAAAACTATAAAGATAGAAGTAAATAGTTCTTTTGATTTAAATAGTATAAATTTTAAAGTAAGTGCTAAAACATATGAAGGTGAATCACTTGAAATAAGTAATCCTGTAATAACAAAAGGTGGCAAAGTAGTAAGTAATGTAGATACTAGTATATTAAATGCTAGATATTTATTAACATATACTGTTACTGATCCAAGTAATAATTTATCTGCTAAAGATAAAATAAAAATTATAATAAATGATACAACAGCTCCAAATATCGAAATACCTAATTCAGAAAATAATAGAATTACAGTAAAAGTAGGAGATAGATTTACAATACCTGATGCAGTTGTTACCGATAATAGTGGTGAAAAAATTGAGGCTGTAGCAACTGGTACTGTCGATACACAAATTGTTGGTACAAATACTATTACTTATAAAGCAATAGATACAAGTGGTAATGAAGCTACATATATACTTACTGTAGAAGTTTATGAATAATAATATAAAACGACACAATTATTAGTGTTGTTTTTTTATACTTTAATAGGTGATTAAAATGAAAATTTATGTGGATCTAATTTTATTTTTGAATTTTTCATTTGATTTTATACTATTGTTATGTGTATCGTTAATTTTAAAAAGAAAAGCAAAAATACTATCGCTTATAATTGGTGCTTTCATAGGAAGTTTAAGTACATTATTTTTATTTGTTAATATTTCATCTTTAGAATTATTTATTTATAAAATATTTATTAGTGTGATTATGTGTATTACAACCTTTAAATTTAAAAATATTAAATACACATTAAATAATTTATTATATCTTTATTTATCAAGTATTGTGCTTGGTGGAGGATTATACCTAGTAAATGATCAATTTTCATTAAAAAATAACGGATTAATATTTGTAAATAATGGTTTTAGTATTAATTTAATAATACTTGTTATATTTAGTCAAATTATAATATATATTTATATTAAGAAACTAAATAGACTTAAAAATAATTATAATCATTATTATAATGCAGTATTATATATTAACAATAATATTTATAAATTAACCGCATATTTAGATACAGGGAACAAATTAAAAGATCCATATAAAAACAGACCTGTTATATTAGTTTTAAATAGTGTTTTTAATACTTCATTTGATCACTATTTACTTGTACCATATAAAACAATAGACAAAGAGGGAGTGATGAAATGTATAAAAGCAGATAAAATATATATTGAAGGAATAGGAACTAGATATAATTTTTTAGTTGGATTAATTAATAAAAAAATAGAATTTGATGGAATTAATTGCATATTACAAGAAAATATATTGGAGGGATAAAATGAAATTAATAAATTTTATAAAAAAGATATTTAGAGAATGTAAATCTATTTTTTTTGTAGGAAGTGCGGATAAATTACCAGAACCATTATCTAAAGAAGAAGAAATATATTACGTTAAAAAATCAATGGAAGGTGATATTAAAGCTCGTGATAAACTAATTGAACATAATTTAAGATTAGTTGTTTTTTTAGCAAAAAAATATGAAAACACAAATGTAGATTTAGAGGATTTAGTAAGCATTGGATCAATTGGATTAATTAAGGGAATAAACACTTATAAATTAGATAAAAATATAAAACTTGCTACATACGCATCGCGTTGTATTGATAACGAAATATTAATGTTTCTAAGAAAAAATAAAAAAAGAAGAAGCGAAGTAAGTTTTGAAGATAGTTTATCATTTGATGCTGAAGGTAATGAATTACATTTAGAAGATATTCTTGGTACAGAAGATGATATTGTAACTAAAGGAATTGAAAACAAAACCGAAAAAAAACTACTATATCAAGAAATATCAAAACTAAATGGCAGAGATAAAGAAATAATGGTTTTAAGATATGGATTATTTGGAAAAAAAGAAATGACTCAAAAAGATATTGCGTCTAAACTTGGTATTAGTCAATCATACATTTCAAGAATTGAGAAAAAAGTAATAAAACGTTTAAAAAATATAGTAAAAGTATAAATTAATTATATGAAAAATATGTGAAAAATATTGACTGAACTTAAAAAAAAATATATACTTAATATGTAAGTTATAAGGAGGATGCAATAATGAACGAGAAAAAACGTGGTTTAATAACTTTATGCGTAGTTGTAGGACTTATTGCTTTATTAATAGTTTTAAGTTTAGTTACAAAAGATACAACTAAAAAAGAAGAAGGAAATACTACTGTAGATGATAGTGAATTAACTAGTCTTAATTTTGTAGATTATGACACATTTATGAGTAAACTTGAAAGTGGCGAAAAAGCGATTTATGTTTTAGGCCAAACTACTTGTGGATATTGTTCTATGTATAAACCTGTAATTAATGAAGTTGCTAGTGAATATGGTGTTGAATTTAATTACATTAACATAAATACTTTAGAAGAAGATCAATACAATAGTTTAAAAGATGCAATCGATTATGTAAGAGATAATGATGATTGGGGTACACCACTTACACTTATTGTTGAAGATGGCGAAACAGTTGACAAAATAAATGGTTATACAGAAAAAGATGAAGTAGTAAGTTTCTTAAAGACAAATGGTTTTATTGAGGAATAGAATGAAAAAGTATAGTAAGATACTTTTTCTTCTTACTTTTATTGTGATTTTAACAGGATGTAATAGTAGTAAAAACATATCCGATTCAGTTAAATTTAAAAATGAATATGAATCTTTAAATGGTAAAACAAATGATAATAATAAAAAATATAAATCTATAACAATAGAAGAAGATAATAGTGTAACTTACATTGATTCTAAAAAAACAATTGAAATATTAGAAAAAGGAACTGGCGTTATATATTTTGGTTTTCCAGAATGCCCTTGGTGCAGAAATGCTGTTCCAATTTTAATAGATGCAGCACGTGAAACAGGATCAGACATTTATTATTTTAATGCTTTATCAATTAGAGATATTAAAGAATTAAAAGATGAGGAAATAGTTACTACAAAAGAAGGAACAGAAGATTACTACAAAATTTTGGAACTTTTATCAGATAAAGCTGATACATATTCTGGCTTAAATGATGAAAGTATTAAAAGATTATATTTCCCAACTGTTGTATTCGTACGTGATGGAGAGGTTTTAAGCCTTCATTCTGGAACAGTTGAGTCTCAAACTGATCCATATGTTTCATTAACTACTGATCAAAAAGATGAATTGTTAAATATATATATGGACGGAATGCATGAAGTTTTAAATGATTTTTGTGATGAAAAGTGTTAATTAACACTTTTTTAATTTAATTAAATCATTAAAAACATGATATTTATTAACAATATTTTTTCCTTGAATAACAAACAAATGTATGATATGATTATAATGGTGATAGTATGTATGAATATATAGAGGGTAATATTAGTTTAATTGAGAGTAATTATATAGTAATTGATAGTAATGGTATCGGTTATATAATTTATACTCCAAATTCTTATTCTTTTAATATTGGTGAAAAATATAGAGTATATACTTTTCAATATGTAAGAGAAGATGAAATAAGTTTATATGGATTTAAAACAAAAGATGAAAGAGATTTATTTTTAAAGCTAATTAATGTAAAGGGACTTGGTTGTAAAATGGCCCTACCTATGTTTGCAACAGGTGGTGTAGATGGAATAGTTGATGCGATTGAAAGAGAAAATGTATTATATTTAAAAAAATTCCCAAAAATAGGTGATAAAGTAGCGCGTCAAATTATACTTGATTTAAAAGGCAAATTAGTTTCTAGCAATGATACTAAAATAGAAGAAAATGATGAATTAATTGAAGCATTAAAAGCATTAGGGTATAAAGCAGTTGACATTAAAAAAATTCTTCCAAGTATTGATAAAAATTTAAGCATTGAAAATCAAATCAAAGAAGCATTAAGGTTACTTTTAAAATAATGAAAATTGGTATTGATATCGATGATACTATATGTGATACTTGGGAATATGTAATGCCTTATGTAGCAAAATATTATAATATTAGTTATGATGATTTAAAAAAAAGTGAAAAATATTACGAAAAAGCACTTGATATATCTTTAGAAGAATATTGTAAATTTGCTAAAAAGTTTTATGATAAAATAACATTAAACGTTCCATTAAAAAAAGATGTTCTAGAAGTTTTAAAAGATTTAAAAAATATGGGTTTTGAAATAATATTTATTACAGCTCGTTCCACATTAGGATACACTAATCCATATGGAACTAGTTTAAAATATTTAATTAAAAATAATGTGCCATTTGATAAATTAATAGTTGGTAAAAAAGATAAGAAAAAAGTATGTGAAGAAGAAAAAATAGATTTGTTTATTGATGATAGTATTGAAAACATAAAAGAGGTAAAAAAATTAAATATTGATGTATTATTATTTGAAACAAAAGAAAATAAAAATGCAAGTTTAAAAAAAGTAAAAAACTTTAAAGAAATAAAGAATTATATAGAGGTGAAGTATGGATACAAGAATTGTAACTGCTGATAGTTTAAATGAAGACAATTTTGAAGAATCAATTAGACCTTCAAAATTAAGTGAATATGTAGGTCAAAATGAAGTTAAAGAAAATTTAGAGATTTTCATTAAAGCTGCAAAACTTAGAAAAGAACCACTTGATCATGTTTTATTATATGGTCCACCAGGTCTTGGTAAAACTACATTATCATATATTATTGCTAATGAATTAGGTAGCAATATTAAAACATCTAGTGGTCCTGCTATTGAAAAAAGTGGGGATTTAGCTGCTGTTTTATCTAACCTTGAACCAGGTGATGTTTTATTTATCGATGAAATACATAGAATTCCAAAATTTATAGAAGAAATTTTATATTCTGCAATGGAAGATTTTACTTTAGATATTGTTATTGGATCTGATTCATCAAGTAGAAGTATTAAAATAGATTTACCTCCATTTACTTTAGTTGGAGCTACAACTAGAGCTGGTGATTTAACTGGACCATTAAGAGATAGATTTGGAATAATATCTAAATTACAATATTATAGTGTAGAAGATTTAACCAGCATTGTAAAACGTACAAGCAAAGTATTAAATTCTAATATAGATGAAGATGCTGCAATAGAGCTAGCAAAAAGAAGTAGAGGTACTCCAAGAATAGCAAATAGACTATTAAAACGTGTAAGAGATTATGCACTTGTTTTAGGAAATGGTAACATTGATTTAAAAATAACTAAATTAGCCCTTGATAAATTAAAAGTCGATAGTTTAGGACTTGATGATACAGATTATAATTTACTTAAAGCAATTATTGAAAAATTTAATGGTGGACCTGTTGGAATAGAAGCAATATCATCATCAATTGGTGAAGAACAATCTACAATAGAAGATGTATATGAACCATATTTATTACAAATTGGGTTGCTAAAGAGAACTAGTCGTGGTAGAATAGCGACTAAAGCTGCGTATGAACATTTAAATATAAATACACAAGAATCATTATTTTAAGAGGTGAATTATGAAAACAGAGGATTTTAATTTTGAATTACCAGAGAATTTAATTGCTCAAACTCCACTTGAAAAAAGAGATAACTCTAAGTTGCTTATTCTTGATAATGTAAGTAAAGAAGTAACACATACAAGATTTAATAAAATAGTTGATTATTTAAATGAAGGAGATACCTTAGTATTAAATGATACTAAGGTAATTCCAGCTAGACTATATGGTATTAAAGAAAAAACTAATGCTCATATTGAAATACTACTTTTATCAAGTATTGAAAATGATACATGGGAATGTTTAGTTAAACCTGCAAAACGAATAAACATAGGGGATACAATTAATTTTGGTAATAAAATACTTGCTACTTGTGTTGAAGTAAAAGAAGAAGGTATCAGAGTTTTAAAATTAAAATATGATGGCATTCTATATGAAATTTTAGATGAATTAGGATCTATGCCACTTCCTCCTTATATTCATGAAAAACTAGAAGATAAAAATAGATATCAAACTGTATACGCTAAATATGAAGGTTCTGCTGCCGCACCTACTGCTGGACTTCATTTTACAAAAGAACTGTTAAAAAAAATAAAAGAGAAAAATATTAATATCGCTTATATTACTTTACATGTAGGCCTTGGAACATTTAGGCCTGTAAATGTTGATGATATTAAAAATCATAAAATGCATAGTGAATTCTATATGATGAGTAAAGAATGTGCTGAAATTTTAAATAACACAAAAGGAAATATTATAAGTGTAGGTACTACTTCAACTAGAACACTAGAAACTATCAAAAACAAATACGGTTGTTTTAAAGAATGTAGTGGATTTACCGATATTTTTATATACCCAGGATATAAATTTAAAGCAATAGATGGATTAATAACTAATTTTCATTTACCTAAATCTACTTTGGTAATGTTAGTTTCAGCTTTAGCTGGTAGAGAACACATATTAAATGCTTATAAAATAGCTATAGAAAACAATTATAGATTTTTCTCATTCGGTGATAGTATGTTTATTAAACCTGGTGATAAAAATGAATAAAGTAATAGTTATTTTAGGACCAACTGGAGTAGGTAAAACTAAATTAAGCGTAAGCTTAGCTAATATGTTAAATGGTGAAATTATTAATGCTGATAGCACACAAGTATATAAAGATTTAGATATAGCAACAGCAAAAGTAACTGAAGAAGAAAAACAAAATATTCCTCATCACTTATTTGATATTAAAAATATTGATGAAGATTATACTGTATATGATTATCAAATTGATGCAAGAAATAAAATTGATGAAATATCAAAAAAAGGAAAAATTCCAATATTAGTAGGTGGAACTGGTTTATATATAAAAGCATGTATATATAATTATAAATTTAATCAAGAAAATACAAAAAAAGATTTTCACAATTATACTGATGATGAATTATATAATTTACTTATTAGTATTGATCCAAATACTGAAATACATAAAAACAATAGAAAAAGAATTGAAAGAGCACTTAACTATTATTATTCAACAGGGTTAGTTCCTAGTTCAAAAGAAAAAACAGATAAAATGATATATGATTGTTATATTGTAGGATTAACTACTGATCGTGATAAATTATATGATATTATAAATAATAGGGTAGATTCAATGGTAAAAAACGGATTATTAGATGAAGCTTTAAAAATATATAATAGTAATATTAGAACTAAAGCTGTTTTAACTCCAATTGGATATAAAGAATTATTTCCTTATTTTGAAAACAAAGAAACACTTGAAACATGTATAGATAAGATAAAACAAAACAGTAGGAAATACGCTAAAAGACAATATACTTTTTTTAATCATCAAATGGATGTTAATTGGTATAATGTTGATTATGATAATTTTTCAAATACAATAAACGAAGTTTATGAAGATATAAAAAAAATCCTTGATTAATTTCAAGGATTTTATGCTTCTTTAAAATACATTTTATTAAATGTGTGTTGTGTTGTATCATTACTTAGTAGTTGATCAGTTGATATTAAAAAATAAGTATCAAGTAATACATTTTCACCAGTATTTACAACAGGATCATCCCATGTTAGATCAACATGATACCAAGTATTGTCAATTTGTACTAAATTCCATACATGATTAGAACTTGCTATTTTATAATTTGGAATATTTAATCTATCGAAAAATATTGCTGCTGCATCACTATATCCACCACAAATGGCTTTTCCTTCAATTAAAGCTCCATATGCTTTTTGTGATTTATAAATTGGATTTTGTATATTAGTTATATCTTTAGCAGCTGTATCATAAACAGTATTATTAATAATATAATCATGAATTGCTTTAATTTTATCTTTAATTGGAAGATTATTATCTATTGTTTTAATTACTTCATCTACTTTTTGATTTATTTGATTAATTTCATTTTCATCATATAATTTATTTACTTCTATTTTAACTTTACCTAAATTGTTAGTTTGAATAGAAAGCTTAGTATAACTATTAAATGGGTGTACATAATCGTTAATAGAAGATAAAAGATCTTGATCACTAGTAATATTTTTAGAATCATCCATACATTCATTATATGATTTATCACTACAGTAGTATTCAATTATATCTAATCCTCTATTTAAACCGCTATAAATTATATTTAGAATATCTTGTTTATTGTGTGGTACTGTAGAATCAGTATCTTGAACAAATTGATAATTATACTTTTTATAATAAGCATTTGGGCTTTCCATTACTTTATTATTCGTATAAATAAAATTATAAACAACATAACGTGTTAAGTCTTCTTTATAAATATATGTAAGACCTAATACTGATAATACTATTAAAAATGCAATTAACTTTTTCATATTTTCACCTATTATTAATTATATCAATAAAAGTAAAAAAAAAGAAGTAAAAATTACTCCATTTCATTAACTTTTTTTGTTAAACGTGATTTATTACGAGCTACGAAGTTTTTAGTAGTAACTCCTTTAGCGTTTGCTTTATCTATTCTTTTAATAGCAACTTTTAAAGCATCTTGAGCTTTATCTTTATCTTTTGATAAAACAGCTTTTTCTACATTTTTCATAGCAGTTTTCATGCTAGCTTCAAAAGTATTATTTTGATCTTTTTTCTTAGCGATTACTTTTATAGCTTTTTTAGCGTTTTTCATATTTGCCATAAAATCACCTCCCAGGCACTTAAGTAATATAATTTTAACAAATATTTATAGAAAATGCAATAAAAACGTTAATTTTTGTTAAAAATAATAGTGGTGAAGAATATGAATCATGAAATAAATTTATCAAATTATAAAATTAGGACTGATTTAGCAATCGAGTCTTTAGAGCAAGAAAGTATAAATGTAGATAATGTAAAAAAATATGATGACGTTAGTGTAACATATGTTAATGTAGATCAAAATTTATCAAAAAAACTTAATAAAAAAATAGGAACTTATATAACAATTGAATTTGATGATGTAACAGATTATAATAACCGAAAAAAAGTTGAAAAAATATTTTCAAAAAACTTAAAATCTCTTTTAAAAAAAGAAAAAATAAATGAAAATGCTTCTTGTTTAGTAATAGGATTAGGTAATAATAAATCAACACCTGATTCATTAGGTCCTAAATCAATAAATGATATACTAGTTACAAATCATTTGTTTTTATATGGTGAAGTTGAAGAAGGTTTTAGAAAAGTATTTGCTATATCACCAGGTGTTACCGGACAAACTGGAATAGAAACAAGTGATTTAATAAAAGGAATAATTGATGTGATTAAGCCTGATTTTGTAATTGCAATAGATGCTTTAGCAAGTAGTTCCATTACTAGAGTAAATAAAACAATACAAATTACTAATACTGGAATTCATCCAGGAAGTGGTATTGGAAATAAAAGAAAAGAAATAAGTAAAGAAACTATAGGCTTGCCAGTTATTGCTCTTGGAGTACCAACTGTTGTAGATGCAGTCACTATAGTAAGTGATACAATACATTATATGTATGAACATGTTACATATACAAAAATGAATATGGATAAACCTAGTACCAAATTAGCAATTGGAACTCCAAATCTTCTAGAAAAAGATATACAAGTATCAGATAGTGATAAAAAAAACATATTTGGTGCGGTAGGTAATTTAAATGAAAATGAAACTAAACAATTAATTGAAGAAGTTTTAACCCCAATTGGATATAATTTAATGGTTACACCAAAAGAAGTAGATTTTGTAATAGAATGTTTATCTTCTTTAATTGCAGGAGGTATTAATTTAGCGCTTCATAAGAAAATAAAATAGTAATATTTTATTTTTTTTGACATATTATACGTTGTAGATATCATATAATACGTACTAGGGAGGGAATATGAAAAAATACTTTAAAAGTAGACGACGCATAAATGTATTAAAAATTTTTAAAAGTACTATGTATGTTTTTCTTTTAATGGGTATTTTATTATTAAGTAAAAATTTACTAAATTTTAAATTGATTGAATCTAATCGTGAATTTATTGATTATTTATTAAATTCATCTAATTTAGTTAATTCAAATTTTAAAACAAATTTTGATTATTTATTTAAAAAAACAGGTGTAAATAATCCATCAAATATGATTAAAAATGTATTTACAACAGAATATGAAAAAGGAGATATAATAATTATGAACTATGCCGAAAACAAAGAACAAAATGAAGTTGAAGTTAATAATGAAGTAGAACAAAATAATGAAGTAGAAGTAACTAATAAAGTAGAACAAAATAATGAACCAATTGTATACATTTATAATACCCATCAAGGTGAAGAATATGTGGGAGGTAATGTAATAAATGGAGGTAGACTTTTAAAAGAAAAATTAGATAGTGTTGGTGTTCCATCTATATTTGAAGAAGCTGATATTTTAGATTTTATGCGTGTAAATAATTACAATCATGCTCAAAGTTATATTGCAAGTAGTTATTACATAAAAGAAACATTAAACAACTTTAATAATTTAAAATTAATAATTGATTTTCATAGAGATTCTGCTCCCAAAAGTTCTACTACAACTGTAATAAATGGTAAAGAATGCGCTAGAGTACTTTTTGTAGTAGGACTTGAACATGATAATTATAAAGTTAATTTAGATTTAGCCAATAAATTAAATAATATGATAAACAGTAAGTACAGTACTTTATCAAGAGGAGTAATGCAAAAAGAAGGACCTGGAGTAAATGGAATATATAATCAAAATTTAAGTAGTAATATGATTCTACTTGAATTTGGTGCTGAAGAAAATACTTTTCTTGAAGTAAGTAATACAATAGATTTAATTAAAGATATAATTAAGGAATATATCGATGAAGAAAAAAACTAAGACACATGAACGTATTTTTAAATATTTGTTTTTTACATTATTTATAACTTATATTGCCCTTTATTTTTCAGGCACTACAGGTTATTATGATTATTCTAATTATAAAAAAACTGTACTTACTAACGAAAAAATAAAACAATTTGAACAAGATGTAAAAGAAGGTAAAGAATTAAATTTAGAAAATTATTTAGAATCAACTAGTAAAGATTATAATAATAAAACTTCAAGTTTAGGATTAAATGTTTCAAAAAAAATAGGGGATGGAGCAAATGTTGCAATAGATTATATATTTAAATTTTTAAATAAGATGTTTGAAGAATAATGTAAAAAAAACTTGAGTTTATTTTATAAATATTATGCTTAATTTAGAATATAATATTAAAAGAGTTACACTTGACATTTGTCTATTAGGTGTTCCTCTTTTTATAGTTGAATCACCTTATTCATGATGAATAGGTGTTTTTTAGTGGTTAAATAATTGTTTAATATTTTAAAATAATGTATAATAAATGTGTTGGTGATTTAAATGAATCAAAAGAATATTAGAAATTTTTCAATAATTGCTCATATTGATCATGGTAAGAGTACTTTAGCAGATAGAATATTAGAAGAAACTAATGCTTTATCAAAAAGAGAAATGCAAGATCAATTATTAGATAGCATGGATATTGAAAGAGAACGTGGAATTACAATTAAATTAAATGCTGTTGAATTAAAATATAATTATAACAACGAAGAATACATAATGCACTTAATTGATACACCGGGTCATGTCGACTTTACATATGAAGTATCACGTAGTTTAGCGGCATGTGAAGGTGCAATACTGGTTGTAGATGCAGCGCAAGGAATAGAAGCTCAAACACTTGCAAATCTTTATTTAGCGCTTGAAAATAATTTAACTATAATACCTGTTATCAATAAAATAGATTTACCTAATGCCAATCCTGAAAAAGTAAAGAAAGAATTAATGGATACTCTTGGATTTAGTGAAGATGAATTTATATTAACATCAGCTAAAACCGGTGTTGGGATAAAAGAATTGTTAGTTGAAATAATTAAAAAAATACCTAGTCCAAAAGGTAATGTAAATGATAAATTACAAGCTTTAATTTTTGATAGTTATTATGATCCTTATAGAGGTGTTGTTGCATTAATTAGAGTAGTTAATGGAAGTATTAAAGTTCATGATAAAGTAAAAATGATGCAAAGCAATGCAACATATGATGTTATTGAATTAGGAGTTCATACTCCAAAAGAGATAAAAAAAGAAGCGTTAAATGCTGGTGATGTAGGTTTCTTATGTGCTAGTATTAAAAGTATTAGTGATATAAAAGTAGGAGATACAATCACACTTGATAGTGATAGTGCAAACGAACCTTTGCCTGGATATAAACCTATGAAACCTATGGTTTTTTGTGGCCTTTATCCAATAGAATCTTCTCGTTATCCAGATTTAAAAGAAGCACTTGAAAAATTAAAATTAAATGATGCATCTCTAACTTTCGAACCTGAAACTTCTAAAGCTTTAGGATTTGGTTTTAGATGTGGTTTTTTAGGACTATTACATATGGAAATAATTGAAGAGAGAATTGAAAGAGAATTTAATATTGAACTTATTGCAACATCTCCTTCTGTTATATATGATGTGTTATTAACTGATAAAACAAATATTTTAATAGATAGTCCATCTAAAATGCCAGAAAGACAAAAAATTCAAGATATCAAAGAACCATATATTAGAACTAATATTTTTGTTCCTTCTACTTATATTGGTCCAATTATGGAATTATGTCAAAACAAAAGAGGAAAATATGTATCAATGGAATATATAGATGAAGTACGTGTTAATATTCACTATGAAATACCTCTTTCTGAAATAGTATATGATTTTTTTGATAAATTAAAATCTACTACTAAAGGTTATGCATCTTTTGATTACGAACTAATTGGATATAAAAGTAGTGATTTAGTTAAGATGGATATTTTACTTAATAAAGAAGTAGTAGATGCATTAAGTGTTATAGTTCATAAAGATTTTGCCTACAGTAGAGGTAAAACAATAGTTGAAGCTTTAAGAAAAATGATTCCTCGTCAACAATTCGAGGTACCAATTCAAGCATCAATTGGATCTAAAGTTATAGCTCGTGAAACAATAAAAGCTGTTAGAAAAGATGTACTTGCTAAATGTTATGGCGGAGATGTATCTAGAAAAAGAAAATTACTTGAAAAACAAAAAGAAGGTAAAAAACGTATGAAGATGGTTGGTAGTGTAGAAATACCACAAGAAGCATTTTTAAGTGTATTGAAGGTTGATAGTGATGACTGATAAATGGTTTAATTTAACTCTTGAAGAAATAAAACAAATAACTAATGAAAAAACACAAAAAAAATATTTGTATTTATATAATGTCATGTGGCAAAATGTTGTAATTCCTTTAAGTGAACTTTTAAATTGCAATTTAGATATAATTGGTAAAGTAACTATCAAAAATGTAGTAGATCAATATAGAGAAGCATTAAAATTAATTGGCATATCAAAAGAAGAACAAGATAAATTTATAAGGGATAAGTATAATAAATGTCAGTAAAGTCATGCTATATACATATCCCTTTTTGTAATAAAATTTGTTCTTATTGTGATTTTGCTAAAGTAAATTACAACAAATTATATATTGATGCGTATTTAGATTCTTTAAGTCATGAAATAGATTTATATTATAAATCTGAAATACTTGACACACTTTATATTGGCGGAGGTACTCCTAGCGGTTTAGAAATAGATGAATTAAATAAACTATTTAAAATATTAAAAACAATAAAATTAAATAAAACATATGAATTTACATTTGAGTGCAATATAGAATCTTTAACAGAAGAAAAATTAAAATTACTATATAATAATGGTGTTAATAGATTAAGTATTGGCATTCAAACGTTAAATCTTAAATTTTTAAAATTTTTAAATAGAAATCATAACAAAGAAAGTGTATTAAACATAATAAATTTAGCAAATACGATTGGATTTAATAATATCAATGTTGATTTAATTTATGCTATACCAGGTGAAACAATTTCTGATTTAGAAGAAGATTTAAAGTTTTTAACTAGTCTTCCAATTACTCATATATCTACTTATTCTTTAATGATTGAACCACATACAAAATTATATATCGATAATATTAAAAATATTGATCAAGATTTAGATTACAAAATGTATAAATTTATCTGTAATTATTTAAAAAATAAGGGATTTAACCATTATGAAATATCTAATTTTTCAAAAAAACATAATTCAAAACATAATTTAACATATTGGAATAATGAATTTTATTATGGATTTGGATTAAGTTCAAGTGGATTTATAAATAACAGGTATACCAATACATTTAATTTAAATAAGTATTTAGAAAAAAAATACGATAGGAAAATAGAGGAAATTGACATTAAAACAAATATGGAAAATGAAATGATTTTAGGTCTTCGTAAAATAGAAGGTGTAGATAAATCAAAATTTAAATTGAAATATGGTAAAGAAATATCTGAAGTATTTAATATTAAAAAATTAATTGAAGAAAAAAAATTAATTGAAGAAAACGATTTCATAAAAATAAATCCAAAATACATTTATTTATCTAATCAAATATTATGTGAATTTTTATTGTAATGAAGTGCTCTATATGTTATACTCAAATTAGGAGGTATGTATGGTAAAAAATGAAGTATTTAATACTGAATATAAATATATAAAAAACAAAAAATATGTTGATAATTTAAAGATAATGGTTGATTTATTGCCTGATTATTTTTTTCTAATACCTGCAAGTTCTACCGGAAAATATCATCCTACGTATGCAACTGGAGATGGAGGACTAGTAAGACATACTAAAGCAGCTGTAAGAATTGCGCATGAGCTTTTAATAAATGAAAGCATTGGTAATGTTTTTAATGATGATGAAAAAGATATGATTATTTTTTCTCTTATATTGCATGATGGATTAAAATCAGGAATAGTTAAAGAAAAATATACCAGATTTGATCATCCATTACTTATGGCTAAATTTATCAAAGATAATAAAGATAAATTAACTTTAAATGAAGATGAAATTAAATTTATATCAAGTGTAATAAGTTCTCATATGGGACAATGGAATGTTGATTATAACGGTAATGAAGTATTACCTAAACCTAAAAATAAATATCAGAAATTTGTTCATATGTGTGATTATTTAGCTAGTAAAAAATTTTTACAAGTTAGTTTTAAAGATAATGAAATAATTGATTGATTGGAGGGTAAATTATGTCAAAATGGGATAAAGAATATATTGATTTGTGTAAAAAAATATTAGATAGCGGAGTAGAAGTAGAAAATAGAACAGGTACTAATTCTGTAAAAATTCCATACTATAGTTTTAGTTTCGATTTAGGTGAAGAATTTCCTTTTTTAACTACAAAAAAATTAGCGTATAAAAACGCTATTACAGAAATGCTTTGGATATATCAAGCTCAAAGTAATGATGTAAGGTGGTTACAAGAAAGAAATAATCATATTTGGGATGAATGGGAAATTAATGAAAATGGTAAATGGAATGCCTTACAATTAGTTTTAGAAAATGGCAAACTAGTAAAAAAACCAATTGAAAAAGATTTTGGTAAAGAATATGCTCATACAATTGGAACAGCATATGGATATATTGTAAATAGATATAAACTAACACAAAAATTAATTGATACAATAAAAAATAATCCTAATGATAGAAGAATGGTTATGAGTTTATGGCAAAATGAATTTTTAGATACTGCGGTTTTACCATCATGCGTTTGGAGTAGTGAATGGGATGTTACAAATGGAAAACTAAATTGTTTAGTTCATCAAAGAAGTTGTGATGTACCACTTGGACTTCCATTTAATGTTACACAATATGCAGTTCTTGTAAATATGCTAGCGCATTGTACAAATCTATTACCTGGTACTTTAAATTGGTCTATTAAAGATGCCCATATTTATGTAAATCAATTAGAAGGTATAAAAGAACAAATAAAAAGATTTGATACTTTAGAAGATTTAGAAGCTCCAACATTATGGCTTAATCCTGAAGTTAAAGATTTCTTTGAATTTGATAATTCAAGTGAACTTAAAGATATAAAAGTATTAAATTATAAACATCATGGAAAAATTAGTTTTCCAATTTCAAAATAGGAGGTTTTATGAAGTTATCAATAATAGCCGCAATAGGTAGTAATAATGAACTTGGTTTAAATAATGATTTAATTTGGCATTTACCTAATGACTTAAAATTTTTTAAAAACGTTACTAGCGGTCATACTGTATTAATGGGTAGAAATACATTCTTTTCATTACCTAAAATATTACCTAATAGAACAAATATTGTAATTACTGATATTGAAGAAAAATATCCTAGTGAAGTAGTTATTTATAATTCAATCGAATCATTTTTAAATGATTATAATAATACTAATGAGGAAGTATTTATAATAGGTGGTGCTTCTATTTATAAACAATTTATCGATTTAGCTGATAAATTGTATTTAACTGAAATTGAAGCAAGCTGTAGTGAAGCATCAGTTTATTTCCCACTATTTAATAAAGATAATTACGACAAAACAATTATTGGAGAAAATTGTGATAACGATATAAAATATAAACACGTTTTATATAAGAGGAGACCAACTATGAATAGTCAATAGTTTTTTAATAAAAAAATTAAAAAAAATAGAAATAAAAATTATTGCATAGCAACGCACCGTAATGTGAGGGTACGGTTTTGGATCCTTTTGTCAATGAAGACGTTAAAATAAACA
>JAFUCZ010000015.1 GCA_017459425.1 Bacilli bacterium
AGTCTGGGCCGTGTCTCAGTCCAAGTGTGGCCGATCACCCTCTCAGGGCGGCTACGCATCGTTGCCGTGGTAGGCCATTATCCCACCAACTAGCTAATACGGCGCAGGCTCATCTTCAAGCGAGGCTTTAAAGGCCCCTTTTAATAAAGAATGACGTATCGCTCTTTATATCATCCGGCATTAGCAATCATTTCTAACTGTTATTCCAGACTCAAAGGTAGATTACCCACGTGTTACTCACCCTTGCGCCACTAAGTGGAGAATCCACGTCATAAATTTCCATTTTTGTGCAAGCACTCCAATTTCCATTTAATCAGTGGGCCACTTCGTTCGACTTGCATGTCTTAGGCATGCCGCCAGCGTTCCTCCTGAGCCAGGATCAAACTCTCCAAAAAAAAATTTTGTTCATTTAATTAAAATCCTGTTCAAAATTGAAATTGACGTTTTGCTCAGTTTTCAAAGATCATTTCTTGCTTTCAAGTAAAGCATTATTAATATATCAAATGCTTTCAAAATAGTCAAGTGTTTTTTTCGACTTTTTTTATTTTTTTTCTTAGTTGTTGTAAATTTTTGTTTTTTTGGCTCAAAAGCATTACTAATATATCAAATAGGTTTGAAATAGTCAAGCTTTTTTTTCGACTTTTTTTATTTTTTTTCGTTTTTTTGTTTTATAAAGCAATTTCCTAACAAAAACATCAATATTTTAATGATTTTTTTAAAATGCTTTACAATTATAATATATTCTTAAAAATGATAATAATTACAAATTACTATCATTTTTTTCATTTTTTAATTCTTCATATTTTTTATAATACTCTATATTATTATCTTCGTTAAAAATTTCATCATTATTTTTATATTTTTTTATTAATTCATCAAGTGAACTTTTTATAACAAAATCCAGTTCATCTGAATAGTTCATTATTTTTTTATGGTATTTATATTCTAGTCTATCCAATATTTTATACTCTTTACTAGGGAAAACTCTTAAATCAAGATCATAATCTATATATTTTATAGTATTATCTTCTATGATAAATGGTGTTGCAATATTACAATAATAATATATACCATCTTTTTTTAATTGTGAAATTACATTAAACCATTTTTTATAGAAAAAATATAATATAGCTGGTTCTTTTGTTTTCCAAACGCCACCCTCTGCTTCCGTCACTAGTGTTTTTTTGTTTCCAAATACAATGTATTCATCCTTTATATCAAGTACTACAGCTTCATCCCATGCTCTATGAATTTTTCCATTATGCTTGTAACATTGTATTTCAAGTTTATCTCCTATTCTTAAATTATTCATAAATATCTTCTCCCCTTTCATTATAATATTTTTTTCAAAAAAAAGAAAGTAAAACACTGTTTATATTTTAAACAGTGTTATTTTTTTAGTTCATTTATAGCAGTTTGTAATTGATTATCGTTTTCTTCTGTTGGATTTTCTTTGTAATCTTCAGATAATTCAACTTCAATATCTGGCTTTATTCCTACTTCATTTATCCAATTACCTTTTGGTGTTAACCATTTTTTAGTAGTGAATTTATATTCTGAATTAGAAGATAAATTTATTAATTCTTGAACTGTTCCCTTTCCATATGTTGTAGTTCCTACTAATTTTGCGCCATATTCTTCCGTTAATGCTGCAATCATTACTTCAGATGCAGATGCTGTATTTTTATTACCAAGTAAAACAATTTTATATTTTTTTGTTGTATTACCACTTGAATAATACTTCGTTGTTTTTTCTTTTTTCTGCATTTGATAAATTACATGGCTACTATCTAAAAATTGTGAAATCATATCTTCAACTGTAGTCAAGTGCCCACCAGTGTTATCTCTTAAATCGATTATAAGACTATCAATTTTTTTCAATTCTAATTCATTTAAAGCCTTTTTAAATTGATCTGCAGTGTTTGCAGCAAATACATCTACTTTAATGTATCCTATATTTTTACCCTCGGATTCTATAATTTTACCACTTGCCGATTTGATTACGACATTTTCGCGTTTTAAATTAATTTCAACTTCTTCGCCGTTTCTAATTACTATTATATTAAAATTCGAATCTTTCGATGAACTTATGTATGATGTTATATCAGTACCTTTTTTCCCTAAAAAGTTTTCACCATTAATTGTTTTAAATACATCGCCCGGTTTTAATCCTGCTTTATCTGCTGGTGAATCTTCAAAAACATTAAATATAACAATATTAGAATCACTATCTTCTGTTATTTCTACACCTATTCCTTGATAAACTCCCGCTAGTTGCTTATTAAATGTGTCAGATGTTTCTTCATTAAGATAATTTGCATATGGATCTCCAAGTGCTGAAAGCATACCATCTAATGCACCATTTAATAATTCTTTTTTGTCAACTTTATCGTAATAGTTATTTAAAATATATTTATAATTATTTATAAATTCATTTAATTCTTCGTCATCAGATTTATCTGAAAAAATAATATCCGAGTTTTTAAGTTTTTTTATAGCAGTACTAAACAAAAATCCAGTTGTTAAACTTATTACGCATGTAATAACAAGTAATATTACTACCTCCGATACTTTAAATCCCTTTTCTTTTTTTTTCATGCTGCACCTCTTTTTATTCTTTTTCGCTTGTCGAATTTGCTTTTAATGTGTTTTCTATTTGTTCGTTTTCTTCATAAGAATTAACTATTTTACCATTTTCTATTTCTAATAAAGTTGTATTTTTAAATCTTATTTCACTAATGTTATCAACATATAAATTAGATTCATCTGATTTATATGTTTTATTAAATGCATTTTCTAAATCACAGAAAAATACTTTCTTAGTATTGTTATTAGAGCCAATATATTGAGATAATGTTGTTTCAGATGATGAATCTTCAACTAAAACATAATATGTTTCTTTTTTTCTATTTAGAATTTCACCAACTAAAATTTCATCATATTGAATGGCTGCATTGTTTGATTCTTTTTTTGTTTCCTTATTATTAGTAACAAGTAATGTTATTCCATAAAACGCAATAAAAGCAATTATTACAACAACTACAAATTTAATTAAACTTATTAAGTTAAATTCATCTGTATTATTATTTTTCTTCATTAAATCACCACTCTCAAAAACAATTATATCACACAAAAAAGAAAATAGATAGTTTTTTATCTATTTTCCAATAGGAATTGAGCTTACAGAGTTTGCCACACTTATTAATTCTTCTTCATTTAATTTATCCGAAACCAAATAATATTCTACTCCATCGCTATACCACGTCAAAGAGTTATCATTTAATATAGCTATCGAATCACCCAAAAATTCAATATCGCCGTTTGTAGGAATTGTAGTTAAGTCATTATTAGTTGTACTTACTTCTTGTATAAGCATAAACGGTTTTTCTCCAGAGAAAGTCATAATAATTCTTTCACCATTTTCAATTGATACTTTATCTTGGCTAGATAATGTTGTATTAGTAGGTATATACATAGGATATGTAGTATCATCCAATTTGCTTACTTGTGAATTATTTTTGCTAGCAGTAGAACCACTCATATTTTCTTTAACCGAAAAATAATTTTTATTATAAGTTGCTTTCATATCTGTATCTTTATATATCATTCGCATTTTTACATTATCTTCATCATCCAAAATTTCTACTTTTTCTATTTCATTATTTTTATTGATATATACTTTTTGTTTTTTTAGATTTTTATTATTAGAATAGTTTACTTTAGAAATAATTTCATATCCATCTTTAGTTAAATTAAATGTTCTTTTTGAATCATTTGTTATATCATTTAATACGGTTTGAAATAAGTAAGCCTGAGAATTGTTATATGGCCAGTCACTTTGAAATTTAAAACTCTTATTAAGTGACGGTGTTAAAACATAAACTCCATCATTATTCTTTAGTATTATTTGTTCATGATTGTTTGTTTTATTTTTTAAACTTACTCTATACTTATCGTCTTTTTCATATGATACATCAACATCATATTTGTAAACATCTTCATTATTATATATTTCTAAATCTCCTGTTGCATGATATCCAGTAGTTTTTTCTATTTTGTTTTTCATTTTTTTTATAACATATTTTTCATCTTTTTTTCCACAACCACTTAATAATATGCAAAAACAAATCATACTAGCCAAAAAAATCTTTTTTTTCATTTTTTCACCTCAAATTTCATTTCAATTAATTATATTGTTATTTTTTTCTTTTATGAATGAATAATATAGAAAAAATTGTAAATGATATTTAATGATAATTGAAAGGAGAAAACTATGGAAACATTACAAAAAACTGCACTAGTCGTTACAATTATTGGCGCTTTAAACTGGCTGCTAATAGGATTGTTTGAGTTTGATTTAGTCGCTTCAATATTTGGTGAATTATCATTTTTAACCAAATTAATTTATATTTTAGTAGGTATTGCAGGTTTAATCAATATAGGAATTTTATTCGAACACATAGGTAACAGAAAAGAACTTCATTAGAAGTTCTTATTCTTTTATAATTTTTATTTTAACTTTTTTAGTTTTTGGAGCATAATTAACTTTTAAATCTGTTCCTTCAACTTTTACTTCTACTTCATGTTCTCCTTCGCCATATCCTTTTAAATCAAGATATGCTGTAACATCATCAGAATCTAATTCTTCTATTACAGATTGTACACCTTTTAGTACAACAGTAACTTTTGTACTATTTTGGTCTACTCCTTGTACTATATATCCATCATTTAAATTACGATATTCTATAGTTACATTATCAAGTTCTTTATTTGAAACAGTTTCAAGTGCTACATTTACGGTAAGGTTATTTACACTCATTGATTTTACTCCAGATGGTTTTTTCAATTCCATTTTATAAGTTCTATTTTCTTTTAAGTCACTAACATCTACTTTAACAGGTACATATGTAAGTTTAGATAAAGTTTCTTCTGGAGCATAAACTGTAACAGTTGTTTCGTTTGAAGTTATTGAACTAATTGCTTTCCCAAAGCTAACCTCGCCTGTTGGAATAATTCTAATTGGAACTTCCTTGCTAGGTGATGCAATTTCTACATCTGCTTCTATTTTTGATGGTACAATTTCTACATCTACTATTTTTCCGTTTGAATCATATGCTTTTAATGGTACATCTTTAAGTGTAATTACTCCAACATCTTGTTTTGCTAAATCATCTACATTTATTAATGCTTTAACAGTAGCAACCTCACTTAATCTATGTTCAGCACCTTTTATAACAACTTCATCACTACTAAGTTTTACGTCCTTTATTATCTTTTTACTATCAAGTTTGTTTTGATTTAATAAATCGTATGTAAGTGTTTTACTTTCAGATACTTTAGGATAAATTATAACTGTAGCAGTTGATGGGTTAACTTTATAATCAATCGAAGGCAACGCTTGTGTGTATTTGATGCTTACCTTGTGTGTCCCTGGTTTTAAGCCACTTAAATCTACATTTATTTCTTGAGATGGAGATTGTTTTGCAAAATATAAATCTGCTTTGCTACCAATTAAAGTTACATCAACAGTTTCAGGAAGTCCTTCTATTACATATGCTTCTTCATTATATATTACATTTATAGGTTGTTCTTTTAATACTTCTGCAGAATTTTCACTAAAAATTAGTATTTTTTGATCAACAACTATAAAAATAATAATAGCAAGAAACAATGATACAAATAATAATGTATTAGTTTTAGATAACCAATTTTCAAATTTTTTACTTGAATTACCAAAGAAATTTGAAATTTTTAATACTAATTTTGTTATTGGGAAAATTATTCTTCTATCAATGAAGTGCCAAATTGCATTAAAGAACTTTTTAAAAAAATTAATTGTCTTCTTCATTTAAATCCTCCTCATCGTTTATAAGAATATTTTTCTTTGGTCGTAATTCTTCAAGTAACGATAATTTTACCTCATCTAGTGTTAAATTATAATGTAATTCTCCATCAATAGCAATTGATAATCTGCCTGTTTCTTCAGAAACTATTAAAGAAATACAATCACAAGTTTCTGATATTCCAAGAGCAGCTCTATGTCTAGTTCCAAGACGTTTACTTATATGCATATTGTCACTAGTTGGGAATACAGCTCCTGCGCTTGTTATTTGATTACCTTGAATTATTACTCCACCGTCATGCATAGGATTATTTGGGAAGAATAAAGATATCAATAAATCAGAAGAAATATCGGCATATATTTTTTTTGATTTTGTAATATATTCATTTAAACTATTATCACGTTCTAATACTATTAATGCACCTATTCTATTTTTTCTTAAGTAATCAACAGCTTGCACAATTTCATAAACCATTTTTTCTCTTTCATCTACTGTAAGAACTTTGTGTCTACCTAAAAGTTGACTTCTACCAAGTTGTTCAAGTACATTTCTAATTTCAGGTTGAAATACTATTATTAAGGCAAGCGGTCCCCACATTATTACATAATCAAGTAAATAACCTATTGTAACTAAGTCAAGCCAGTCACTGACAAGTTTTAGTACAAAGATTATCATTATTCCTTTAAAAAGTAAAACCATTTTTACATTTTTTCTTAGACTTCTTAAAACATAGTATAATGCCATCCATACAAGCAAAACATCTAGTAATTTTTTTAGTAGTTCAATTATTCCATCGACTGTCATAAACTAACCTCCAATTTTTATACATAAAAATTATATCATAATTAAACAATATTTCAAAGAAGTTTTTTAGTTCTTAAATTTGAAATTAAAAAAAGAAAAAACCAGCAAAAACTAGTTTTCAATATGTTAAAATAATATTTTAACTACAATAATAGATGTCACAATTCCAATAAAATCAGCCAGTAATCCAACTTTAAGTGAGTATCTTATTTTTTTTATTCCAACACTTCCAAAATAAAGTGTTAAAACATAAAACGTTGTATCTGTAGATCCTTGTATACATGAAGCCATAATTCCTATCAAACTGTCCGGTCCAAAACTACTCATTATATTATTTAATATAGCTAGCGCTGAACTACCAGATATCGGTCTCATTAATGCCATTGGTAATATTTCTACTGGAATTTTCAACAGTTCAAATATAGGCTTAATAAAATTTAATAAAAAATTTAAAAATCCACTTTTTAGAAAAATATTTATTCCTAACATCATTCCAAGCAAAGATGTAAACATTGACAAAATCATTGGAATGCTTTCCTTAGCACCATCAGTAAATGAATCATAAATATTATTATTTTTATATAACCCATATATCACTATTAGTAAAACCATTAAAGGAATTATTAAATTAGAAATAGTGTTAAGCATTTGTATTCCTTTTGTAAAATACTCTGTCTATTATAAGTGCGCTTATTAGTGATATAATTGTAGCCATTATACAAGGAAGAACTATGATCGTAGGATTAATACTTTTGTGCATCAAACGCATTGAAATAACTGTAGTTGGTATTATTGTAACGCCGCTTGTGTTGATTGCAAGAAATGTTATCATACTACGAGTTGCGGTTTCTTTTTTTTTGTTTAATTTTTGCAATGATTTCATAGCTTTTAAACCAAAAGGTGTTGCCGCATTACCTAATCCCATCATATTTACTACTATATTAGATGCTATTAATCCAAGTGACTCATGTCCATAAGGTATATCTGGAAATAATTTTGTTAAAACAGGTGATAGTTTTTCTGACATTCTATTTAATAGTCCTGAAGATGAAGCTATGTTCATAATACCTAACCATAAAGCTAAAACTGGAAATATTTTTACTATCAATTTAAATGTTTCGTTAGAACTTTCTAATATTTCTTTATTTAAAACATCTATTCTGCCTGTTAATATACAATATATAGAACCTGATATAATAAAAAATCCCCATATTTTATTCATCATGTTTTATCACCTTTTTTAGTATTTTACTTAATAATGATTGCTTTTTTTGAACTTTTTCTTTTATATAAATATCAATTTTATCTATTACTTTATCCCCTAAATATATACTTGCATATCCAACTTTTGAATTGTTTTTGTAATTTCTTATTTTATTTATTGTATATTTAATAGTTACATTATCTTTTTCACTATCAGATAGTGGATAGTTGTAATCTTTTTTTATGTAATATTCATAGTTCTTATAGTAGTTTTTATCATCTATAGTTATAATGCCCTTTTTTAAAATTTTATAATTTTTATATTCTTTATATGCCTCTATATATAAATTTTTATGATCTAAAAAATCATTTCCATCGTTTAATGTTACAACTACTAAATTTAAATTATCTTTTGTAGCTGTTGAAACAAGCGTACGTCTAGCAATTTTAGTAAATCCTGTTTTCCCACCAGTTGTATACTCATAGCTATTTAATAACTTGTTTTTGTTGTACCATATATATGTATTCAAATTAGTTTTCAATGTATATTTTTTTGTACCAACAATTTTTTGATAAGTTTTATTTTTCATTGCATAGCTAGCCAGTATAGCCATATCATAAGCTGTTGAATAATTCCCTTTATCTTCATCAAGTCCACTTGGATTATTAAAAGTAGTATTAGTCATACCAATTTCTTTTGCTTTTTTATTCATCATAGCAACAAATTTATCTACACTTCCACCTACGTGATGCGCAATAGCAAGTGCTGCATCATTACCACTTCTTAACATTAAACCATAAACTAAATCTTTAATTTTAAGTTCCTCATTATGTTTTATATAAATGCCTGATCCGTATGCTTTATCAATTTCATTGCCTATTGTGACTTTTTTTTCTAATTTACCGCTTTCAACAGCAAGTATTCCTGTCATTATCTTTGAGATTGATGCAACACTTCTTACAGTATTAATGTTTTTAGAATAAATTATTCTACCACTATCCTGATCCATTAATATTGCACAATTCGCACTTGTTGAATAACTAAAAACTGAATATGGAAAACATAAGAAAAGTATTAATATGGCTATTATTTTTTTCATATAATCACCTATAAAATAATATGAAAAAAAGGACGATTTAGTCCTATACATTATTTTTTTGTTTTTAATTTTAATTTTATCTTTATATCTATTTTTATATTTGATATAATACAATAAATAATGTTACATGGGAGGTATTATGAAGTATAAACGAGTGTTACTTAAACTTAGTGGGGAATCACTTGCGGGAAGTATGGGAAAAGGAATTGATTTCGAAAGAGTATTAGAAATATGTGAAGAAATCAAAGAATGTGCTCAAATAGGAGTTGAAATTGGCATTGTTGTTGGAGGTGGGAACTTCTGGAGAGGAAGAAGCAATAAATATATGGATAGAGCAACAAGCGACTATATAGGAATGCTTGGAACAACTATGAATGCCTTAGCTGTAGGCGATGCATTTAAACAACTTAATCAAGAAGTCAGAGTTCAAACTAGCGTTGAAATGCGTCAAATTGCGGAATTTTACATTAAGGATAGAGCTCTTAGACATTTGAGTAAGGGTCGTGTCGTTGTATTTGGATGCGGAACCGGAAGTCCTTTCTTTTCTACTGACACTGCTAGTGCACTTAGAGCTGCTGAGATTAATGCAGATTGTGTGTTAAAGGCAACTAATGTAGATGGTATTTATGATAAAGATCCAAAAAAACATAAAGATGCAAATTTAATAACAAAAACAAGTTATATAGATGTTCTTAATAAAAAATTGAATGTAATGGACTCAACTGCTACAAGCTTATGCATGGAAGAAAATATACCGATAATTGTTTTCAACATTAACAAAAAAGGAAATTTAAAAAAAGTACTACTTGGGGATGACATTGGAACATATGTAAATTAAAAACGGTTACAAATTGTAATCGTTTTTAATATGTGTACATACCATTAATTTTTGCTTCTTGTTCATCTGTTAAATTTTCAAGCATCCATTTACCAGATTTTTTTGTTAATTGAAAATCAATTGTATATTTAACTGTATCTTTAGCGTCTTTTAGTTTATCAAGTCGATATTTAGTAAATAGTGTTTCATCATATTTACCCGTTTTATCATTAAATTCATCTCGGTGATCTGCTAAATATTTATTTGCATCTGACATTATTTTTGAATAATCAGTAACTTCTATTTCTGTTGATACTGTTGCTTGATTACCATTTACGGTTTCATCTTTTATTTCATATTTTAAATTTTTGTAATGTGTTTTCATTATATCTTTATAATCTTCTTTTGAATCATCATCAAATAAATTTTCCCTTTCTACAACTTCGTCTAATTGAGATAATACATCATCATTTAAAGTTTTGTAATTATCTAAAAACATTTCAACTTGTTTTGTTGGTGTATTATTTAATGTATCATTACATCCAGATAAAAGAAATACAGTTATTATACTTAAAACCAAAAATATTTTTTTCATAATTTTTCCTCCTATTTTTATTGTTGCTTAAAAACGATTTTTTATACATTTACAACTAATTAAATGTCAATAAATTAAAAATATTATTTAACTTAGGGGCTATCTTATCGAAATTTAGTTGCATTTGTTTCATAAATATATTATACATTTCATTAATATTTTCTTTTTTTATATTAAAACATTCATAAAATAAGTATTGCATTTCTAAAATGTTTTTTTTATTAATTATTTTATTTAAATTAGAATATATTTTGTTTTCAATATCCAAATCTTTTCTTGTTTTAAATTTTTCAATTTTTCTCTGATTTAATATTGTATATTTTATATTAGAAGTAATAATACATGTGGCAATATCACACACTTCAATATCTTCATCTATTAATAATTTACTTATTTTTATAGTATTACCTTTGTTATCTAAATAAAGAGCTAAAGAAAGTGTTGCATCGCTTACTACAAAAGCATATTTGATATTTCGTATGCCTTTTTTTGTAAACATTTCACTTTTGTTTTTTATTTGTTGCAAAAACATTTCAGAAAAACATACATCATTATTTAATAATTCATATAAAACTTTTTCACTTACTTTAAAAATAGGAATTTTTCTTATGTGAGTAATGTAATCACTTTTATTCCACTCATAAAAATCATAAGGCATTTTATTGAAATTTAATAAAATATCATAAATATAGTTCATATATTCCCTCCTGGTAAATAAATTGAAATAAAAATTAACAATAATCCTACTACTGAAATAATACATTCGAACCTTCTAATTATAAAATTAACATACTCTAAAAAATTATACCCAATTGTGATTAAATTTAAATAACTTATTATATACATCCCACCTATTACTGCTAACCCAAATCCAACTAAAAAAACAAACATTCTAAAAACCACATGGACCACCTATTAAATTTTATTATCTAGCGTATTAATTATTAATAATTGTATAATTTTTTAAAAATAATAAATTATAATAATGGTGAAATTATGGAAATAATAATTCTTTGTATAAAAATTTTTCTAGTTCGAATATTAGACGTTTCTTTAGGCACAATAAGAACAATAATTACAGTTAAAAGTAAAGCATTAATTGCAAGTATTGTTGGTTTTTTTGAAGTACTTGTTTGGTTTTTAATTGTAAAGGAAGCATTGAATACTACTAATAATAGTATTTTCATTGCTATTTCTTATTCTATTGGATTTGCTACTGGAACATACATTGGAAGTAAATTATCAGATCGATTTATAAAAGGAACTTTAAGTATTCAAATTGTTACTAACAAAGCTCAAATAATTGATTTTTTGCGTAAACAAGGTTATGCTGTATCAGTAATTGATATATCTGAAATTGATGATAAAATTAAAAAATACATGTTAGTAATGGAAATAAATAAAAAAGATTTAAATGAAATTAAATCTTTAATACGTCATATAGATAACAAAGCTTTTTTAGTTGTAAATGAATCGAAATATGTGTTTAATGGTTATTTTAAAACCAAATAATTTTTATATAAAAACCTGAACATAAAGTTCAGGTTAAATATCAATATGGTGGAGGATATGGGATTCGAACCCGTGACCCCTTGCGTGCAAGGCAAGTGCTCTAGCCAGCTGAGCTAATCCCCCGAAAACATATTAATTTTAACATATGTTTTAATATGTGTCAATAACTTTTTATAATTAAATTATTTTTTTATTATATGAATAAAAGATAAAACTCTGTGTTTTATCTTTTTTAAAAATTCAAATCATAATTTTTTAAAACACCACATTCTCCATTATCATATGAATAGCAAGGATAAACATATATTTCTTCTTTTGAACCGTCTATTTGTTTTATATTTACTACATTTATTATTATAATATCATAACCATTTACATCTTTAGCAGTGTTTAACACTCCTTCTATTTCGTACCACTCATTTTCTTTTATTTCTACATCTCCATCATATTTAGAAATAAAACCTCCAAATGATGCATCTGCAGCACAACAGCTTATAACATATTTACCAATTGCAAAATAGCCTTTTGGAATTCCAGGTGTATTCATTAAGGTAAACCCTTTTATTCTTACAGTTTTACCAACAAATTTACTTGCATCTTTATTATAAGTTATTATATCTGTTAAAGCTGCATAGGCTTCGTCAACAATATCATAATCAATTTCATCAATATTATATTCTACTATATTATCATCTTGTGTTAATATAGACTCTTCATTTTTTTCTTCTTTAATATCACTTTGTTTGTTAAAATTTGTTGTTCTATTTGAAGCTAGCGCTGTAGTGAGTCTACCATTATTTGCAAATACAAGCATTATAATTGGTAGCAGTAAAACTGCATCACTTATTTTAAATTTTGAATTGGTTTTATCATGTATTAAAACTAGTCCCATGATTATTAAAAATGGAAGAGATAGTATTATATATTTATGCATATTTGGCGATAAAAAATTGTTTAGATAATTTTTAAAAATTATAAATAAAACTAATCCTGAATAAATTAAACAAATAACGCCTAAAAATTTTCGTTTCATACTCACCACCTATATAAAGTATTTTTATTTATACTAAATATACCATAATAGGATAAGTTTTTCAATAAAATAAGAATTAGATATTTTTATCTAATTCTTACTAATAAGTGTATCTAAAGTTTGTTTTATTTTGGTAGATTCAACGTTATTTGCTGTATACCATCCATATTTTGTCATACAGTCATATGTGTTTGCCTGATGTTTCATTGTTTCGTCTAACCCATGTTTAAGTAACTGTCTAATATCTTGGTTTGAACTTTCTAAAGTCCCATGAACATATACTTCAACTGTACTTTTTAATACAAGTAAATAATTTTCCATTAATATTTGATTATCCATTTGCTTTATCTCCTAACATATCCATTAGTTGTGTTTTTAAGTTTGTATGTTCTTGTTTTTCGTTTTCAATAAAAGATATTAGCTTTTCATCACTTAGTTTCTCTAACATATTATCACATATTTTAATTATACTTGTTTCATGTCCTATTGCATCTTCAAAATAAAGTAATTCTTTTTGTGTCATATTTTTCCTCCCATTTTTATTATGCACTTCTTTTAAAAAAAAATACCTTTTTTGGTATTTAATCACTAGCGTCTATATCTAATGCAATATTAAATTTATATTCTGGATAATAATGTTTTATTTCATCGCATATTTGATTATAAATTACGTTTCTATGTTTTATATCGTAATCGATAATTAAATCAAACTGTATTACATTTTCATTTTTATTAAAATAAAATCCGTGCATTTGTAATACTTCTTTATGTGAATGAACTATTTTATTAATATCATTCCTAATTTTTAAAGCTTGTTTATCACTTGTATTAAACGAATATATTCCGATTGCTGATAGTATTACATTGTGTTGCTTTAAAACTTTTTCAGTTATTTTTCTTGTTAAAGTGTCTATTTCATCAGCCTTCATTGTATCACTTACTTCAATATGAATTGATCCCAAGTATGTATCTGGGCCATAATTATTAAGCATTAAATCGTATGACCCTCTAACCTCTTTAAAAGAATTAACTGTTAATTTAACATTATGCGCTATATCACTATCAATACGTTCACCTAATATTCTACTTAACGTTTCTCTAATCATTTCATAGCCTGACTTAAGGATTACAATTGATATAATTACAGCTAAATATGCTTCCAGTGATATCTTGAAAAATAGAAATAACATCGCTGATACTAGTGTTGTAAAAGAAATAACTGCATCTGTTAAAGCATCTATACCAGAGTTAACAAGTGAACCAGAGTTCAATTTTTTTCCCATTTTTTTTACATACATTCCAAGTATTAATTTAACTATTACGGCAACCATTATTATTATTAAAGAAAACATACTGTAATTAGGAGTTTGTGGATTTATAATTTTTTTAACAGACTCTTCTAAAAAAGTAATACCTGCATATATTACCAATATTGAAATAATTAATGCTGTTAAATATTCAATTCGTCCATGACCAAAGGGGTGTTTTTTATCTGGTTGTTTAAGCGCTAATTTTGTTCCAACAATTGTAATAATTGATGATAATGCGTCTGATAAATTATTTACTGCGTCTAGTACAATTGCTATTGAATTTGAAATTAATCCAATCAAAAATTTAAATGTCGCTAACATTACATTTGAAACAATTCCTATTATACTTACCCTTATGATTTCTGACTCTCTATTATACATTCTATCACCAATAAAATAGTATCAAAAAAGCCCTTTATAATCAAGGACTTTTTAAAAACTATTCTGATCTAAGTGCTTCAACTGGATCTTTCTTTGCAGCCATTCTTGATGGTTTGCTACCAGCAATAACATTTAGTATGATACTTAATAAAATTAAGAATATTGCACTACCAATTGGTAAGCTTGCAATTCCATTTATTTTTGCTAACTTGCCAACTATTAAATTTATTTGTAAAGAGATTATTAATGCAATAAGAATACCTATTAGACCAGCAACTAATCCTTCGATAATTGTTTCTGCTCTAAATACTCTTCTTATATCCTTTTTGCTTGCCCCTATTGCTCTTAAAATACCAATTTCTTTTGTTCTTTCAAGTACACTTATATACGTTATAATTCCAATCATAATTGATGATACTACTAAACTAATTGCTACAAATCCAATTAATACAAATGATACAATTTTTATAATATTTCTAATACCACCAACAAGTGTTTTCATTATATCATTATATGTAATTACCAATTCTTCTTGATGGTTTGATTTTTTCTCTTTATTATATTTATCAATTAATTTTACTATTTTTTCTTTAGATTCGTAATCGTTTGGATAAATACTAATGCTTGATGGTTCTTCAATATCATAAATAGCTAATTTTTTTGATAACTCTTCATATGTATTTGATATTCCATCAAATTGAGTACCTGTTAAAACATTTACATCTATATTTTCCATTTGTTTTTTATAAATACTTGTTTCGCTTACTTGTTTTAAAATATTCATTGTCAAATCATGAGTGTATCCAAGTTTAGCGTTTGATGTATCTTTATCTAACACAACACCTACAATTTTTATATCCATTCCATTATCAATAACACTTTTCATATACTCTAGATCATTAGTATAATCAATAAATGATCCATTTTCTTCTTTGTAATAGTCAGTGTTTAAAATTAATTTATAAGTTCTATTTATAAACTCTGAATAATTTATATCAGAACTTTGTACTCTATATTTTTCATCTTTTTTGATTTTATCTAGATTTTCAAGTAATTCATCATTATTTTTTATACCTAATGCATAAAGAATTGAATCATCTACTTGCTTATTGCTACCTACTACTAAAACTACTTCATCGTAATTGCTTGGTAAAGTACCTATTAAAACCTTATAAGCATCTTTTTTACTAGATATTTCATCAAATAAATTACCTTCAGCTTTTAAATTAGTAGGATTTACTTTTGCATAATCATCACGATATACTTGTAATTCAAAGTCATATCCGTAATAAACATCTGTTGCATTTTTTTGAAACTGATCATTATTTTCTATATATTTTTTAAATTCTTTTAAATTGTTTTTAACAACTAAACCCTTGCTAGATGAAACAACTGATTCTTTTACTATATCATCATTTGAGCAAAGTTTATCACCTTTACAAGTATTTTGTTTTTCTGTAATACCAGCACTTATGCCACCAAAAACATCGTAACTTGTTTTTTCAATTTTTATTGGATAATCAGTTAATGATTCTTTTTCAATTTTTGATGCATATTTTTGAACACCATTTGAAAGTGCTAAAATCAATGCAATTCCAATTATACCAATTGATCCTGCGAAAGCAGTTAAGAAAGTTCTTCCTTTTTTAGTCATTAAATTGTTAAATGATAATGATAATGAAGTTAATAATGACATTGAAGTTCTACCTGTTTTCAATTCTTTCTTATCTTCTTTATCTTCTTTATATGGGTTACTATCATTTATAATAACACCATCTTTTAGTTCAATTATTCTTGTTGAATACTCTTTAGCTAGTTCTGGATTGTGAGTAACCATAATTACCAATTTATCTTTTGCTATTTCTTTTAATAAATCCATAATTTGAACACTAGTTTTCGAATCAAGCGCTCCGGTTGGTTCATCTGCTAATATTATTTCTGGATCATTAACTAAAGCTCTAGCTATAGCAACTCTTTGCATTTGTCCACCTGATAATTGATTTGGTTTTTTATTGATGTGTTCTTTTAATCCTACTTTAGTTAAAACATCTATTGCTCTTCTTTTTCTTTCTGACTTTGGTACACCTGATAAAGTTAAAGCAATTTCAACATTTGATAATATTGTTTGATGCATTATTAAATTGTAGCTTTGGAATATAAAACCTACTCTATAGTTTCTATAACTATCCCAATCTCTATTACTATATTTTTTTGTTGAAACACCTTCAATCACTAAATCTCCACTACTATATTTGTCAAGTCCTCCAATTATGTTTAGTAATGTAGTTTTTCCACTTCCACTCGTACCAAGAATAGAAGCAAATTCATTTCTCCTAAATTTAATGTTAATTCCTTTTAAAACTTGCTGAGAAATTTCGCCAGTTTTATAACTTTTTTTAATGTCTTTTAATTCTAACATCTATTTACTCCCTTCGTTACACCATATTATACCATAACTTTTTAATTATGCATTTTTTTCTAAAAAAAATCACAAATGTGATTTTCTTCATATTAACCTTAATAAAATAAGGATTTTTAACAAACTGGTCGGAAAAACAGGATTTGAACCTGCAACCCCTACATCCCAAATGTAGTGCACTACCAAGTTGTGCTATTTTCCGATATATGGTGCGCTCGAAGGGATTCGAACCCCTGACCTTTTGGTTCGTAGCCAAACACTCTATCCAGCTGAGCTACGAGCGCAGCTACGTTTGTATATAAAAAAATGGTGGCTCCGAGTGGGATTGAACCACCGACACCAGGATTTTCAGTCCTGTGCTCTACCGACTGAGCTACAGAGCCAACTTAAAATGGCGGTCCCGACGAGAATTGAACTCGCGATCTTCTGCGTGACAGGCAGACGTGATAACCGCTACACCACGGGACCATTTGGTTGCGGAAGCAGGATTTGAACCTACGGCCTTCGGGTTATGAGCCCGACGAGCTACCAGACTGCTCCATTCCGCGATATATATATTAGTGGCGGAGAAAGAGGGATTCGAACCCCCGCGCCGTTGCCGACCTCCTGGTTTTCAAGACCAGTCCCTTCAACCAGACTTGGGTATTTCTCCAAAAAAATATGGTGCCTAAGGCCGGACTTGAACCGGCACGGGATTTGACTCCCGCAGGATTTTAAGTCCTGTGCGTCTACCAATTTCGCCACTCAGGCACAAAAATGGTGTCCCGTACAGAATTCGAATCTGTGACCCTTTGATTAAAAGTCAAATGCTCTACCAGCTGAGCTAACGGGACATATAATATTAGTGGCTGCCTCGGCTAGATTCGAACTAGCGCATGCCACAGTCAAAGTGTGGTGCCTTACCGCTTGGCTACGAGGCAATAAGTAACAATTAGTGGTGGAAGGAGATGGATTCGAACCATCGAACCCGAAGGAACAGATTTACAGTCTGCCGCGTTTAGCCACTTCGCTACCCTTCCAAATAAATGGTGCCGGAAATAGGACTTGAACCCACAACCTACTGATTACAAGTCAGTTGCTCTACCAATTGAGCTATTCCGGCATGGTGGGCGATATAGGACTCGAACCTATGACCCCTTGCTTGTAAGGCAAGTGCTCTAACCAACTGAGCTAATCGCCCGTACTAGACGTAATTAAATATATCATTTATATCAATGTTTGTCAATAGTATTTACAACGTTTTTTGAATTTTTTAATGCTTCATCTATCCAATAAGGTAATTTTTTCTTTAGCGTGTTAAATCCGTTTTTTGTCTCAATTATTTTTCTCTTTTTTGAATTATGATTTTTTTTATAAATTAAATTTTTCATACTTAGTTTAATTTTTTTTGATTCATCATCAACATCAATTATTTCAGCATATATTTCATCACCTACTTTGCCATATGAATTTATATCTTTTACAAACTTATTAGATAACTCTGAAATATGAACTAAACCAGCATATCCATCTTGGAATGTAACAAATATTCCATAATTTTCAATGCCAGTTATTTTTGCTTTTATTACTGTACCTTTCATATATTTTGACATAATATCACCTTTTTCAGTGTAATTATATCATAATTTTTCTTTCAATTAAAGATTTACATTAATGATTTTTTTAGTATAATATATATTGGTGATGCAGATGAAAGAAAAAGAAGAAAAAATAAAAGCAATAATTGATGAATTAAGACCATTTTTAGTAAATGATGGTGGAGATTTAGAATTTGTTAAATTAGAAGATAATATTGTATATATTAAATTACTTGGTGCGTGTTCAAATTGTTCCTTAATTGATTTTACTCTTAAAGATGGAATTGAAGCTGCCATAAAAGAAGAAATTCCTGATATAGAGGGTGTTGTAAATATTTAATAACAACTTTAAGTTGTTATTTTTTTAGCCATTCTATATCGGGCATTTCAGTTAACTGACACAAATAAATATAAAGATTTTTTAAAAAAATTTCAAATTCTTGAACCTTATTTATTATTTTTTTAATTTTACTCGTTTCCTCATTATCTACCACAATTTTTTCAAATAAATCAAAATAATATGTCGGAAACATTATTCTTGAAAGAAATAAGATATATTCATCGTGAGTATAATGTTGATTTATAATTAAGTTTTTTAATTCGTCATTTAATCCAAATTTTACATTATTAAAAAATCTACTTTTAATATATTCGCATATATCTCTAACTCTAGAATCAATTATGTAATTAAGTGGATTATACAAATCAAAATGCGTATAATTACAGTTCATTCTTTTATGTTGAACAGATAAATATATATTATTTGTTAGATTATTTAATAAGCAAATTGCATTTTCTCCAAGTCCTACATAATAACTAAAACTTTCTCGAATTATTTTGTTTTTTTTACCAAAGTTTAAAATTTGATACTCCATATAATCTATTTTATCGCTCCATAAAGTTTTCCAATTTATTTCTCGATTAAAGTGATGTGCTACAGAATACGAATTATTTGTAAATGCTAATACATCATTTATATTTATTGTATTAGTTCTATTTACATAATATCTCATTAGTACATAATTAATTCCATCAATATTTGTTACAATTGAATTTGTTTTATTATTGATCAATTCATTTGAGATAAGCCCAGACTTTAACATTTCAAAGCTTATTTTTTTTACTTTTTCAATTATTTCGATTGGTAATTCTGTATGTATTAATGCATACTTATTTACCGATGATTTAAAAAAATAATTTTTATTATTTTTATGGATGTCATATGAAGTCATTTGATAAAAATAATATATTGCATTCTTCATATAATCACCCTATTGAATTATATGAAAATGATTGTCAAATATTATTTAATAATTTCAATATATAATGCGCATAAAAATTCCTTTTTAAACATTGTAGCAAGAAACATCAAATCGTCGCTACCTTCATTTATCTTTATATATATATATTTAACTAATTTCTTTTTTTCAAGTAACTTTAAACTTTTTAATGCTCCATTAATATTATTTATTTCAACAATATTTATTTTATCTAATAATATTTTATTATACTTTGAAATTCTATATATTTTTGTATCATCCATTTCATAAATAACGCCTAATTTTTCAATTGTATCTAACAAAGTTTTTTTATCATTGTCAAAAACTTTTTTAAATGTTTTATCTTTTATTATTTTTTTTAAACTATTTCTTTCATTTTCTATATTCAATATTTTTTTTAATTTATCAAAAAATTTGTGTTCATATTTTTTATATATTTTATTTGCTTGATGTTTTTTAAAAGTAAATATTTCTCCATCTAATTTTCCATATTCTTTTAAAGTATCAGTATAGCCATAAAAGATATTCTTATTCGACAAATATGAATCAAAAATCAAAAATGATCCTAAATCATGCTTAGATTTTATAATCTTAACATCAACATTTTTATATTTCGTCTTTCGCTTTAGTCCTACAGCATCTAAATCTACCGCTATTATTTGTTCAGCACCCATTTTACAAGCTAAGTTAATTGGCAAGTTATCATAATATCCACCATCGATATAATATTCTTTTTCAATTTCTTTTTTTTGAAACGCAGGGAAACAAGATGCAGAGGCAATCAAATAATCCTTTAGTTTTCCTTTTGGAATTTCATTTTTAGTTAAACTTAAGCTTTTTAATCTTGGATACTTTACTGTAACAAGTCCAAAATCTATATTTGATTTTAAAACTTTGTCCTCATCAACTAATTTTTCTATTGCTTCGTATAAATTAACTGCATTCATTCCACCTTCAAAAACTATATTTTTAGCATATGTTTTCACAATTTTTTTTGTATCAGTTACATTCATGTTATTACTTGTATTTTGATCAAAAACAACATTAAAATTCATATTCGACCATAATTTATATGCTTTTTTATAGTTTTTTTGGGTCATTAAAACTCCATTTAATGCGCCAACAGAAGTTCCTGTAACAATATTATATTTTATTCTTAGTTTTTTTAGTGCTTTCCAAACACCAATTTGATAGGCTCCTCTTGACCCACCACCAGATAATACGATTGCGACTTTCATAACACCAACTCCAATTTTATTATATCAGAAAAGATATATATATGGTATAATAATGATAGATTGAGTGGGATTTTATGTATCATTTTTTATTTTTATTTAGTTTATTTATTATTTATTCATTTATTGGATGGACAATTGAAATGGTTGTTTGTGCAAGCGTTGATAAAAAAATAGTCAATAGAGGATTTCTAGTAGGACCATATTGTCCTATTTATGGATTTTCTTCTTTAATAATGATTGGGGTTTTGCAAAAATATTTAAATGATGCATTTGTATTATTTATTATGGCAATTTTCATTTGTACTTTTACTGAATACATAACAAGTTATATAATGGAAAAAATATTCCATGCTAGATGGTGGGATTATACAAATATCCCATTTAATTTAAATGGTCGCGTATGTCTAACTAATTCAATTTGTTTTGGAATTTTAGGAACAATTCTTTTATATGTACTAAATCCTATGATTACTAATTTTTTGGAATCAATTAAAGTTTCCACATTTAATATTATTTTTTTTGTAATATATATTATATTTTTTATAGATGTAGTTACATCAATTAATATAATTAACAAATTAAAAATAACTGCTGATTCTATAAGAAAAGACTATACTGAGGAAATTACTTCAAAAGTAAAAGACGTTATATTTAAAAACTCTTTGTTATCAAGACGTTTAATAAGAGCATTCCCAAATATAACATTTAAAATTTTAAATATCAGAAAAAAATAAAATCTATTTTAGGCAATCATTTACACCCTTTTTCTAAACATGAATATGTTATAGTGAGAACAAATGAAGGGGTGGATTATATGTGTGATAACAACAATAAAGAATGCAAATGCATAGCTGAAATATTAACTGTTATAGCTATATTACAACAAAATGCATCATGTTCAGATAATTGCCTAGATACGTGTGATAGAGGATTTTTAGGTAATGCTATTTCTACATTTGCATATAATACTAGACCAGTTATGTTATATACTTCTTTTGGAAACGGAACTCCATGGAGTATGCCTACTACTAGAGAAGATGTAACATGCGGTGATGCTGGTGTAGTATGTTCAAATGTGTTTAGAGTAGAAAAAATAGATGGTTGTTGTGCTACATTTAGGGTTCTAACAGATAACCCAGATACAACAGAAACTAATATTCCATATGTAGCTACAAATTCTTTTTTCACAATGAATCTAAATTGTGTATGTGCTATACGTTGCTTAAATGATACTTATGTAGAAAGTATTTAAAAAAAACCTTTAATGGTTTTTTTTAGTTATCGTATTCAATATCTACGATATCAACAATTGGAATTAATTCATTATTTAACGTTATTAAATGTGTAGCATTCTGACCAATTATTTTTGTTTTGATTTCCTCATCCTTTAATTTAATTTTAACATCTGCTTTATATACATACCTAGGAGATGAAAAAATTGAATTTATTTTTTGTTTAATATTTTTCTCATTTATTTTTACCGTATTTTTTTGTACTTCTTCTTTAATTTCACCTTCTTTTTCATCATTGTTTGAGTAATAATATGTATTGTTATTTTTTATTTCTTTTTCTATTTTATTAGCAAATATTTTTGACTTTTTATTGTTCATTTAATCCTCCTCTCAAAATATGATATGCATATGTTTGATATATTATTAATTATCTAAAAACTTAGATATTATAAATCCTATTATTATTAAAAAAAATGATAGAATATTATTTAAATTAATATTTTTAATATACTCTAATAATAGTATTAGCATTGATGAAACTGCAAAACCTAGTATTGATGAATTTGTTTCATCTGGTAATTTATTATATAAATTGTTCATTATTTTAGAAAGCATAAAACCTCCGAAAATGAATCCTATAAAAAAAGGAAACAAAATTATAATAGATTCGATACTAAAAATATTTGAAAAACTATTTATTATTAAATTATAACAATTAAAAATCATTAATAATGCTGTACCACTTACTCCCGGAACTATTGTTGCAAATGCATCTAACACCCCCATAAAAATCAGATATATTAAATTTACTTTTTCAATTTTTAAAGTAAATTTGAGCATTATTGGCAATAAAAAAACAAACATAAAAGAAATAAAAAAATATGCAAAGTTTTTGTAATTTATTATAATTTTTTTTCTAGCAAAATTGTAAAGGCCTCCCAGCATAAGTCCAATAAATAAAGCGATAGTATATAAATAATATTTATCAAGGCAGAACTTAATAAACTTACTAAAAATTATAATTGAAAATAGCATTCCTAGTGCAAGTGAAAATAAATATTTGATACTCTGTTTAGGTTTTTTTAATATATTAGAAATTGCTTCTAGCATTTTCTCATATACATTTAAGGATATAGCGAGCATCGCTCCACTTACTCCTGGCATAATTTTACCTATTCCTATTATTATCCCTTTTAAAAATTTTTTCATATGATCACTTTCCATTTAATTATATTCAAAACTATTGGACAAATGTCGTTTAGGAGTTTTTTTGTTGCAAATATAATATATAGAGGTGTGTCATGATAAATGTTACTTTTATATCAATTTTAATGAGTATGGATTTATTTGCCATTTCAATGTTATTAAGCATTAAAAATATCTTTATTCCTATAAAAAGTTATTTAATAATTATATTTTTTTCTGGTATAACTCTCTTTGTTTCAATGCTTTTTTCTTATTTTTTAAAAAACATTTTAAGTAATAATACTAATGAAATTATAAGTGGGTTATTATTCATAATTGTTGGAATATTTAGCATATGTAATAATATTAAAATAGATCCAAATAATTCTAAAATAATTGAATCAAAAGAAGCAATAATTATGGGTATATTTGCTTCAATTGATTCTATAGCAATTGGAATTAATTTTGGAATAATGAAATATAATATTGTTTTTTGTGTACTTATTTCATCGATTTGTAATTTCATTGCTATTATATTAGGTCAATTATTTAAAATATATAAATACAGTTTTTTTGAAAATATGATTTCCGTTATATTCATTATTATAGGCATTTTTAAAATAACAAAATCACTCTTTTGAGTGATTTATTTTAGTATTTAGAGTGATTTTTTTATGTTTTTTATTAGAAAAACACCTATTGCTACAATAAAAATACCAATGACACCAGGGAAAGAATTCTTATTTATATTAGTATCGGGAGCTTTTATTTTTTGATTATAAAAATCTATAATTGTTTCTTCTTTGTTGATTTCTATTGTTTTTATCACATCATCTATGATATACCCAACAGGCGCTTCTATTTCTTTAGCATAATATGTTCCATATCTTAGATTATTTAGCACTGCTTTACCACTATCATCTGTTGTTATAGTATCAATTAATTCATTTGAACTATTATATATTTCAAATTTTGCTCCTTTTAATGGTTCTTTTGTATCCTTATTAATTTTGTTTATTATTAAATTGCAAAGTATAGGTTTATTCATAAAATAAATATCTAAATATTTTTCATCGATAAGTTCTGTATCTTCTTCAATAGAAAAATCATAACTTTCATCATTTAAATAATAACCATATGGTGCTTCTATTTCTTCTATAGAATAATTTCCTTCTTCCAGTTCAAAAGGTAATTCTAATATTCCATTATCTGTTTCAAATATATCATTAGCGTTATAAGTAAAATATTTATTTGAATTTAAATCTTTTATTCTAAATTTAACTCTATCTTCAATTAACTTCTCTGTGGATGAATCAGTTTTATATATTCTTAAAACAGCCTTTTTCATAGGTAAAGTTTCCACATCAAAATAATAATTATCTTGGTGATTCAAGCCTAATACAGAAACTGTTTGATTATTATCAGCTAGGCATAAAAAACTCCTATAATTTCCTCTTAACTTACGCTTAATTATTACTCTTTCAACCATCGGTTCTGTGAAATTAACTATTAATTGGTTACCATTTAAAGATACATTTGGGCTTTCTTTTTCAAGTACATATTCGTTTAACACATTATTTTCATCATTTATCATTATGCTTTGTCCTACCTTGCCAGATATATAGCCTGGTATTTTTGGTGGGTTTGAATATTTAGCAATTGTATCTTTTATTTCTTGCATATAACTTGAAACATCAATTACATCGCCTTGTTGATTACTACGTGTTGTGTAATATGTTGTAAATTCAGGGAATAATTCCCATATTAATTGTTGGGTTGCCATATAATACTCTTTTGACGTATGTCCTTCATAGCCATAACCATAGTAAGCATAATTTTCTATTTTTCTTATATCGAGATATGATAAGTTTAATTCACCGAAATTTTCACTTTTTTGATATACTGATGTATTAATTATATTAGCAGGGTCCAAGCAATAAGCTATTTGACCATCAACTTTTATGTATGCGAATCTGCCCCAATATGTTATTCCATCTTTTTTTCGGTTTGAATATACATTGTCAAAAAAATCAGTTGTAACAGTAACTTGTTCAGCACTTACTTTATTAGACAATATAAAAAAACCAAATACTAAAAATGCTACCAAAAATATTTTTTTCATTGTTTACCTCCTTTCCAACAGGAGAATATAATAACTTAATAAATATGTCAAAATACTAATTTCCCCTTTTTGCACAAAAAAACAGTAAGATTTATTATATCTGTTTAACAGATTCTTACTGTTTTGGAAAAGTTTTTTTTCAAAAATTTAAAATTAGTAGTTTTTTCATTTTTTTAAAATCCATAATAGGTATCTTTAGTATCACCTTTTATTTGTAATAATTCATTTATAGTAACAAATGAATATCCTTGCCTAGAAAGTTCATCAATTGACTTTAATGCGCCGTCTACACTTGTATCATATATATCATGAAATAATACAATATCTCCATCATCTGTAGTACTCATTATTTGTTCTAATATTATATCCGCATTTCTAGATTTCCAATCTTCTGAATCTACATTCCATAAAATATTTTTCATAGGATATATACTCTTTACTCTATCATCTATGTTTCCATATGGTGGGCGAAGTAATGTTGGTTCAAAACCAGTAGCTGATTTTACTATATCTACAACGCTTGATTTTTGTGAATATATTTCTTCATCACTTAGTTTTAATAAATTGGAATGTGAATATGTATGTATACCGATATCATGACCTTCTAAATACATTCTTTTAATTATATCTGGATTTTTTTCAGCATTTGTACCAACTACAAAGAATGTTACTTTTACGCCTCTTTTGTCCAATTCATCAAGTAATCTATTTGTTGTAAGATTAGAAGGTCCATCATCAAATGTAATTGCAACAATTTTTTTATCCTTAAAGTAATCTATATTTCTAGTAACTCTTGTTTTTTCAAATGATTCATTTATGTAAATTTTAAAATTTTCTTTTAAGTACTCACTTAATTGTGAATATGTAAATGTTTTTGTTATTATTTCAGAATAATCTGAAATATTGCTTAATGATATTACAAAATTTATACCATCTTCATTAATGTAAAAATCATTACAGGTATCAATAGATACAAGTTTTTTTAATTTATCTTCATTTACTTTAATGCTATTTTCATTCATAAACATTAATGAAAAGTAATATAATCTATCTTGTAAAAAATTTTTGTAATCTGTTTTTTTATCAAAGACATCTGTTAATTTAATAGCTTGGCCATCTTTTATATTATAAATTTTATGTTCTTCAGCAATCTTTTTGGAATCAGAATATTCAACTTCTTTAAAATCAAATGTTTTAATATTTTTATATTCACTTATTTTATAATCAATTTGCATTTTATATTTTGTTTTCTTTTTAACAAAACTAATTTTATTATCAATATATTTATTTATTTTTTGATCTACTAATTTGTTACCTGTTTTTATATTTTTTATATTATATTCATAATTATCTGTCTTTATATTTTTTTCATATTCTTTTGGTTCAAACATATTTTTAGACACAACATATAATAATATAAGCATACCAAAAATTCCTAAAAATATTAAAAGATGCGTTATATTTAATTTAAAATGTTTCATAAACCTCACCACTGCATATATATTATAACACAATCTATTTATTTTTTCATTATTTTTAGTCTTAGTAATAATTACTAAAAAATCAATAATTTTTTAATCTACGCTGCTAGCTGTATATATTCAAGTTTGCTTCCTTTAATATATTTGATTAATTTTAAAAATAATATGTAAATCACTTAAAATCGGGCATTATTTTTGTTGTTTATTTTTGTTGTTTAATATATAATTATGGTATAGAAAGGAGCGATATTTATGAGTAGTGCTAGAAAGCAATTAAAAAACTTTAGTTGGATCTATATAGTTATTGCAGCAATATGTGTTATAGGAACTATTCTTTGCTTTTGTTTTGCTGATAAAGCAGCAGAAATAGTTGAAAAATCATACAAAGATATTGATTTAAAAGACATTAAACCTGAAGTTTTTCTTGCTATAAATGTCGGTTTTAGAGCTGTATTTTATCTAATTTATTTCTGGTTACTTAGAAGAATCGTAAACGGTAAAAGTAGAGGAACATTTATTATGGTACTATTAATAATTGGAGTTATCGGTAATGTATTTAGTTTAATTAGCGGTAATTTTTCAGTTATTTTAAGTACATTAATCGATGTTTACATATTACAATTAATATTTAGAATTAGAAGTGAAGAAGACTAAGCAGTATAAAGAGTCAATGTTAATGACATTGACTTTTTATTTTATAATTTAATTTAAAATGTGATATAATTAATTGTAGAATAGGAGTTATATATGAATAAGTTAGAATTTGAAATACATAAATGTGCACTTTGTTATGATGCACCATGTAAAAAAATATATAAAAATGTTGATCCTGAAAGAATTATTAGGGCCTTACGTTTAGATAATTCAAAAGGGGCTTCCACTTTTATACAAAATAATTTTTTAGAAAAAAATGATACATCTAGTGCTAAATGTCCTTGCGACGTCGATATTGAATATATTTTAAAATCTGTTGCAAAAGAAACAAAATTAGAAAAAAATTGTGAAGTAGATATTTCTACACATATATGCGAAATAAAATTAGAAAATCCATTTTTACTTTCTTCTTCTATTGTTGGGAGTAACTATGATAAGTGTAAAAGAGCTTTAGAAGCAGGATGGGCTGGTGTTGTTTTTAAAACTATTTGCCCTTTTGATATTCATGAAGCTTCTCCTAGATTTTCAGTATTAAAAGATTGGGATAATAGCTTTACCGGATTTAAAAATATTGAACAATTATCAGAACACTCTTTAGAAGAAGATTGTGAAATATTGAAAAAGCTAAAGAAAGAATTTCCTAAAAAAGTTATAATTGCATCTATAATGGGTAGAAACGAAGAAGAATGGGAAATGATTTCTAGAAAAATAACTGAAACAGGATGTGACGCAATTGAATTAAATTTTTCTTGTCCTAATATGGAATTAAGTGGTACTGGTTCTGATGTTGGTCAAGATCCTGAAACAGTAAAAAGATACACAGAAGCAGCAAGACGTGGAACATCTTTACCTTTGATTGCAAAAATGACACCTAATATTACAGATATTAAATTACCTGCAAGAGCGGCTAAAGAAGGTGGCGCCAATGGGATTTCTGCAATTAATACTATAAAAAGTATTACAAATATTAGTTTTGATACTTTAGTACCCGAGCCCGATGTAAACGGAAAAACATCAATTGGAGGTTATTCTGGAAGAGCTGTAAAACCTATTGCACTTAAGTTTGTTACAGAACTTACAACAGATGAACAATTAGAAAATATGAATATAAGTGGAATTGGTGGTATTTATACTTATAAAGATGCAATTGAATTTTTACTATTAGGTGCAACTAATGTACAATTAACTACAGCAGTTATGGAATATGGTTATAGAATTATTGATGATTTAATATTAGGTTTAAAAATATTTATGCAGGAAAATGGTTTCAAAAAAACAAGTGATTTTATAGGCATATCAAAAAAATGTGTCGTTGATTCTGATAAAATGGAAAGGGATACTATACTATTTCCTAAATTCAATTATGACAAATGTGTTGGATGCGGTAGATGCTTTATTTCTTGTAAAGATGGAGGACATTCAGCAATTAAATTTGATTCTAATATAAGAAAACCTGTTTTAGATGGTTCAAAATGTGTTGGGTGTCATTTATGCAAGTTAGTTTGTCCAAACAATGCAATATCTACTGTTGAAAAAAGAATTTCAAAAAAATAATTTTAAAAAATACTATAGAAATAATTTAAGAAAAATCTACACGAAATAAAAAACGTGTAGATTTTTTATATGATTAAATACAAAAATTTATTGCACTAAATCTAAGTTTTTCTTATTTTAAAACTTTATTTTTTGCAATCAATTAATAAAATTAATTGTTTTTGTATTAAAGTAATAAGTAATAATTTCAAAAGAACATATTATATATTAGGGAGGTAAATATGGATAATCAAAATGAATGTTTAAACAAAAAAATAGAAGAACTTCAACATAGAGAAAAAAAGAAATGTTGTAACTATATTCCATTTATGATTCCACCAGGACCACCAGGGCCACAAGGGCCACAAGGGCCAGCAACAATTGAAATCGGTACAGTTACAACAGGAGCACCAGGAACAAATGCAGAAGTAACTAATAGTGGAACAGACGAAGATGTTATTCTAGATTTCACTATTCCAAGAGGTAGCGATGGTAGTGATGGTTTTTTAAATTATGCTGACTTTTATGCTTTAATGCCATCTGACAATGCTGATACTGTTGCACCAGGCACAGATGTAGATTTTCCACAAGATGGGCCAAGCAGTGGCTCTTCTATAGTAAGAGCTGGTGCAAATTCAGTTAATTTAGTTGAAATTGGTACATATCAAGTTTATTTTAGCGTTCCAATTTCTGAAGCTGGTCAATTACAATTAACACTAAATGGATCACCTTTAGCTTATACAGTAGTAGGCCGTGCGACTGGAACTAGTAACATTTCTGGTATGTTTCTTGTTGAAACATCTACAAGCAACTCTGTGTTAACAGTAAGAAATCCAGCTGGAAACCCTGCAGCTTTAACAATAACGCCATCAGCTGGAGGAGCAGCACCTGTTTCGGCTCATTTAATCATTATGCAACTTTCTTAAAAATTATGTAGTTATATTATTATATCAAAATAAATAACAACTTTATATTAATATCAAAGAAGTTTTTCTACCCATGGGAATGTATCTATAAATATAAGTTACATTCCTTTTTTACTCATCAATTAATATCCATAAAGTAGTTTTAGGAATATAAACATTAATGAAATTTAAAAGAACAACTATTCTTATGGTAAAATAGATATAGAATGTTAACTCAACCATTAGTATGTGTATCTTATAAATGACTTATTATATAATTAAGTCGTGAAAGGAGAAAAGTTCATGGAATTAATTAAAATTGGAAAATTTATTGCTGATTGTAGAAAAAAGAAAAATTTAACTCAAGAACAATTAGCAGAAAAATTATATATTACTGATCGAGCTGTGTCAAAATGGGAAAGAGGTTTATCTCTACCAGATGCCGATAAGATGTTAGACTTATGTAATATATTAGAGATTAGTGTCAACGAACTTTTAAATGGTGAAAAAATTGATATGAAAAATTACGAAAAGAAAAATGAGGAATTATTATTGGAACTTGCTAAACAAGATGAATTAAAAAATAAAAAATTAATTACATCTATGTGGACAATTTTAATTATAAGTTCATTATTTTATGTTGGAATTTTACTTGTAGCGATAAACACTCTAAAAGAGGGAGTATTACTTGGAACAATCATTTGTATTTCAACAATCATATTTTTAGTAGCATGTTTTATTGCTTTTAAATTTGAAGTAGAAGCAGGATATTACGAGTGCAAACATTGTCATCATATATTTGAAGATAAGAATTATTTCAAATTATTAATGTCTCCACATGTCGGTACATCTAGATATCAAAAATGCCCTAAATGTGGTAAAAGATCAATGGCTAAAAAGATTACGAATAAAAAAATAAATATTAAAGATAATTAGAAATTCGTATTATTTAATAAAAAAAAGTCGAACTAAAATTCAACTTTTTTATATGTAAAGACGAATAATTCGTCTAATTGCTAAATGGCAGGGGTAGCAGGAGTTGAACCCACATCAGCGGTTTTGGAGACCGTTATTCTACCATTGAACTATACCCCTATGCCATTAATTATAACACACTATATAATGTAAAACAATAATTTTTTTTGAAATTTAATGTATTAACTATATATTCAATACTTGACCAATGCTTATTATGTTATTTGTTAAGTTATTTTTTTGTTTAAGATTATCTACTGTTGTATTAAACTGTGATGCAATGCTATATAATGTATCTCCGTTTTTAACTACATATGTGGTATTTACTTGTTCGGATGGTATTTGTAATATCTGCCCAACGCTTAATAAATTACTACTTAAATTATTTATTTTCATTAAATCTTGTATACCGACATTATAATTTCTAGAAATACTATATAGCGTATCTCCTGACTTTACTGTATATTCAATAAAATCGTTATCATTTTCACCATTTAAAGAATTATTTGGCACTTTTAATTGTTGCCCTATACTAAGAAAATTACTTCCTAAATTATTTTTAATTCTTAATTCTTGCGGTGTAGTATTAAAATTTCTTGATATACTATACAGTGTATCACCATTTTTTACTGTATAAAGCATGTATTCATTTTGAACAGGTGATGACTCGGGTATTTGAAGTATTTGCCCTACATTTAATAAATTACTACTTAAATTATTTAATTGCTTTAAATCTTGCAAAGTAGTATTAAATTTTTTTGCTATGCTCCACAAACTATCACCTGATTTTACAGTATAAGTATTTTCATTTATATTTGAATTATAGCCAATATATTCTAGTAATGCTTGAACTGTTGCTTCAGCAAGTTGTTGATAATTATTTTTAAGTAAATTAACATCATTTCCTTTGCTATCTAAAAACCCATATTCAACTATTATAGGTTCTGTTTTCCCTGTATTTCTATGTATAAAATAATAGTCTTTTGACATATTACTTGGAAGTCTACGTTGATAAACTTTTCTTGGATTTTGGCCTGCTTTTTCTAAGTTATCTAATACTAAATTAGCAAGTTTATCATCATTTCTAAGTGCATAAATTACTTCAGCTCCATCGCCACCTGGTGACGGCTCTAGTGGTTATTTATTTATAATTGAATACTCTTTTACTATAGTATATTTTAATAATCATGATACATATTAATTTTAATGTTTTCAAGTCGTGATTTATCAAATTTTAAATTTTTTGTTTTGCCAACAATTCTATCTTCTCCACAGAAAGGGCAAATACTATAAATATAACTATCAGGTTTACCATGCGAATATGTTTTAAGCTTACCAAAATCAAAAATGTTAAAGCAATATATACAACCGCAACGATAATTTTTAGAAAATTTTTCTGGATGATTCATATTGGTATGTAAATGTTCCTTTTCAATTTCAGACATTCTATTATATTTTGTTATAGCACCATTTGCTCTAATAGCTCCTGTTAAATCTGCTCCTGTATTTTTTAAATTACATCTCCAAACATCAACACCTGTAAAGTCCATACCACTCATATCTATACCTTCTAGGTTGGTTTTATATAATGATTTGTATTTTATTTTTTGTGGATTTATTTTAGCATTAGTTCCTTTTAAATTGCATCCCCTAATATCCACGCCTGTAAAATCCTTATCACTTAAATCAACATTTTCACTAAATTTACATCTACACAATGATTTATTTTTTACTAACTGTGGATTAATAGCATAATCAAATTCTATTTCTTGAACATTTACATTTTTAATAGATGCATCTGTAAAATTATCTTCATTGTTCAAGTATTTTGTTCTTTGTATCTTTTCTTTTGAAGCCAAAGACATTATCTTTTTAAAATTAATTATTTCAGCATATTTATTAATCTTTTTATTATTTATGTTTTTTAATATTTTATTTACTATCATTGAAATAGAATAATCTATAATTGAAAATGAATCAATTAAACCTATTTCTTTCGGAATAATATGTCTTAAGCTATTAATATCAAATATAATTGTTTCATATTCATATTTTCTAATTTTTTCTAGTCCTGATTTAGCAATATCTTTTCTTTTTTCTCCCTCAAAATCAAATGGAAGAGTATGAATACCTATAATTTTAATTCCCATTTTTTTAGCAATTTTAGCAAACTCAATACTTCCTCCAGTTGTTATTCCACCACCAAGACATGCTACAAGAATAATGACCTTAAAATCTTTTAAGTTTTCAACAACTATATTACTTCCTAAACGAACAGCTTCTTCTCCAATAGATGGGTTACCACTACAACCAAATCCACCTGTTAATTCGGTTCCAACTAATATTCCATTCCTATCTTCAAAACAATACCATATATCATGTGAATTAGAAGAAAGGCGATAAATATTTTTCAAATTATAGTGAGTGTTTAAACTATTTGCAACATTTCTACCACTTCCACCAACACAAATAACAGCAACTTCATTTTTTTTAGATTTCACCAGTAATCACCTCATAGAACTATTTTATCAAAAACTGGTACATTTTTCGAGATAATATAGTTTTTATGTTAAAATATTAAATATTTTATAACACATTTTTACTACAATTAATCTTTTTTCCACATCTTCCATATGGATTTCTTATTGGATTTTTATCAACATATTTAAAAGAATAATCATCAAGTATTTTATATTTAAATTTAATTGTTATATTTCTATCTTCATCTGCTTCGATTCTATCTATTATGGTAAATAATAAGTCTCTATTTGGTTTTTCTATATTTAATAATTCTTTTATCTTCTTCGTATAATTTGGTATTTTATTAGCACTATTTTTTCTCTTTAAAATCTCAAGTTCTATTTCTTCTAATTTATCTTTTAAGTTTCTTATTTTTTGTTCATAAGGAGATACTATCATTTTATATGATTCTAAAGAAATGTTACCAACAATTCTATCTTGATAAACTGTCTGAATATTAGAAGATAATTTTAAAATATCCTTTTCTATATCTTTCTTTATGTCATCAAGTGATTTAGTACCTGAATTAGTTCTATTAACTATTTCTTCATTTAATTCTTTAATACTTAATTCCTTAAATAAATCATATAATAATTTGTTTAATTCTTCTAATATTTCCTCTTCAAAATAATCATAAGGAAAGAAATGCGCTTTGCATCTTCCTCTAATTGGGTCTCTAGCATATCTATTGCAGTTAATAGTCCCATAATCATGATTCTTTCGATATATTACACCTAATCTATTTCCACATTCTTTACAATAGATTAAACCTTCAAGTAATCTAATTGGTCTTTCCGTTTTTCTAGCAACAGTTCTATTATGATTATCTCTTTTTTTGTTTATTATTCTAAATGTCTCTTTATCTACTAATGGGTCATGAGTATTTTCTACTATTACCCATAAACTTTGATCTAGTGTTACTTTCTTTTTAG
>JAFUCZ010000016.1 GCA_017459425.1 Bacilli bacterium
AAATTTTGATTTTTTTAGAAAAAGAGCATTAGTAATTTTACATCAAAGCTATACTGGAGGTAGTAGAAAAAATATTGAAAAAGGTCAAATAAAAAAATAAGCATTTTTTCTTAAAAAACACATAATCGAGTTGAAAAAAAAAGAGGAAAAAATTTGATTTAAGAAAAATCATCATTTTCCTCTTTAAATATATAGTCTAAAGGTACATTGGGTACCCCACTGAAGTTTTTAGAGCCAAAATATAAGCCTTAATTAAGGCTTTTTTAATTTCACATAATTTACAAATTTCTATCAAAAAATAAACATATAACTTTTATATACTTATATTGTCGGAGGTGATAGATGCAAAAAAATAAAAAATGATAAATATTGTTAATATAATTTATTTAGTAATAAAATAAAAATTTTTCATGATTAAATACTCCTATTACTTTTATATATAAAAAATGATTTGTTTCTCAATCAATACTAAATAAAGAATAAAGAAAGAATGTGATAAAATGTCTATTAAGAGATTTCAAAACTTCGCGCGAAATCTCTTTTTTCGATAAAAATGTAATTATTATGTAAAAGAAATTTAAAAATTAAATAATTTCTTTTTTTTTGTAGTTAAAAATTGTATAATATATGTAGAATGGAGTGTTATCATGAAATTTCGTAATTTAAAAAAAATAAAAGAGTTAAAAACAATTACTACTTTTTTGAAACCAAAAAAGGTATATATACCATTAATTAGTCAAGATGACAAAAATATAACTTTACTTGTAAAAAAAGGTGATTATGTTTTTAAAGGATCAATAATTGGTAAAAGAAAAGGTAATTTACGAATATCAATTCACTCTAGTGTAAGTGGAATTGTAGTTGGTTTTTCAGAACATACGTATTTAAATGGCCAAAAAGTAAAATGTGTTGAAATAGAAAATGATTATAAGGAAAAAGAAGAAACTCGCAAATCAACAAAAAGAATACTAAATAAATATACAAAAGATGAGTTTATTAACTTATTAAGAGATTGTGGTATAGTAGGACTTGATAGTGGATTCCCAACATATATAAAATATCAAAATAACATCAATACATTGATTGTAAATTCAGTAAATGATGAACCATATGTAACATGCAATCAATCTTTATTTAGAACAAAGTGTGAAGAAATACTTGAAGCAATAGATTCTATTATGGATATATGTTCTATTGAAGAATGTTTTATTGCAATTAAGAAAGAAAATGTTGAATTAAAAAAAATACTTGATAATCATATAGGGACATATTTAAAAATAAAAGTTGTTGAAGTATGTAACGATTATGCTTCAGGTTGGGAAAGAAATCTTGTAAAAAAAATAAAGCATGAAACATATAAGAAATATCCAACAGAAAAATCAATTGTAGTTAATAATGTATCAACAATTTACGCAATTTATGAGGCACTCAAATATAATAAAGCTTTAACAGATAGGATTATAACTATAACTGGGGATGGAATTAGTAAATCCCAAAATATTCTTGTTAAAAATGGGACTTTAGTAAGTGAAATAATAGAATCAATTGGGGGAATAAAAAAATACAAAAAAATTAACTTTATAGCTGGCGGACTGATGATGGGGAATAGTTTACCAAGCGATGATTTAGTTGTTACATCAAACTTAAATAGTGTTTTTGTCATGAAGGAATGCGACAACAGTATAGAAGAATGTATCAGGTGTGGTAAGTGTGTTGAAGTATGTCCAGTAAAATTATCACCAATTTTAATAAAAGATAATATAAACAACGCAAAAAAACTAGAAAAATTAAAAGCAAATAGATGCATAAATTGTGGATTATGCTCGTATATATGTCCTGCAAAGATAAATGTACGCGATTATGTTAAAGAAGCAAAGAAAAAACAAGAGAGGATTTAATTATGGTTGAATATATAGTAAATAGCGGAACTTACATAAAAGATAATGATAATTTACTAAAGATAAGGTTAAGAATGCTTATTGCATTAATGCCATTTCTTTTAGCAAAATTTTATTATATAAATTTTGCAAATAATTTTTTAAATTTAATAATTATATTTATTTGCTTTTCTAGTATTAGCTTTATGATTAATTACATAAAAAAAGATAAAATAAAAGTAACATCAAATTTAATTACTAGTTTAATTGATAGTATTATTGTAACCATTATATTATCACATAATATTCCGGTATATGTATTGTTTATTAGCTCTATATTAGGTTATTCTATAAGTAAATTTCAAATGAATAAACTAAAAAAATTCACAATTAGTGGGCCAATACTATGTGGTGGAATTGCTGCATTATTAATTAAACTTTTTAACATTAAAACAACCGTGGGTTTAATAAATAACAATTATGTATACTTTGGATTATTTCTAGTTTTACTTGCTTTTTTAATTATAACTAAAACAGTAAAATGGAAAATACCAGTTGTATTTATATTTACTTTTTTAAGTATAAATTACATGGTAATGGGTTATAATGATTTAAATATTTCTTTTATTGCTTCAAAAGTATTTGCATGTAATCTACTTTTTTACGCATTAGTAGCATCATTTAATTTAAATAGTCCAATAACTCCTATAGGCCAAATATTATATGGTTTGTTTTTAGGTATTTTAACATCGATACTAATTTACTGTATTAATCCGGTATACGCTTGTGTTTTTGGAATTTTAATCATAAATTTTTTTATTAATGTATTAGATAAAGTTGGTTCTGTATCGCGTTTTGATTTTAGCAAATCAATTTGGTTGTTTACATCTGCTTGGCTAGCAATTCTCGTTGTAGGATTATCAATATGCATGTTTAAAAATATTGATGAAAAAAAATTTAAAAATGATAAACAAATTAACCATGAAGAAAAAACTAACACAGAAAAAGTAAAAGAAAAAATTATAAAACCAGAAGAAAAAACTGAACCGATAGATAATAATCAAAATCAAGTGCTAGATGGCTTTGAAATAAAGGAAAAGGAAGTTTCCAATAATATAGCGACATACTTAATCAATTATAAAGAAGGAAATACATCTGCTAGAATCGTTATTAATAATGGCATGTTTAAATCATTTGTAATACTTGAACATAATGAAAAAATATCAGAACAAGACAGCAATCAATTTATAAGTAAATTGTTATTTGATCAAAAAACTGTATTAGAGAGTGAAGATAATAACTATACTAACAATACATTAAAATCAATAGCAAATAAAGTATTACAGGATTACAACGGAGGTAACTAATGATACCAGTAATTATAATAATAATATGTATAATACTTGTTTCATCAATTAATTTTGACTCAAAAGAAGACAAGCGAATAAAGAAGATTAATGATTTGTTACCAATTGAAAAAAATGAAAACTTGATTATAAAAATTAAAAACCTTTTAAATGATAAACAAGGATAATTATTGCTTTTTTAAATAATAAACATATTAAAAATTAGATTTTGAACTTGTTGACAAACAACTGTTTTTTTGAGAAAATATGAGTATAAGAAAAAAGAGGTGGTTACATGAGACAAGATACTATTGTTTTAACTCCTAAAGATTTGTTAGAAAAACAATTTAAAGTTGATACAAGGGGATACCGTCCTCAGGAAGTAGACAAGTTTTTGGATATTGTTATAAGAGATTATGAATCATATAACAGAATTCTTAAGACACTTGAAAACGAAAAAAAAGAATTAGTTGATGATAACATTAAGTTAAAACAAGAAATTAGAAATTTAAAAACTAAATTAGATATTATTAAAACTAGTAGTAATGAAGGCGTAAGTAACGCTGATTTATTAAGAAGACTTTCTAATTTAGAAAAAATAATTTACGGTAAAGAATAATACTTTGACAAACGCTGCATTTTAAATGTAATGTAGAGGAAAGTCCATGCTCGCACTACCTGTGATGGTAGTAGTGTTCGTGCATAAGGAAAAAATAACTTATGGTAGTTTATACTAACGGCAATAATTTGTCCTAAGTTTTTTAATATGGATAAATTGTGTAAAGTGCCACAGAGACGATCTTTTTTAGAAATGAAAAAGCTGAAACGAGGTAAACCCCACGAGCGAGAAACCCAAATTTTGGTAGGGGAACCTAGTAGAAGGGAAGGATAACTTTCTACGGGAAGAATTTTTCTTAGATAAATGTTTGTCGCCTAGAAATAGGAACAGAACATGGCTTATAAAGTATTATTTTTTTTGATTGAGGTGACTATGAAAGATATAGGTAATAAATTAAAGGAAGCAAGAGAAAGTATTGGTGTATCAATAGAAGAAGCTGCCGAAGATTTAAAAATGCGTCCTTCTCAAATAGAAAACATAGAAGCGGGAAATATGGAAGCATTTCAAGATATATTTTTTTTGAAATATTTTATAAGAGATTATTCTAAATATTTAGGGCTTGATAAAGAACAAATGGTTGATGAATTTAATGAATACTTATTTGATTATACTTCAAAAATTTCATTAGATGATATAAAAAATGCAAAGAAAAAAATGAATGAAAAGCCACAAGAAAAAAAGAAAATAGTATCTCCTTATACACTACAACCTAGAAAAAAAATTTCTATCCCACCAGTTGCAATATATGTAGTAATATTTTTATTAATATTATGTGCAATATATTTCTTTGGATTTGCTAATAAAAATAAAGATGATTTTAAAGATAAAACAGTTGTGAAACTAGAAAAGTAGGTGAAATATGAATGTACCAAATAAATTGACAATGTTACGTATTATAATTGCATTGTTTATTATTATAATATTAATTTTCCCTTTTGATGCAACAGGTATAGTTTTACCTAAGTTATTTGTTAATGAAAGAATTGTTGTTGACATTAGATATTTAATTGCAGGTGTTTTATTTGTAATTGCTTCATTAACGGATTTTATTGATGGTAGGGTAGCACGTAAATATAATTTAGTAACTGATTTTGGGAAAATGATTGATGCGATAGCAGATAAAATATTAGTTAATTCAGTTCTAATAATTTTAGCTGCAGTAGGTTTTATACATCCTGTAATTCCTGTAATTATTGTAATAAGAGATATTTTTGTTAATTCTATTAAAATGGTTGCAAGTAGTAAAGGAAAAGTAATATCAGCTATTAAGCTTGGGAAAATAAAAACATTTTGCCTTATGCTTGGAATTGCATTAACATTATTTTATAATTTACCATTTGAGTTATATAATTTAAGAGTATCTGATTTCTTATTAATAATTGCATGTGTATTGTCAATTATATCAGCAGTACAATATTATAATTTAAATAAAAAGTATATTTTCCCTAATGAAAAAAAAGATGATATAGAAACAATTGAAGTATAAATCTGAAAAGATATTTTGCAAATATCTTTTTTTTGTTAAAAATTGTCATCAAATTTAGCAAACATTTGTTTGTGAAAAGTATTGACATGCGAAAAAAAATATTATAAAATGTTATTGTAGGTTAGGAGGAAACAAATGAAAACACAAACAACAAACAATGAAACATTAGATAAAGTTTTAGCCGATATCGAAAAACAATTCGGTAAAGGTGCGGTAATGAAATTAGGAAATCATAAACAATTAGAAATAGATGTAATTCCTAGTGGTTGTTTATCACTAGATATAGCATTAGGATGTGGTGGATATCCAAAAGGAAGAATTGTTGAAATATATGGTCCTGAATCAAGTGGAAAGACAACTTTCGCACTTCACGCCATTGCAGAAGCACAAAAACAAGGTGGTCGTGTAGCTTTTATTGATGCTGAACATTCACTTGATCCAAATTATGCATCCAAACTAGGTGTAAATATAGATGATTTATTATTGTCACAACCTGATAATGGAGAACAAGCACTAGAAATATGTGAGGCTTTAGTTAGAAGTGGTGCTATAAGTGTGGTAGTAATTGACTCAGTAGCAGCTCTTGTACCACAAGCTGAAATTGAAGGTGAAATGGGAGATTCGCATGTTGGACTTCAAGCTAGACTTATGTCACAAGCATTAAGAAAACTATCTGGAGTAATTAATAAGACAAACACAATTGCAATATTTATAAATCAACTTCGTGAAAAAGTTGGGGTTATGTTTGGAAATCCAGAAACAACACCTGGAGGAAGAGCACTAAAGTTTTATGCTTCAGTTAGACTTGAAATAAGAAGATCAGAACAAATTAAGTTAGGAACAGATGTAATAGGAAATAGAACAAATATCAAGGTAGTTAAAAATAAGGTAGCGCCTCCTTTTAAAAATTGTAGTATAGATATAATGTATGGAGAAGGTGTATCTCGTGAAGGAGAACTAGTTGATCTTGCAACAGAAGCAAAAATAATTGACAAAAGTGGTGCATGGTATGCATATAATGGTGAAAAATTAGGTCAAGGTAAAGAAAATGTAAAGGAATTGTTTAAGAGTAATGTTTCACTAAGAGAAGAAATCGAGCAAAAGGTAAGAGAACACTTTGGAATATCTTTAAATAAAGGAGCAAAAGCTTCAAAAACAAAAACTGATGAAGAAACTAAGTAACCCTTAGTTTCTTTTCTACTTGACTTATTTATCATAAAACTATAAAATATAATTAGGACTTTATGTTCTATATATAGATAATGGAGGGATAAAATGTATGGATCTTTATTCTCCATTTTGCTAGTCTTAATTGGACTATTTATCGGAATTATTTTAATGTTTATTGCAAATTATATTAGAGGCAATTCTGCTTCTAAGAAAGTTGATTCTTTACTTGAAAAAGCAAAAAAAGATGCTGAAAAATTGAAAAGAGATTCTATTTTGGAAGCAAAAGAAGAAAATCATAATTTAAAAATTGAAACTGAAAAAGAAATAAAAGAGAAAAAAAGTGAAATAAAAGAAGCAGAAGAAAGACTTCTTGCACGTGAAAATAATATTGATAGAAGAGATTTAACACTTCAAAATCGTGAACAAATGTTGGAAGAAAAGGAAAATAATATAATTAATAAACAAAGAGAAATTCAAGAAAAAGAAGCAAAAGTGGAAGAAATAAAAAAAGAACAAATTTCTTTACTTGAAAACATTGCTGGTTTTTCTAAAGATGAAGCTAAAAAATTAGTGATGAAGAAAGTAGAGGAAATGATGAATTTAGAAATCGCGGCATATATAAAAGATCGCGAATCAGAAGCAAAATTACAAGCAGACAAAACATCGAAAAATTTGATTGTTGGTGCAATGCAAAGATACGCTGCTGATGTTGCTAATGAACAAACAATTACTGTAGTAAATCTTCCAAATGATGAAATGAAAGGAAGAATTATTGGTAGAGAAGGAAGAAATATTAGAACAATTGAAGCAGTAACTGGAGTAGATTTAATTATTGATGATACACCAGAAGCAATAGTATTATCTAGTTTTGATCCTTATAGGAGAGAAATAGCTAGAATAACTATTGAAACACTTATTAAAGATGGACGTATTCATCCAACTCGTATTGAAGAACTATATGATAAAGTTTTAAATGACATGCAAGCAAAAGTAACTGAATATGGTGAAGAAGCATTATTCAAATTAGGAATCACAAAAGTTGATCCTGAATTAGTTAAAATATTAGGTAAATTACATTTTAGAACGAGTTTTGGTCAAAATGTTTTACAACATTCAATTGAAGTAGCAAATTTAACAGGTCTTTTGGCTTCTGAATTAGGTGAAAATGTTACATTAGCAAAACGAGCTGGATTATTCCACGATATCGGTAAATCAATTGATCATGAAGTTGAAGGAAGCCATGTAACTTTAGGCTCAGAAATAGCTAAAAAATATAATGAATCAGATGTTGTAATTAATGCTATTGAATCACATCATGGTGATACAGATGCAACAAATGTCATTTCAGTTTTAGTTGCTGTAGCGGATGCTTTATCAGCATCTCGTCCTGGCGCTAGAAATGATTCATTAGAAAACTACATTAAAAGATTACAAGACTTAGAAAATATTACTTCTGATATGGAAGGAATAGAAAAAACATTTGCTGTGCAAGCTGGAAGAGAACTTAGAGTAATAGTTAAACCTGATGATGTTGATGACTTACAAAGCCATAAAATAGCTCGTGAAGTAAAAAATAAAATAGAAGAACAACTTCAATATCCTGGTACTATTAAAGTAACTGTTATACGTGAAGTAAGAGCAACAGAAGAAGCTAAATAGCTTCTTTTTTTATTAAAAAAACTTAAGTTAAACTTAAGCTTTAATAAAACCTTCTATATGGATAATAATAAGGCCCATAATAACCACCATAATATGATCCATAATATGGTTGATAATTAGGTCTATAGAATGCTGGAGCAAGTGCTGCCCCTGTAACACCACCAAGTAAAAATGGGAAAGCAAAGCCACCAAGTAGTCTATCATTGTTACCATAATTTACTTGATTTGGATAATTCATTTGGCTAGAATACATAAATACCCCCTTCAATTTATATTATGAAATAAAACAAAATAAGTTAAAAAATTGATTTATTATCATACAATTAAACAGGTGATTTGATGAATAGATTTTTTCAAATTATAGGAGTAATCAGTTTATTATGCTTTAGTTTTATTTTTACTGAAAGTACCTTTAATGTAGCACTAGAAATGGATGAGTTAATGAACACAATAAAAGAAAAAAAAGACGAATATAAAATTGAAAAAATTGAAGGGCAAATAGATGGTAATCATATTGTTCCAGGCATAAATGGAAAGATTGTTAATGTAAAAAAAAGCTATTATAACATGAAAAAAATTGGTAAATTTATTCCAAATTTAATTATATATGATGAAGAAAAATTAAATAATTCATTAAAAAATAATTTGGATAAATATATTATAAGTGGCAATAAGAAAAAGCAAATGGTAAGTTTACTATTTAAAGTTAATAAAGATACTGATATATCTAAAGTTGAAAAAATTTTAGATAATAATAATATAAGTGGAAATTTTTTTGTTGATTATGAATATATTTTAAATAATAAAAATAATATAAAAAAATTAATTGATAAAAATCATATTATAGGAAACTTAAATGGTGATATAAAAGATTTTTCAATAGTGTTAATTGATTCATCTTTAAAAAATAAAATAAAACAAAAAAATGAATATTGTTATAGTGAAAATGAGGATATAAATTATTTAAAACTATGCGCTATAGATGGTAGTTATAGTATAAAACCAAATATTGTTGCTTTAAAAGAACCATATAAAACTGTGAAACAAAATTTAATAAGTGGTAGTTTAATAATGTTTAATATAAATAAAAAATTAGAAAATGAACTTCAAACGACAATAAATTTCATCAAATCAAAAGGATTTAGTATAGAAAACCTGGATACTCATTTAAGAGAAAATTAATTAAATTTCTTTAAAAAAACACTAAAATTAGTTATAATATAAATAATTAGGAGTTGGTTGTATGAAGTATGTTGAAATTTTAGCTCCAGTTGGGAATATGGAATGTTTTAAAGCAGCTATTAAGGCAGGTGCGAATGCTGTTTATTTAGCAGGGCAAAAATATGGTGCAAGAAAATATGCTCAAAATTTTACAGATGAAGAATTAAAAACAATAGTTGAACAAGCACATTTATATAACGTAAAGGTTTATGTGACGTTAAATACATTATTATATGATGATGAAATCGATGAATTTTTAGAATATGTAGATTTTTTGATAAAAATTAATGTAGATGCATTTATCATGCAAGATATTGGAGCTATAGATTTAGTTAGCAAAATTTATCCTGATATGGAAATACATGCATCAACGCAAATGCACATTCATAATATTGAGGGTGTTAAATTAGCTAAAAAACTTGGAATAAAGCGTGTAGTATTATCAAGAGAATTATCTATGGATGAAATAAAAAAAATAAAAGAAGAATGTGATATTGAAATAGAAGTATTTATTCATGGCGCGCTTTGCGTAAGCTATTCAGGTGAGTGTTTAATGAGTAGTTTAATTGGTGGCCGAAGTGGTAATAGAGGCGAGTGTGCACAATGTTGTAGACAAAAATATACTTTAATAAATAACGATAAAAAAATAAAAGATGGTTATTTATTAAGTATGAAAGATTTAAATACAATTGATCATATAAAAGAATTAATTGAATGTAACATAGATTCTCTTAAAATAGAAGGAAGGATGAAAAGACCAGAATACGTATATTTGGTTGTGTCTATTTATAGAAAAGCAGTAGATTCTTATTTAAAAAATAAAGAAATAATAATTACTGAAGAAGACAAATTTGAATTAAAAAAAATATTTAACAGAGAATTTACAAAAGGATTTCTTTTTAATGAAAAAAATGAAGATATTACAAATGAATATAGACCAAATCACATGGGAATTGAATTGGGACAAGTTGTAAAATGTATTAATAATAAAGTATTTATTAAACTAAGTAATGATGTACAAATAAAAGATGGAATACGTTTTGTAGATGATGATAAAGGATACATATTAAATAATTTTTATATCGATAAACGTCTTGTAAAACAAGCACATAAAGGCGATGTTATTAATTTTAATTATGATAAAGTAAAAATTAATCAGAATGTTGTTAAAACTACGGATAGCTTACAAATAGAAACAATTCATAATTTAATTAATAGTGAGATGCCTAAAATAAAACTAAAAGCTAAAATAATGCTTAGAATTGGTGCTTTAGCCCATCTTACTATTTCAGATGGAAAAAACATAGTTCATGCACAAGGTGATAGACCAATATTTATGGCAAAAACCGCTCCAGTAAACTTTGAACGAGTAATAAAACAAATAAAAAAAACAGGCAATACACCTTATGAAATAACAGATGTAGATATAAGTATCGATGAAAATATATTTATATCTATGGGTGAATTAAACGATTTACGAAGAAGAGTAATTAACGAATTAAATCAAATAAGAATGTATAAAAAAAATATTGACAAAAAAAGTTATTCAATAGCTTTAAATAATTATGAAGTAGAGTCAAATAAATCAATAAAAATAAATACATTAGACCAATATGAGAAAATCAAGAATTTAAATTTCAATAGTATTTATACAGATAGATTACATATTTATATACAAATAAATAGTGATAAGAGAGTAAAATATATTCAACAAAGAGTAATGAATACATATAGAAAAATAGATTCAACTACTATGATTAATGAATTAGGAAGTTTAAATTATTATGACAATGTAGAAACAGATGTGTATTTTAATGTAACAAATTCATATTCTGTTGCTTTCTTACATAGTTTGGGTGTAAAAAAGGTAACACTTTCATATGAATTAAATGAAAATCAAATTAAAGAATTAATTGATAATTACACAAAAAGATATAATAAGCATCCTAATGTTGAAGTTATAGTTTATAGTTATCCAGTCGCAATGATTTCGAAATTTGATCTAATCAAAAAATATAATTTGAAAGGTAATACATACCTAGAAGATAAATATTTTAATAAATTTAAAATAGAGAGTAGAAATAACTTAATGAATATTTACTTTTATAAACCTATAATTATAAAAGATTATGAAAATTTATATAAAATAGGAGTAAATAGTATAAGAGCTGATATAATAAATGATAAAGATTTAGATCAATGCTTAAAACTATTAAAAATGTAAAATGGTTTAATACCATTTTTATTTTAAAAATTAAAAAATTAATAGACAAACTAAATAGAATGTATTATAATAAATGTCAATTTGTTGGAGGTGTAAAATGATAAAAACTAACTTGCCAGTATTACTTCTTAGAGGAATCATTTTACTTCCTCATAATGAACTTAGAATTGAATTTGATAACGATTCAAGCAAAAATATAATAGATTTATCAGAACTATTTCATGATTCAAATATTTTAGTTGTAAATACAATGGATCCTTTAGAAGAAAAACCTAATTTAAATAGCCTTCCAAAGATTGGAATAGAGTGTAACATAAAAAATAAAATAGAACTCCCTAATGGTAATTTGAGAATTACCTTAGTTGGAAAAGAAAGAGTATATGTAAATGATTATTTAAGTGTTGAAGATGAATCACTTGAATCAATCGTTTCTAAAATAGATGATGAAGGAATTCTTATAGAACAAGAAAAAGTATATACGAGAAAAATTATATCCGAAACAGAAAAATATGTAAAAACTGTTCCATATGTAAGTAATAGTGTACTATCATTAATAAAAAATTCTAAAAGTTTATCACAACTTACAGATATAATTGCTCCTAACTTACCGCTTGAACAAGATAGATTAAATGAATATTTACTTACTACTAATGTAATAAAACGATGTGAAATGATACTTGAAGATATCTATAAAGAAGAAGATATGTTTAAGGTTGAAAAAGAAATTGATTCAAAAGTAAAAAATAATATAGAGCAAACTCAAAAAGAATTTATACTAAAAGAAAAATTAAAAGAAATTAAAGAACAACTTAATGAAAATACTGATAGTGAAATTGATGAATTAAAAAATAAAATAGAAAAATTAAAATGTAAAAAAAACATAAAAGAACGATTATATAAAGAATTAAATAGATATCAAAGTTTACCACAATCATCAGCTGAAATATCTAATGTGAGAAATTATATTGATTGGTTATTAGATCTTCCTTGGGAAGTATCAACAAGAGACAATGAGAATTTAAGTGATGTTGAAAAAAAACTAAATGAATCTCATTATGGACTAGAAGATGTAAAACAAAGATTTGTAGAATTTATAGCAGTAAAAAAAATGAAAAAAAGTTTGTCAGGATCAATAATTTGTTTAGTTGGTCCTCCAGGTGTAGGTAAAACATCACTTGCTTTTTCTATAGCTCGAGCTCTAAATCGTAATTTTGTAAAAATATCTGTTGGTGGATTAAATGATGAATCTGAACTTATTGGACATAGACGTACATATTTAGGCGCCAACCCTGGAAGAATAATTCAATCTATGAAAAGAGCAAAAAGCAACAATCCAGTATTTTTAATAGACGAAATAGATAAAATGACAGCAAGCTATAAAGGAGATCCAGCTAGTACTTTACTTGAAGTCCTTGATAGTGAACAAAATAAATTGTTTAGTGATAATTACATAGAAGAAGAATTTGATTTATCAAATGTACTTTTTATAACAACAGCTAATTATATTGAAGAAATACCAGATGCATTAAGAGATAGACTTGAAATAATAAATTTATCTGGTTATACTGAATTAGAAAAAATAGAGATTGCAAAAAAATTTTTAATAAAGAATTCTTGCTTAAATGCTGGGCTAAAAGAAAATAGTATAGATATAAGTGATGAAGTTATACTTATGCTAATTAGATCTTACACTAGAGAATCAGGTGTAAGAGAGTTGCAAAGATTATTTGATAATATAGCACGTAAAATTGTAACAACATTGATTAAAAATAATTTAACTATAAGTAAAGCAACCATTACAGAAAATGATTTAATAAAATATTTAGGTAATCCAAAATACGTAGATTTATCAAAATTCAAAAGTAGTGTTGGTGTAGTAAATGGACTAGCCTATACAAAATTTGGTGGAGATACATTACCAATTGAAGTAAACTATTATAAAGGAAATGGTAATTTAATCTTAACTGGATCTTTAGGAGATGTAATTAAAGAAAGTGCAACAGTCGCACTTAGCTATATAAAATCAAATTACAAAAAATTTGGTATTAATTACGAATTACTGACAAATAATGATATTCATATTCATGCAGTAGACGGAGCTACAAAAAAAGATGGACCAAGTGCAGGGACAGCAATTACAACTGCAATAATAAGCGCATTTAGTAATTTAAAGATAAGTAATAAAATAGCTTTTACAGGTGAAATAACACTAAGAGGAAATGTTCTTCCAATAGGCGGTTTAAAAGAAAAAGTTATAGGTGCACATCGAAATGGCGTAAAAAAAATATTTATACCAAAAGAGAACAAAAATGATTTGGATCAAATACCAGAAGAAATTATTAATGAAATAGATTTTAAATTAGTATCTAATTATAACGAAATATATAAGTTTTTAAAAAAGGAGAGTAAAAATGAGTAATTATAATGAAATTTCAAATTATTTATTTACAAAAATGATATTGTCAAGTGATAATGTAAAACAAATGACGAAAAAATTTCCATCTGAATTTAAGTATCCAATAATTAATTTGTTTAATTTGGATAAATATATAGATGAAAATGAATTGACAAAAAAACAAGTTAAAAATGCATATATTTTAACGCAAATATTAATTGATAATTCAAAAAATGATCCAACATTTATTGAATATGTAAATTCTTTAAAAATAAAACTAAATTTAGAAAATAAAGATGAATTAGATTTTATTAAAGAAGAATTAGAGAATCATGGATTAGAATATCTGAGATATGAAAGTATTGAATACATTCACCTAGTTTTGAAATATCAATCCCTATTTGATTATTTATTTTTTAATTTACTCATAAAAAAAATATATGAAGACAATGATGCTATATATAAATTCTTGAAAAAGAATGATATAGCTGGTACAGATATTTTAATTAGTTCAATAAACTATTATAGTAGTATTAGTGATTTAACATTAATCCCTAATTTTAAAGAAGGAGTATTAGAGGTGTTAAATTATAATAAAAGTCAAATTAGTAAATCAAACACAACATTTATTAACAAATTAAAATTAAAAAAAATAACAAACAAATGCATATCTAATTTAAAAAACTAAAGTATATCTTTAGTTTTTTTTCATATAATGAATTGGAGGAGGATAATATGAACAAAATAGTGCCGTTTCAAAAAGATATTACTTTTAAAACAAATATTTTTGAAATAACAAGCATATCGCTAGAACATACTTTAAAAGTTTTAAACGATAATTTGATTTCAGGTGAACTTATTGTAAGTGGAGAATATAAAGTAACACCTACAAGCACAAATGTAGATAGCTTTACATTTAATTTACCTTTTGACATCCATATGGATGATCATTATATGCTTGATAAAGTATCGTTAGATATTGATGATTTTTATTATGAAGTGATTAACGATAATATTTTAAACGTAAATATTTCAATAAAAATAGATAATCTACTTGAAAAAGAAACACCTAAATTAGAAGAAGTAAAAATAAACAGAAGTAATGAATTAATAGAAAAAATAGAAAGCGAGGAATCTATGGATAGATGCGTTGAAGTTGAAGAAAAAGTTGAAGAACAAAAGGCAAATGAAAAAAACATTGACTCATTATTTGAAATAAATGAATCAGATGAAAAATACTCAACATATAAAGTTTACATAGTAAGAGATGGAGATACGATAGAATCAATTGTAAATAAATATGGAGTTAATTCTGATGTTTTAGAAGAATATAATGATTTAAAAGAAATAAAAATAGGTGATAAAATAATAATACCAAGCAAATAAAATGAAAGAAATTAATACAATTTTAAAAAAATATGGGTTACACCCATATAGATATGAAAAGAATGGCAACGTTATAATAATATATACAAATGAAGGGAAATATATTATAAAAGAAA
>JAFUCZ010000002.1 GCA_017459425.1 Bacilli bacterium
ACTTTTATTGTAGTATCACATAGGTTTGATAATATAGATTTATTTACACATTTATTACAAATGGATAAAGGGAAACTAGTTAATGATATATTAAAGGAGGATTCATATGCAACTTAACAAGAATGAATTAATGGAAATTAATGGAGGTGCTATAAGTGCTGCAGCAGTTTTAGGAATTGCAGCTGGTGCAGTATTCATTATTAGCGCAATAGATGGTTATGTTAGACCTCTTAAATGTAAATAGAAAGGAGTAATATGGAATTAACTGAAATTGAACTAAAGAATATTGTTGGTGGAAGTACAACAATTACTTCAGCTTTTGTAAATTCGATAGCGCGTGCTATTGAGACTATTTCTGAGCTAGGAAAAAGTTTTGGCAGTGCAATAAGAAGGGTATCCTCAAACAATATTTGTCCTTTGGAAAAATAGAAACCAGTTTGGTTTCTTTTTAAATTGTTGTAAAAAAACTTGTATTTAATTATCAATAGTGCTATAATATCACTAGTAACAAGAAGGGAGGGAATACTATGTCATCAATTCAAGTTAGAAATGGTAACGTTGAGGGTGCATTACGCACAATGAAACAAAAAAATGCACGAAGTGGCCTCCTAAAAGAACTTAGAGAAAGACAAGAAGGGTATTTAAAACCAGGAGTAAAACGTAGAATGGCTAAAGAAGAAGCTAAAAGAAATAGCCGCCGTAAAGAAAGATATGATAGAGCCTCTTAAGGCTCTTTTAAAAAGGAGAATTTATGAAAGATAAAATATTAGAAGATTTAAAAAATTCTATGAAGGCACAAAATAAAGAACGACTTGAAGTTATTCGTATGGTTAAAGGTGCTATTCAAATGAAGGAATTAGATACTAAAAGACCTTTAAATGATGATGAAGTAATTGGTATTATAAGTCATGAAATTAAAACAAGAAAAGATTCTATTGTTGAATTTGAAAAAGGTAATAGAAATGATTTAATAGAGAAAACACAAAAGCAAATAGATATTTTAAATGAATATATGCCTGAGCAATTAAGCATAGATGAAATAAATAAAGTAATTGATGAAGCATTTTCTAAATTAAATCCAACAGGTCCAAGTGATATGGGTAAAATTATGGGTAATGTTACACCGCTTTTAAAGGGTAAAGCTGATTTAAAAGAGGTTAGTTCAATTATTAAAGATAAACTTTCGAATTTATAAATCACTTTTGTGATTTTTTTCTTTATTTTTTTTATATTTTTTGATAGAATAATACTTAATTTTAACAAGGGGGATATTGTATGCAAAATATCATTGATTATGTCTATCCATTATTAGACACAAAAGATTTTCAAGAAAAAAATGAAATCGGAAAGTTAAAAATGTTCGATGAAAAATTATTAAATTTTTTAAATAAAGATATGTATGTAAAACGTGATGATTTTTGTACTGTGTTAATTGATTATATTTATTTATTTGATGATAATTATGAGTTTTTTAAAAATTTATTACTTGTTACGCTAGATGTAATGGGTAAAATATTAAAAACTGACGTTTATTGTGTATATGATGACACACTTGAATATGATGAGTACGAAATAGTTTTTTGTAAAGAAAGTTTTGATGGTGATCAAAGAATTGAATTTGTAACAAATTCATATTTCAATATATATGCAATATTACTAAAAGTATTGCTTGAAAAAGAAGAATATATATCAAAACTTTTAGATCTCATAAAAAACGAGGAAAAAAATAAAAAAAGACTATTAAAATTGAGCTAAAAATGCTTGTAAAATCATATAATGATATGATATAATACATTTGGCTTTTTCAAATACACACATTATTGATTTCTATGCCTAGTGCCTAAGGGTGGTGTAGGAAGTTGATGTAATGGAGGATAATAACGAAAGGGAGGAATTTTATGGCAGTTGTGTCAATGAGTTATTTATTAGAAGCAGGAGTTCACTTTGGTCATCAAACTAAAAGATGGAATCCTAAAATGAAAGAGTATATTTTTACAGCAAGAGATGATATTTATATTATCGATTTACAAAAAACAGCAAAAATGATTGAAGAGGCATATGTTGCATTAAAAGAAATAGCAGCAAATGGAGGAAAGGTTTTATTTGTAGGAACTCGTAAACAAGCTCAAGAAGCTACACGTGAAGAAGCATTACGTTCTAATTCATATTATGTAACTGAAAGATGGCTTGGAGGAACTTTAACAAACTTTAAAACTATTAGAAGAAGAGTTAAAAGATTAGAAACTATCGAAGCTATGGAAAAAGATGGTACATTTGATGTACTACCTAAAAAAGAGGTAATTGGATTAAAAAAAGAATATGACAAATTAAATAAATTATTATGTGGTATTCGTGATATGAATAAATTACCTGAAGCTATGTTTATAGTAGATCCTTCTAAAGAAGAAATAGCTATTCGTGAAGCAAGACGTTTAGGTATTCCAGTATTTGGAATAGTAGATACTAATTGTGATCCAGATATGGTTGATTACGTAATTCCAGGAAATGATGATGCAATTCGTGCAGTTAAATTAATTATTGGAGTTATGGCAAATGCAATAGTTGAAGCTAATGGTGGAAAAATAGTTGAATATGTTAAAGAAGAAGATAAACAAAATGATGCTAAAGAAATAATGGAAAAAGCATTAGAAACTGTTAAGAAAAAAGAACCTAAAAAATTTGAAAATAAATCATTTAAGAATAATCGTTCATTTGTAAATGCTGATAAAAAGAATACTACTAAAAAAGAAGTAACAAAAAAAGAACCAAAAGCTAAGGTTGTAGAAGAAAAGAAAGTTACAAAAGAAAAAGCTGTTGATTTATCAAGTAAAACTGTAGCTGAACTTCGTGAAATGGCTAAAGCTAAAGAAATAAAAGGTTTTTCAAGTATGAAAAAAGCAGAGCTTATAGAAGCTTTACAATAGATGAAAGATGATTATTTAATCATCTTTAAATTTTAAGGAGGATAAAATATGATTACTGCAGGATTAGTAAAAGAATTAAGAGAAAAAACAGGTGCTGGAATGTTAGATTGTAAAAAAGCACTAGAAGCAAGTAGTGGTAATATAGATGCTGCTATCGATTGGTTAAGAGAAAAGGGAATTTCTAAAGCTGCTAAAAAAGCTGATAGAGTAGCTGCTGAAGGTATTGCAGAAATTTTAATTGATGGTAATGATGCATGTATTGTTGAAGTAAATTCAGAAACTGACTTCGTTGCTAAAAATGAAGAGTTTAGAGATTTAGTTAGTACTATACTTAAAACTATTATTAAAAGTGATGTAGATTCACTTGATGATGCTTTAAATTTAAGTGTTGATGGAACTACTTTAAATGATTTAATTATAAGTAAAACAGCAACAATTGGAGAAAAATTATCTTTAAGAAGATTTAAAAAAATCACTAAAACTGATTCACAAAATTTTGGATCATATATACATATGGGAGGAAGTATTGCAGTTTTAACACTTATTGAAGGTGCTAATGGTGATGTTGCACGTGATGTAGCAATGCATGCTGCTGCAATGAGACCTAAATATGTAAGACGTGATGAAGTTTCAAGTGAAGAAGTAGAAAAAGAAAGAGCTGTTTTAAAAGAACAAGCTATGAATGAAGGAAAACCATCTGAAATAGCAGAAAAAATGGTTGAAGGAAGACTTCGTAAATTTTATGAAGAAATATGTTTAGAAGAACAATCTTTTGTTAAAGATAGTGATATTAATGTCGCAACATTTGTAAAAAATAACGGTGGATCAATTGTTTCAATGACTCGTTTTGAAGTTGGAGAAGGAATTGAAAAAAAAGAAGAAGATTTTGCAAGTGAAGTTGCAAAACAAATTAATGGAAATTAGAATGATTAATTCATTCTTTTTTATTTATAAAAGTGTTATAATAAACTATGGGTGAGAAAATGAATGTTAATTATATAGAATCTCCTTTAATAGAAATAAAATCAGATAGTGGATTTTTATTAGATTTAAAGTATTGTAAAAAATATAAAAATGCTATTGATAAATGTTATGTGAGAAAAGAAGTTTATGACAAGCTTTTAGAAGCAAAAAAGTATTTACCCGATAATTTAACATTTAAAATATGGGATGCATATCGTCCAATAGAATTGCAAAAAGAATTGTATTATTCATATAAAGAAGATATAATTTCATATTTTAAGCTAGAAAATATGTCAGATGAACAACAAAACAAAATTATAAATAAATATGTTGCATACCCAGGTTGGGATGATTTTAGTTTTCCAGCTCATACTACTGGAGGAGCAGTTGATTTAACTTTAGTTGATATTAATACTCTAGAAGAACTTGATATGGGATGTGATTTTGATTCTTTTGATGAATTAACAAGTACTATGGCATTCGAAGAAAAAAATATGGATATCAATGTTCGTAATAATAGGCGAATATTATATAATGCTATGATAAAAGCAGGTTTTACAAATTTAGAAAGTGAATATTGGCATTATGATTATGGTGATATTAATTGGGCTAAAAAAACAAATTCTAATGTATTATATAGTGGGATAGATTTAAAAAAATTAAGCAATGCTTAATTTTTTTTCTTCTAATATATTAATATTGATACATATTTTTTTTAAAGAATTAATTATTAAATCATATTTATTATTTGGTATTTCTATTTTGTAAGTAATAAATTCATTATAATCTTTGTTTATAATGTTTATATTTTTTAATAAAATATTTATGTTTTTTTCATCATCATATTTAAAACTTATTTCGATAATTTTACCATCTACTAAATTACATATACTAGCACATTTAATAGCGTCACTTACGCTATTGCTGTAGGCTCTAAGTAGTCCACCAGCGCCTAATTTAATTCCACCGAAGTATCTTACAACTACACATAATATGTGATTTAATGAATTGCTTTTAAGTACATTTAATATTGGAATACCAGCAGTACCACTTGGTTCTTTATCATCACTACATTTAATTTTGTCATCAATTATATAGGCATAACAATAATGTGTCGCATCTTTATATTTATCTTTAACTATATTTATTTTTTTTTCAACTTCATCAATATTATCTATTTTAAATAAAAATGTAATAAATTTTGATTTGTTGATTATAATTTCATTATTAACATCTTCTTTAATTGATTTCATAAAATCACCACTTAAATTATATCTTAAATGATATTACAAATCAATTATTTTATGATATACTATAAACGTGGGTGATTCTATGGATAAAATTAAGCAAAAACTAAGTCTACTTCCATATAAACCAGGATGTTATTTGATGAAAAACAAAAATGGTGTTGTTATATATGTAGGTAAGGCTAAGAAATTAAAAAATAGAGTAAGTTCTTATTTTAGGGGAACTCATACTGGTAAAACTGCGAAACTAGTTAGTGAAATTGATGATTTTGAATATGTAGTAGTTGGTAGTGAAACAGAATCTTTAATTTTAGAAATAAATTTAATAAAAAAATATGATCCAAAATATAATATTTTGCTTAGAGATGATAAGAGTTATCCATATATTGAACTTACAAATGATAATTATCCAAGATTACTTGTTGTAAGAAATGTAAATAGAAAGAAAAGTAATAGAAATAGAATGTTTGGACCATATCCAAATGCAACAGCAGCCAAAGAAGTAGTAAATTTATTAAATAGAGTTTATCCGCTTAGAAAATGTAGTACATTAGAAAAAAAGCCTTGTTTATATTATCACATTGGCGAATGTTTAGGCTATTGCGCTAACAATGTTGATAAAAGTGTAATAAAAAATATGGAAAATGAAATAATTAGATTTTTAAAAGGTGATCATTCATGTATTACTAAAAAAATAACTGATGAAATGCTAAAAGAATCAAGCCTTATGCATTATGAAAAAGCTAAAGAATTAAAAGAAATGTTAGATTATATAAATGTAACATTAACTAAACAAAAAGTTGAAATTCAGGATTCTATTGATAGAGATGTATTTGGGTTTTATGAAGAAAAAGGATATTTATCTATTGTCGTATTTTTCATAAGAGGAGGTAAAATTGTTGAAAGGTATTCAAATTTTTTACCAATTGTTGATAGTATTGATGAAGAATTAACTAGATTTATTGCTAAATTTTATAATAAAAACATTCTTCTTCCAAAAGAAATATTAGTTCCAAGTATTGTAAATCAATCTTTACTTGAAGATTATTTAAAGGTAAGTGTTAAAAATCCTATTAAAGGAGTAAAGAAAAAAATAATTGATATGGCTTGTAATAATGCAAGTGTTATTTTAAAAGAACAATTTGAATTGATTATTAGAGATGAAAATAGAACTACTGTTGCTAATATGGAATTGCAAAATATGCTTAAACTTGATATTTTAAATAGGATAGAATTATTTGATAACTCTCATCTTTTTGGAAGTTATTCTGTATCAGGTATGGTTGTGTTTAAAGATGGTAAACCAAATAAAAATGAATATAGAAAGTATAAAATAAAAGTTGATACAAATGATGAATATGGAATGATGAGGGAAGTAATATATAGAAGATATTTTAGAGTTTTAAAAGATAATTTGGAAAGACCAGATTTAATAATTGTAGATGGTGGAGTTGGCCAGATACATGTAGCTCGTGAGGTTTTAAGTAGTTTAAATATGAATATTCCAGTTGTTGGTTTAGCAAAAAACGATAAGCACTCAACTGATGCACTTTTAGCGTTTGATCCAATTGTTGAATTAAAAGTTGATAAGAAATCTAATTTGTTCTATTATTTAGAACGTATGCAAGATGAAGTTCATAATTTTACAATAAATTATCACAAACAAATTAGGAGTAAAGGTTCTTTAGAAAGTGTTTTAGATAATGTAGAAGGAATCGGTAGTGTAAGAAAAAAAGAATTGTTAAAAAAATATAAGTCTTTATCTAAGATAAAAAGTACGAGTGTTGAAGAATTATCTTCACTTATTCCTAAAAATGTCGCACAAGAATTGTTAGATTTTTTAAATACAGAAGAGCTATAGGCTCTTTTATTTTAGGTTAAATTATGTTATATTTATAAAGGTGGTAGTATGTCAAAAATAAAAATAATGGATGAAATACTTGCTAATAAAATTGCGGCTGGAGAAGTAGTTGAAAGATGTGCATCTGTAGTTAAAGAGTTAGTTGAAAATGCAATTGATGCAGGTAGTACTGAAATAAAAGTTGATTTAATTGAAGCAGGTACTAAGCAAATAAAAGTAGTTGATAATGGTGTAGGAATGGATCATGAAGATGCTATTTTATGCTTTAGTAGACATGCAACAAGTAAATTAAAAACAGAAGAAGATTTATTTAGAATTGAAACATTAGGGTTTAGAGGTGAAGCTTTAGCTTCTATAGCATCAGTTAGTAAATTAAGTTTAAAAACTTCAACTGGTGGTGTTGGAACACTTGTTTTAATTGAAGGTGGAAAAATAAAAACTGTAGAAAATACTGATTCAAGACGAGGTACAGAAATATGTGTTTCAAATTTATTTTATAATACTCCCGCACGACTTAAACATATGAAAAGTTTATATACTGAGCTAGCTAGTATTACTGATTATATGAATAAATTAGCGCTTTCTCATCCAGATATTAAATTTGTTTTAACAAATAACAATTCTACTATATTAAATACAGATGGAAGTGGTATATTACTTAAAACTATTTCTAGTATTTATGGAATAAATGTAGTAAAAAAGATGATTGAAGTATCATCTAGTGATAATGATTATGATATAACTGGATTTATAAGTAAGCCAGAAGTTCAAAGGTCAAGTCGTAATCATATGATTACTTTAGTAAATGGAAGAGTAGTTAAAAATGCTACGATAAATCGTGTAATAAATGATAGTTATCATTCTTTTAAACCTGATAATAGATATCCTATAGTGGTGTTATGTATAGAAGTAGATCCAACTTTAGTGGATGTAAATGTTCATCCTACAAAAATGGATATTAAATTTTCTAAAATGACAGAACTTGAAGAATTGGTATCTAAAATGATAAAAAAAGCTCTTCATAATTTAACTTTAATCCCACATATTGAAGTAGAAGATGATGTTGAAGATATTGTAATAAATTCTAATTTAAGCGAAGAAAATACTATTCGTAAACCAGTATATGTAGAACAAACTCTTGATTTAGAAAGAACTAGTGTAAAAGAAGAAAATGTAAGTTATGATATAGATGTTGTAAAGAATGAATCAAAAGAAGACAATAGTTCACTAGTAAATTCAATTGAAGAAATACCTTATATACCACTTGATAATAATGAGCCTGAAGAAAAAAAAGTAACATTTGTGGAAGATAAAACTACAAGACTTCCTGAAATGTATCCTGTAGGTCTAGTGCATGGAACATATATTATTTGTCAAAATGAAGAAGGCATGTATATGATAGATCAACATGCAGCAAAAGAAAGAGTAAATTATGAGTTCTTTAAAGAAAAATTAGGTAATCCTGTAAAGGAAAGTATTCCATTGCTATTTCCAATTACAATAGAGTATTCTAATAATGAATTTATGGTTTTGAAAAAACAATTTGATTTTATTAGAAGTCTTAATTTTGAAATAGAGGAATTTGGTTTGAATTCGATTATTATTAAATCACATCCTACATGGATTTTAGAAGGATACGAAGAAGAATCTATTAGAACAATACTTGATTTGATAATTGAATTAAAAGATAATTTTAGTATAGAAAAGTTTAATGATAAAGCTGCAGCAACTATGAGTTGTAAAAGAGCTATTAAGGCAAATGAAAATATAACTATTGAAGAAATGGAACACTTAATAAGTGATTTAAGACATTGTGATAATCCATTTAATTGTCCTCATGGAAGGCCTACAACAATATATTATTCTAAATATGATTTAGAAAAATTATTTAAAAGAAGTGGATTTGATATTTTAAAATAAACATATAATTGACTTTTAAATAAATTTATATTATAATGTACATGTAAGCAGAAATACTGCATAAAATAAAAAGGAAACATTTGGTTTTGCTATACCTAATGTCTACCCAAAAATTCGGGTGACATTTAAGTCATTGACTTAAGTGTCATTTTTTTATTCCAACTATTATCATTAATAGAAGGAATAAAATTATGGCTAGTAAGAGTAATACTCTACAAACATATTCACGTTTTTTCACCATATCACCTCCTTCTTAAGTAAGATAAGAGGTAGACACTAGGTAACCAATATTCCCTATATACATAATACAATATAATTAACTTTAGGTAAACAAAATATATAATATTTTCTTTATTTTTAATTATATTTATTGTATAATAACTTAAGAAACAGGTGATTATATGTTTATAGATGAAGTAACATTGAATGTCATTGCAGGTAGTGGTGGTAATGGATGTATGGCATTTAGAAGAGAAAAATATATACCTATGGGAGGACCATTTGGTGGTAATGGTGGTAAAGGTAGCGATATCATTTTTGAAGTAGATGAAGGATTAAATACTTTAATTGATTTAAGATTAAATAGAACGATTAAAGGTAAAAAAGGTGAAAATGGTCTTGGTAAAGCAAAGAATGGTAAAAATGCAGAAGATATAGTTGTTAAAGTTCCACTTGGAACAGTTGTAACAGATTTAGATACCGGATTTATAGTTGCTGATTTAACTAAAAAAAATGATAGAGCTGTTATAGCAAGTGGTGGTAGAGGAGGACGAGGTAATATTGCTTTTGCAACTCGTACAAATCCTGCTCCAAATTTTGCTGAAAATGGAGAACCTGGTGAAGAAAGACATATAAAAGTAGAACTTAAATTATTAGCAGATGTTGGATTAGTAGGTCTTCCTAGTGTTGGTAAATCTACATTTATTTCAATTGTATCAGCATCACGTCCTAAAATTGCTTCTTATCATTTTACAACTCTACATCCTAATTTAGGTGTAGTAAAAGCAAGTAATAATAGATCATTTGTTATTGCTGATTTACCAGGACTTATTAAAGGAGCGTCTTTAGGCGAAGGACTTGGTGATAAATTTTTAAAACATGTTGAAAGAACAAGAGTGATCGCACATGTTATTGATATGGGAGCTGTTGAAGGTAGAAATCCAATAGAAGATTATGAAACAATTTTAAAGGAATTAAAAGATTTTAATCCAAAAATATTAGATAAACCTGAAATAATAATAGCCAATAAAATGGATGTAGAAGGCTCTTTAGAAAATTTAGAAAAATTTAAATCAAAGTTTAATGATAAAAAAATATATGAAGTATCTGGAATTACAAAACAAGGAATTGATGAAGTAATAGATGCCTTAGCTGATATTTTGGATACAGTTGAAAAAACTCCTCTTTATGAAGAAGAAAAATTTGAAAGTCATGTACTTTATAAATTTAAAGAAGAACAACCATTTAAAATATATAAAGAAGATGATACTTTTGTAGTAGTAGGGGAAAAAGTTGAAAAATTACTTAAAATGACAAAATTTTCATCAGATGAAGCTGTAACTCGTTTTTCAAATAAGTTAAGAAGACTTGGAATAGATGATAAGTTAAAAGAAATGGGCGCTAAAGATGGAGATTATGTAAGAATCTTAGATTTTGAATTTGAATATAAAGATAATGATATAAACAATATATAGATATTGTGAAAACAATATCTTTTTTTACTATTTATAAGTTACTTTGTAGTTGACAAAATAATTTTTTTAAATTATAATAAATTTAATAAAAATATAAATTTTGTTAAATTGCAAAAAAGTAATAACAAACCACTAATATTTGTTATACAGATTTAAGTTATGTGTAAAAGTAAGTAAACAAATCAACAAAATTAGTATTTTGACTATTGTTTATAGGTGTGTTAACCTCTTTGTGAGAGGAGGATATATGGCTAGAAAACTAATGAGCAATATATATGATTGTACATTTAAAACAATAGTACTAGATTCAAAATTAAAAAAATTTATTTGTACAATTATACATGAAATAACACACATACCGATGCGTGAATTATTAAATGGTGTATTTATTAATTCAACAATAACAATTAATCATATAAGTGATAAACGAAGGGTAAGCGATATAATACTTAAAACAGCTAAACATATAATAAATATAGAAGCTAATAAAGATTATTATCCAGGAT
>JAFUCZ010000017.1 GCA_017459425.1 Bacilli bacterium
ACAATCCACAGTTATCTCAAGTATATTATATAAAATTAGAGAGAAAAATCAAAAGGAGTAATGATAATATACTAGTCAGTATTAAATACAAAAATCTCTCTTTGTAACTGACTATATATATCATACAAGGAATTATGAAAAGTAAATTAGTATATATTATTACAATAATTATATGTTTATTTATTGGAATATCTTCTACATTGTTAGTAATGCACTATTATCCTTTAAATACACAAACTAATACAACTACAAGTAATGTTAATATAACAGAGAGTGATTCATTAAAAAATTCAATTAATAAGGTATATGATGCAGTAGTAGTGGTTGAGTCATATACTATGAGAGGATTAGCTGGAACAGGGACAGGTTTCTTCTATAAAAAAGACGATAAGTATGGATATTTAATTACAAATCACCATGTAGTTAATGGGGCATCATCTATAAAAATAATGGATAGTGATGGTATAGAATATGATGCTACTTTGCTTGGAAGTGATGAAGTAAGTGATGTTGCAGTTTTATCTGTTGATGCAAAAAATGTAAAAAAAATTGCTACTATAGGTGATAGTACTAAATCTGAATTAGGAGATACAGTATTTACAGTTGGATCTCCACTTGGTTCAAATTATAAAGGTAGTGTTACAAAAGGAATTCTATCTGGAAAAGATAGAACAATTAGTGTGTCATTATCAACAGGTAGTTATGTTATGGAAGTACTTCAAACTGATGCTGCTATTAACCCTGGAAATAGTGGAGGACCTCTTTTAAATATCAATGGTGAAGTAATTGGTATAACTTCATCAAAATTATCAGATGAAGATATAGAGGGAATGGGCTTTGCAATTAGAATTGAAATTGCCATGTCAGAAGTAGATAGACTTGAAAAAGGTAAAGAAATAGAACGACCTATTTTTGGAATAAAAGCAATAAATGTATCAAATAATTATGCGTTATTTTATAATAATATAAGTGTTGATAAATCGATTAAAGATGGAATAGTAATATTATCAGTTGAAGATGGTACTGCTGCAAGTAAAGCTGGCATTGAAAAAGGCGATGTTATTTATGAAATTGATGGTAATAAAATTGATGACATGGCACATTTTAGATTTATATTATATAAATATAGTATAGGTGACGAAATCACTGTTAAGTTTTATAGAGATGGTAAATCAAAAGAAGTAAAAACAAAATTGTAAAAAAACTCGGATATTTCCGAGTTTATTCTGTTCTTAAAGCTTCAACAGGATCTTTTTTAGCTGCAATAATTGAAGGAATAAATCCACCTAATAAAGTAAGTGTAATACTAATTGATATTAAAATTAATGCATGTAGTGGATTTAATCTAGCAACATTTTCTAAACCAGATAAATCTTTAAGTATAATGTTAGCTGGTATTATTAAAATGTTTGCAATCGTTATACCAAGTATTCCAGAAGATAAACCTATTATAAATGTTTCAGCATTAAATACTCTCGTAATGTCTTTTTTTCTTGCTCCTAATGCCCTTAAAATACCAATTTCTTTTGTTCTTTCAAGTACACTTATATAAATTATTATACCTATCATAATAGATGACACAATAAGAGAGATTGTTGAGAATGCAATTAAAACAATTGTAATTGCGCTCATTATATTTCCAGAAAGCGATGTTATTGCTTCTGCATAATCAGTATATAGTATTTTATCTTCTTCTTTTTTAGACTTGTTATAATTATCTAAATATTGTGTTAGTTTATCTTTATAATCGAAATTTTTAGGGTAAATTTGAATTGAGAATGGTGTTGTTTTTGCTCCAAGTAATGCTAGTGTATTATCTTTTTCTTTTTTACCGTCCTCTGTTTCATAATCAAATTTTTTACCAGTAAGTACATTGTAATCTGAATTGGTTTGTTCTTTAACAATTTCAGAATCGTTATTTTTTTCCATTACATATTCCATTAATGATTCTTTGTAACATAATCCTGTACCACTTAATTTAGCAAATTGATTATCCTCTTTACCTCTGATTATACCAGTTATTTTTAAAGTAATATTTGATTCATCATCATATAAATCTTCATAATCTGTATTTTGAATGAAAAAATTTGAATACTTTTTATATAAAGTATCATTTAATACTACTTTAATTTCTTTATTAACAATATCTTCAAAATCAATTTCATTTTGAGTAGTATAGCCTAGTTCATTTAAAACTTTTTCATCTAATCTATTTTTTGAATCAATTAGTAAAACTAATTCATTATATTCTTTAGGCATATTGCCATAAATTACATCAAAATTATCTGTTATAATATTTTCGTTTTGATCTGATTCAGGAAGCGGAAAAAGTATATTTGATGTAATTAGTTTTGCATTATTATTTTTATACAATAAATTTAATCTAGTAATTCTATTATAACTTATACCACCTATGTAAGATGAATCAATATTTTCAATGTAGTTTATATATTCTTCTGTAATATTGTTTTTGTGAGTTAAAGCTTCAAATGATTTTAAAGCAGTTATTTTTCCATCTTTAACTTTTTTATTTTCTCCTCTTATGTCTTCCATTAATTTTTTACTTGATTCTTCATCCATTATTGTATATTCTGGTGTTATTGCAATTGGCATTTGTGATAGTGTTTCTTTTTCAAATTTATCAATTTGGATTTGAAACCCATTTGATAAAGATAAAATTAATGCGATTCCTATGATACCTATAGAAGAAGCAAATGATGTAATTAAAGTTCTTCCTTTTTTAGTTTTAATATTATTAAATGACAAATTAAGAGCTGTTAAAAAATTCATTTTGGTTTTACGTATTTTTATTTCATTGTTATTTTCTTTTGATTCAAACGGATTTGAATCAGATACCATTTCACCATCTTTAAATTCTATTATTCTAGAAGCATAAGTGCTTGCAAGCTCAGGATTATGTGTTACCATAATTACTAATTTATCTTTAGCTATTTCTTCTATTAATTTCATTATTTGAATACTTGTTTTAGAATCAAGTGCTCCTGTTGGCTCATCAGCTAGTATTATGTTAGGATCATTTGCAAGTGCTCTAGCTATAGCAACCCTTTGCATTTGTCCACCTGATAATTGGTTTGGTTTTTTATGGGCATGTTGTTTTAGACCTACTTTTTTTAATAGTTCTAATGCTTTTTTCTTTCTTTTTCTTTTACTTATTCCAGATAATGTCATACTCATTTCAACGTTTTCTAAGATGCTTATATGATTGATCAAATTATAACTCTGGAATATAAATCCTATGCAATTATTTCTATATGCATCAAAATCTTTATTTTTAAATTTTTTTGTTGATTTTCCATTTATTATTAAATCACCAGAATCGTATTTATCAAGACCACCAATTATATTTAGTAATGTTGTTTTACCACTTCCACTTGGTCCTAAAATTGCTACGAATTCATTTTCTCTAAATTCAACTGATACATCTTTTAGAGTCTGTTGCTTGAAATCACCTGTTTTATAAAACTTTTTAATATTTTTTAGTTTTAACATATTGCCTCCTTATTAATAACGATATTATATATATAATTTTATTTGTTGTCAAATAGTCAATTTATAATAATAATTGACTATAAATTATATTGATATAAATTTAAAAAAATGATATTATAGCATTGTTTTGGTGGTGAATAAATGTATTCAGTAAAAAATATAATTGACACTTTAGGATATGATTCCTTTTATAAAGGAAGAAGTTATTCTCCTAATTTTATTAAGCATATTAATACATATATAAATGATTCTAAGGTCATTCACGAATATAAAGTAAAATCTCAAGCTACAGTGGTTTGGTATGATGTTAAAATAATTAATAATGGTTATCAAATATATGATTTTTCATGCGAATGCATACAGTTTAAAAAGAATCATACCTGTAAACATGTTGCTGCAGTATTTATTGATGATATGGATCATATTTTTGATAGTGAATTTATTGATGAAACTTTGGTTTCTAAGTCAATTTTAAAGTTATTTAATGAAAATAAAACGCATTCTTTAAAAGAAAAATTAACTTTTGAATTTGAATTTAATATAGATAGATATATTACTTTTATGATTTATGTTGGTGATAAGAAAAAGTATATTTTATCAAGTGAAACTAAGTTTAATAATTTTTTTAATGCATACTTAAATAATGAAGAATATAGTTTTGGTAAATATTTGATTTATAATCCGGATAATTATTATATTGACAAGCAGGATAAAAAAATACTTGAATATATATCTGGATATCAAAAACATAGCAGTTATTCTTTGGCTAGTCCATTTGTATTATCAAATAGAGAATTTAAATCACTTATTTCATTGTTTGAAAACAAGAATTTTATTATCAATAAATTTGGTGAAATTCATTCTGTTAAAGATGGATTACCTACAAAATATGAACTATTAAAAAAAGAAGGGAAATATATTTTAGAAATAGAAGATTATTCAAATTATAAAATAGTTGATAAAAATTTTAAATATGTTGTTTATAATAATACGTTTTGTTTTTTAAATAATGATGAATCAAATTACTTAAAAGTATTAAGTAATAATAAAATAAATCATCTTGTATTTGATAAAGAAGATTTGAAAGATTTTAGTTCGGGTTTATTTAATAAGATTAAAAAGAATATAGTGATAGATGCAAGTATTGATGAAATAAGTATGCCAATAAAACCTGAAATTAATCTTTATTTTGATTTTTTTAATGATGGTTTATTTTGTGATGTTAAATTTGATTATAATGGTAAAATAATTAATTATTTTGATAATTCTTCTATATTAAGAGATGAGGAAACAGAAAAGTCCGTATTGAATGAATTAATGAATTATGGTTTTAATTGTGAAAATGATAAATTGTTTATAAATGATTTAGACGTTATGTATTTTTTTATTGAAGAAATATTACCTAATTTATCTAATAATTATAATGTGTTCACTAGTAAAAAAATTGATGAAACAAAAATATTAAAAAGATTAAATACAACTAATAATTTTAGTATTGGTAAAGATAATATAATGTCTTATAGTTTTGATGTAGAAGGAATTGATTTATCTGAAATTAAAGATATTTTTAAATCACTTAATTTGAAGAAAAAGTACTATAAATTAAAAAATAATAATGTAATTGATTTGGAAAATAATGAGCAACTAGTAAAACTTAATGAATTAATGGCTGATTTAGATTTATCAAGTAAAGATTTAGAAAAAAAGGAAATAGCTTTACCTAAATATAGAGCTCTTTTCATAGATAGTTTGAAAAAGAAAAATTCATTAAATATAACAACAAATAATTTGTTTGATAGTTTCATAGATAATTTTAATAAATATAAAGATATAGATATTAATTTGAATAGTGATGACGAATTAATATTACGTGAGTATCAAAAAATTGGTATTAAATGGCTTAAAACTATTTATAAATGTGGATTTGGTGGAATTCTAGCTGATGAAATGGGACTAGGTAAAAGCATACAAGCTATTATGTTTATAAAAGAAATTTTAAGAGAGAAACCTGATTGCAAAATAATTATAGTAGCGCCTACTTCTTTGATATATAACTGGCAAAAAGAATTTGAAAAGTTTGGTTCTGAAATAAAATATGTTGTAGTTGCTGAAAATAAAAATAAGCGAAAAGAAGTATTTGCTGAAAAAGATAACTATAATGTATTTATTACTACATATGGTTTAATTAGAAATGATAATGACGAATATGAAAATATGGACTTTGAACTATGTATTATAGATGAAGCACAAGCTATAAAAAATTATCAGGCTGGCATGACTCGTGAAGTAAAAAAAATAAAAGCAAATTGTAAAATAGCTTTAACAGGCACACCAGTTGAAAATAATATAACTGAATTATGGAGTATATTTGATTTTATAATGCCGGGCTACTTAAGTAGTGCTGCAAAATTTAGGCAAAAGTATAATATAAAAGATGTTAATGAAAATGAAATTAAAATAATAAAAAAACTAAGTAATCAAATAGCACCTTTTATTTTAAGAAGAAAGAAAAAAGATGTTGCTAAATCACTACCTGATAAGATAGAAAATAAAATATATATTGATTTACCAAAAAAACAAAAAATGCTTTATTTGAAAATATTAAATGAAACAAAAGATGAAATGAACGAAATAATATCAAGAGATGGATTTAATAAATCGCGTGTTAAAATTTTACAACTTTTGACTAAGTTGCGTCAGATATGTATTGATCCATATGTTTTGTATGATAATTATTCTGGTGAAAGTATAAAAATAGATGAACTAATAAGAATTGTTAGAGAATATGTAGATAATGGACATAAGATACTTATTTTTAGTAGTTTTAAAAGAATTTTAGATAGAGTAAAAGTTATTTTAAAGAATAATAGTATATCTAGTTATATGATAGATGGTAGTGTTAAAAGCAGTGATAGAGTAAAAATGGTAGAAGCTTTTAATAAAGATAATACTAATTGTTTTTTAATCACTTTGAAAGCAGGAGGAACAGGTTTAAATTTAGTTGGTGCTGATGTTGTAATACATTTAGATATTTGGTGGAATCCTCAAGTAGAAAATCAAGCAACAGATCGAGCACATAGAATTGGTCAGACTAAAAAGGTTAATGTAGTTAAATTAATAACAACTGGTACAATAGAAGAAAAAATAATAGAACTTCAAGAGAAAAAGAAAAAATTAAGTGAAAATTTAATAGAAGAAAATACTAGTGAAAATGCTATAGCTACATTAAGTGATGAAGATATTAAACAATTACTTTCTATTAACAAATAAGAACAATATAAAGTAAATTCTATTTTGGACACTTTAATATGTTCTTTTTTTTGTCAAAAATAATATAATTTCATATATTATATTAGCATTTAAAAAGGTGATTATATGGAAAAATTGACTTTGGATAAATTAAATATTGGTGATACCGTTTTAATTAAAAAAATAAATACACAAGGAGATATTCGACGTAGATTTTTTGATATAGGCTTAATAGAAGGTACCAAAGTAACTTGCATGCTTAAAAATTCTGATTCATCACTTTTAGCATATTTAGTAAGAGGTGCTGTTATTGCAATTAGGAAAGAAGATTTAAATTCAATTATAGTTGAATATGTAGGGGGTAATTTATGAAAGAACAATATGTGGTAGCACTTTCAGGTAATCCTAATGTTGGGAAAAGTACTGTTTTTAATGCTTTAACTGGTTTGAAGCAACATACAGGGAATTGGATAGGTAAAACTGTGGAGTGTGCTTCAGGTAAATATAATTATAATGGTATTCAATATAATGTAATTGATTTGCCAGGTACATATTCATTGATTTCCCACTCAACAGAAGAAGAACTAGCTCGAGATTATCTTATTTTTAATGATATTGATGTTGCCGTAGTTGTATGTGATGCATTATGTTTAGAAAGAAATTTAAATTTGGTTTTACAAATAATTGAAATGAATAAAAATGTTGTAGTAGTTGTGAACTTATTAGATGAAGCAAGAAAGAAAAAAGTCAAAATCGATTTAGAAAAATTGTCTAAAATATTAGGTGTTGAAGTAATTGGAACAGAAGCAAGAAATGGTAAAGGTATTGATCTAATTTTAAAAGGTATAGAAAGGGTTATTAATAATAAAAAAGATTGTTATAAAATAAAATATGACTTTTTAGAAGATGTAATAAAAGAAATTAGTACTGAATTAGAGAAAATAGATTTGAAAAAAATTGATTCTAGATGGTTGTCTATTAGATTAATTGAAAATGAAATTGGGTTAATTAATTCAGTAAATGAGTATTTAGGTTGTGAAATAATAACTGATAAAATTAGCAAATTAATACTTAAAGCTCATCATATATTACTTGATAATGACATCATTATTAATGAGATAAATGATTATTTTATATCAAAAATATTGATTGAAAGTGAAAATATAGCAAGTTTAACTGTTTCGTATAATGATAAAAAATATACTGAAAAAACTCAAAAAATCGATAAAGTTTTAACTAGTAAAATTGCTGGTATTCCTTTGATGGTTTTATTGCTGTTTGTAATTTTTTGGATAACATTAGTAGGTTCATCTTATCCATCAGATTTACTTTTAAAAATGTTTTCATTTATTGGTGATAAATTATATTCTCTTTTTGAATATGTTCATATACCAAATATAATAATAGATGTTTTAGTAAATGGTATTTATAAAGTATTATCTTGGGTAGTTGCTGTAATGTTACCACCTATGGCCATCTTTTTCCCGCTTTTTACAATTTTAGAGGATTTAGGTTATTTGCCACGACTTGCTTTTAATTTGGATCGGTATTTTAAAAAATGTAATGCTTGTGGTAAACAAGGTCTTACAATGTGCATGGGATTTGGATGTAATGCAGTTGGTGTAACTGGAACTAGAATAATTGATTCTAAAAGGGAAAGACTGATTGCAATTTTGACAAATAATTTTGTGCCTTGTAATGGGAGATTTCCTACTATTATTGCAATGATAACAATGTTTCTAATAGGCGTAAAAGGGAATTTTTCGCTTTTTAAAGTTTTAGTATTGATAATTGTTATATTAGTTGGTGTTTTTTTTACATTTTTAGTTTCAAAAATATTATCTAAAACTTTATTAAAAGGTGAATCTTCTTCTTTTACATTGGAATTACCACCATATAGAAAACCTCAAGTATTTAAAGTAATAATTAGATCTATATTTGATAAAACTTTAAAAGTTTTAATTCGTGCTATAGTAGTGGCAGCCCCTGCGGGATTATTAATATTTTTACTTTCAAATATTAGTATAGGTGGCAATACAATACTTAAGATACTATCTGATTTTTTAGATCCATTTGGCAGATTGATTGGACTTGATGGAGTAATAATACTAGCATTTATATTGGGATTTCCTGCTAATGAAATTGTTATACCTATTATGATTATGTGTTATATGTCAACGGGAAGTTTAGTTGAAATAAATGATTTGAGTGTGTTAAAAAATCTTTTTATAAATAATGGCTGGAATTTGAATACCGCAATTTGTGTTATAATTTTTACTTTATTTCATTTTCCTTGTTCTACAACGTGTCTGACTATAAAAAAGGAAACAGGTAGTTTGAAATGGACATTATTTTCAATTTTTCTTCCAACTATTATAGGGGTAACGTTATGTTTTCTAGTAACATGTATGTTTAAATTTTTTTAAACTTAAGTATTATATTTTAGTAAAAAGACAAGAGTTTTCTTGTTTTTTTAATATTAAAGTTAAACACGGTTGCAATCAATTTTAAAATATGATAATATGACATATGCTTAACTTATAGCAAATTGTATAGGAAGATGGTATTATGATTAGATTTGTATTGTATGATGATAAAATGGAGTATTGTAAAAAGTATGAAAATGTAATTCATAAGGTAATGATGGGTAGTGATACAGATTATAAAATTGAAAAATTCACTAGCTTTAATGAAGATTTTCAAATATTAATTCAAGATAACAGTACTAAAATATACATTTTAGATATCGAGATACCACATGGTAAATCAGGCATTGATGTTGCTAAATTAATTAGAACTCGTGATTGGGATAGCTTAATTATTATGGTTACATCTCATTCTGAACTTGGGTATGAAGCATTGAAGGCTCAAATAATGTTACTTGATTTCATTTGTAAATATAATGATTTTGAAAATGATTTAAGATTGATATTAAATAAGGCTATAAATAAAATTGATGATAAGAAGATACTTACTTTTTCTTCCAATAATACTTTATTTAGGATATTTATGGACGATATATTATATGTTTATAAAGATACAGTAGATAGAAAATGTGTTATTAAAACTACTTTTTCAGAATTTAGTGTTAATATGACTCTGAATGAAATGTTAAATAAACTAGATAATAGATTTTATATGTGTCATAGAAGTTGTACTGTTAATACTGAAAGAATTAAGTTTATTGATTGGAAAGAACCTTGTATAATATTTGATACTGAAGATAAGTGTACTCTAATTTCTAGAGATAAAAAGAAAGGACTTAAGAATTATGTTGTTGTGGATTAGTTGGTTTATATCAGGATTGATTACTGCATATTTTGTATGTATAAATTATTCTGTGATTAATTTTAATGAAAAGTATAAAATTAAAAAAATTGATTTTTTAGTATTACTAGTATATTCTTCAGTAAATACTTTTGTAATTGTTAGTGGTTTTAAGAGTATACGATTATTAATAAATTTTTTAACTGCTTTTCTAAGTTTATTATTGATATTTAGGCAAAAGACTTCTAAAACAATTATTTCTACATTTTTTATATATTTGATATTTAGTATATCTGAAATGATTTATGCTTTTTTATGTATGTTATTTTTGAATGAAATACCTAGTACAATAAATACAACCCCAGTTAGAATTTTGGTTACGAATATATTTATTGCTATTTTATCAGTATTTATTTTTAAAATTCCATTCATAAAAAAATTGATTAAAAATGTTATTGAGTGGTATTCAAATAAAAAAATACTTAATACTTTTGTGTTTGTTTTGATTTCTATATTATCTATTTTTGTTTTTATGAATAAAAATATGCGATTTGAACTTTCCATAACTGATTATATTTCAAATGTAGTTGTCGGAGTCTATATAATTATACTGGTTGTTATTTTTTTAAAGGAAAGTACAGATAAAAATAAATTAGGCTTTGATTATGATCAGTTATTAACATATGTTAAGGCATATGAAAATATGGCTGAGCAAAAAAGCAAAAATCAGCATGAACATAATAATCAATTGTCTTATATTAGAGGGATGGTGGAAGCAAAAGATCCTGATAACGAGATAATTTCATATATAGATAAATTGCTTGATAATCAAAAAAATACTGAAGATGAAAAACTATTAAATGAATTAAAATTTTTGCCAGGTGGTCTTAAAGGATTTATCCATTATAAAATTTTAAGTATGAAAGAGTCAAAAATTGATGTAACGGTTTATGTGTCAGATGATTTAAAGAAAAAAGACAATTGGAATTTATACAAGGAATATCAAAGTGAAATAAGTCATATTTTGGGTGTTTATTTAGACAATGCCAAAGACGCAGCGTTAAATGCAGACAAAAAATATATAATAATTGATACCTTTTATCAAAATGGGAATTTAATGTTTTCAATTTCAAATACTTATAAAGGGGATATCAATTTAGAAAAAATGGATAAAGTAAAATATAGTACAAAAGGTAAGGGTAGAGGATATGGATTATCAATTGTTAAAGATATAATTGATAAGTCTTCACATATTGAGCAAAGTAGAGAAATTAGAGGTATATATTTTATTCAAAATCTAATAATAAAAAAATAGTAAATTTAATTAATTTACTATTTTTGTTATTTGTTTTATTTTTCAATCATGTGTTTTGGCATTTCTGGTTCGTCCAAAATCCATAAGAAACAAGCAGTAGATGCTCCACTTTTGCTTAAGTTAGCAATAAAATTTAATAAGCTAGCAAACATTAATCTCACTCCTCCCATTTATTCTTTTATTTATTAAACATAAAAATGTTTAATACTAATATTTGTATGTTTTATAGTTATTATATGAAAGGCTAAACATCTTATAAGTTGTTGGATGAATCATTATAACTTCATATAATATGCCTAAAACAATTAAGTTTGATATCATATCGTTATTTATGAATATTGATATAAAAACTAATATGATACAATTTATAGTGGTTATTATTTTATAATAATCTCTTTTTTTCTTGTTAAGCAAAGGTCTTTTTTTTGTATCAGCTGGGGCAAACATATAAATCAATATTATTGATATTATGCCAATTATAGCTTTTAGAGTAATATTTAGAGTTACTGCTTTTGCTACTAATGGACCACCTACAAATAATGTTGTTGAAGTTAATAGGCATATCCAACTTTTAGAAGCATGTAATCCAAATCCAGTTGTTCTTAAAATGTTAAAAAATAATAGTAAGAGTAATGTTTCTTTAAAAATGTTTAATATGATTGATACTGTAAAAATAATAAACAGTTTTGAAAAAGACAGATAAATTCCTTCTAAACCATATTTTAATTCAGCCATTTTTAATTCATCATATTCTGGATATTTTCTTTTAATTAGTGATAAGCTATTATCTAAAAAATATGTTTTCATAAATTTCTCTCACCAGGAAAATAATATCACTTTAAACGTGCTAAAATATGATATCTGTATTTAATTGAAGTTGCTTATTTTTAATTAATGATAAAATGTAAATTTTTTATTTTGCGTTAGCAATTCGTACACAAAAATATACCGTTTATGCACATTTGGTTGAACACCAGTTTTCACTTTGGTAAGATAGAAAGGTACCGCAGATAAACTATAGTGAAATATTTGTCGAATTTTTGGGGTTTTATTTTGTTGAAAATGCATATATATAGCGGTATATTAGTATTGTAACTGTTTTACTAGAAGGGAGATTTTTATATGATGAAAGGTAAAGTAAAGTGGTTTAATAATGAGAAAGGATTTGGTTTTATAGAATATCAAGATGGTGAAGATATTTTTGTTCATTATTCTTCAATTCTATCTCAAGGATATAAAACTTTAGTTGAAGGTCAATATGTTGAATTTGAACTTGTTAGAACTGATAAAGGCCTTCAAGCTAAAAATGTTGTTGAAATAAAAACTGCACTTGTATAAGATGGCAGTTTTTTTTCATGAAATTTTCATAGATTTTGATTATTTAGTGTGTTATAATGAAAGTAGGAAGGTGAAATTATGAAATTTAATGTTCGTGGAAGTAAGTTAGAAGTAACTGATGCAATTAAGGCTTATGTTGAAAAAAGGCTTGGAAAGTTAGATAAGTATTTTGAAAATAGTAATGAACTAACAGCTACTGTTCTAATTAAATTAAGAGGTAATGAACAAGTAGTTGAGGTTACAATTCCAATTAAAAAAATTATTTTAAGGGCTGAAGATTCTAATAAAGATTTATATAGTGCGATTGATTTAGTAGTTGAAAAATTAGAAAGACAAATAAGAAAGAATAAAACAAGACTTCACAATAGAAAGAAAAATGAAAAGATAATTGAATTTAATTTAGATTCTATTGATGAAATTGAAGAGGATAGTTCGATAATAAAGAGAAAGAAAATAGATGCTAAACCAATGAATGAAGAAGAAGCACTTTTACAAATGGATTTATTGGGACATGATTTCTTTGCTTTTAAAAATGTAGATACTAATTCAATTTCAATAGTATATAAAAGAAAAGATGGAAATTATGGAATAATAGAAATGTAGTAATATCAAGTAAATCTTGATATTTTTCTTTAATTACAATAAAATTTATGGTAAAATGTAATTGAGAGGATGATATTATGAATTTTATTAAAAAGATTTTTGATCATGAATATAAAGAAATAGAAAAATTTAAAAATTTAGCAACTCAAGTTTTAAATTTAGATAATGATTATTCAAAATTAAGCGATGAAGAATTAAAAGCAAAAACAGTTGAATTTAAAAAACGATTAGAAGATGGTGAAACTTTAGAAGATATTAAAATTGAAGCTTTTGCCACAGCTCGTGAAGCAGCATTCCGTGTAATTGGTGAAAAACCTTATTATGTTCAAGTAATAGGTGGTTTTGCTATTCATTATGGAAATATAGCAGAAATGAAAACTGGTGAAGGTAAAACTTTAACTTCAACAATGCCTGCATATTTAAATGCTTTAACAGGAAAAGGTGTTCATATAATTACTGTTAATGAATATCTTGCTGGTCGTGATGCTGAATGGATGGGGAATATTTATAGGTTTTTAGGTCTTACTGTTGGTGTTAATTATAGAGAATTGTCTCCAAAGGAAAAACAAGATGCATATAATTGTGATGTAATGTATTCTACAAATAATGAAATTGGATTTGATTATTTAAGGGATAACATGGTTGTAAGAGCAAGTGATAGAGTTCAAAGACCACTTAATTTCGCAATTGTAGATGAAGTTGACTCTGTTTTAATAGATGAGGCTAGAACTCCATTAATTATTTCTGGTGGTTCTATGAAATCAGCAAATTTATATATGCAAACAGATAAATTTGTTAAAGGTTTAAAAGAAAATGAAGGTTTCATATATGATGAAAAAACAAAAAGTGTTTCTCTAGATGAAGCTGGTATATCAAAAGCCGAAAAATCTTTTGGACTTGATAATCTATATGATATAAATAATACAAATTTAGTCCATTTTATAAATCAAGCTTTAAAAGCAAACTATGGAATGAAAAGAGATGCTGATTATGTAGTTCAAGATGGAAAAGTAATAATTGTAGATCCATTTACTGGACGTTTAATGCAGGGAAGAACTTATTCTGATGGATTACATCAAGCAATAGAAGCTAAAGAAGGCGTTGAAATTCAAGAAGAAACAAAGACTTTAGCAACTATTACATTTCAAAATTTATTTAGAATGTATGCTAAATTATCTGGAATGACAGGAACAGCTAAAACAGAAGAAGAAGAATTTAGAGAAATATATAATATGTATGTTTTAAGAGTTCCTACAAATAAACCTGTTATTAGGGAAGATTTTGCAGATTTAATTTTCGCAACTCGTGAAGGTAAATATAAGGCAATAGTTAAAGAAATAAAGGAACGTCATGAAAAAGGACAACCAGTACTTGTTGGTACAATTGCTGTTGAAACAAGTGAATTAATAAGTAGTATGTTAAAAAAATTACATATTCCACATGAAGTTTTAAATGCAAAAAATAATGCACGTGAAGCTGAAATTATTGCTAACGCTGGATTAAAAGGTGCAGTTACTATTGCAACTAATATGGCTGGACGTGGAACAGACATTAAATTAGGTGAAGGAGTAAAAGAATTAGGTGGATTATGTGTAATAGGTACTGAAAGACATGAATCTCGTAGAATTGATAATCAGTTAAGAGGACGTGCTGGTCGTCAAGGGGATCCTGGTTTTTCACAATTTTGTGTATCATTTGAAGATGAATTAATGGTTAGATTTGGTACAGATAGAGCAAAAATGATGCTTCAAAGACTTGGTTTTGATGGTGAAGCTTCAATTAGAAATAAAATGTTATCTAATTCAATAGAATCTGCTCAAAAAAGAGTTGAAGGAAATAACTTTGATATAAGAAAAACTTTACTTCAATATGATGATGTAATTAATCAACAAAGAGAAATAATTTATGAAAGAAGAAATGAAATATTAGATATGGATAGTATTCATTCAAGAATTATCTCTACAATAAAAGAAAGTATTGAGGAACTTGTTATGTCTCATATAGCTCCTGAGGGATATTTAACAGAACTTGATTTATCTGAAATACTTGAGTATTCAAATGAACATTTGTTGAAAACAAGACAAGAATTAAGTGTACTTGAAAATAGAACAACAGAAGAAGTTATTGCATATTTAAGTGATGTGGTAATTTCTGAATATGAAGATAAATTAAAAGAAATACCTGAAGAAGTATCAACTGAATTTGAAAAAGCAATTGCTCTTAGAGTAATAGATACACACTGGATGGAACATATTAATACTTTAGCAAACTTAAGAGAAGGTATTCATTTAAGAGGATATGCTCAAGAAGATCCATTACGTGCCTATACTCAAGAAGGATTTGAATTGTTTGATAATTTATTAAATACCATTTCAAAGGAAACAACATTGTTCTTATTAAAAGCAGAAATTAGACAAAATGTAGAAAGAAAACAAGTTGTAAAAGGACAGGCAGTAAATGATTCAAATAAAGTTAAGAAAAAAACTCCAAAGAAAGTAAATAAAATAGGTAGAAATGATCCATGTCCATGTGGCTCAGGGAAAAAATACAAACAATGTTGTGGTAAGTAGTAGGAAATATAAGGGTTTGCGAGGATTTTGTCCACGTGAAAAATGACCAAAAATTGCCATTTGTCCACATTTTGTCCACGTAAATTTAAAATTGTGGACAACAGGACAAAAAATGTTGTGAAATTTAGTACACGTTTTGTGGACAATTTATAAAGATAAATGTCATCATTCGATGGCATTTTTTGTTTACCAATTTTAGAAAAGGAGAGTATAAAGATGGTAAGCGTAAGAAAACGTGGAAAAGTATATGAATACCGATTTGAAACAGCTTCAGTTGATGGCACAAGGAAATGGATTACTAAATCTGGATTTCCAACAAAACAAGATGCACTTAATCAAGGTGCATTAGATTACAATGAATATTATAGGATAGGAAGAGTAAGAAAGAATAAAGAAATGTCGTATGCTGATTATCTAGATTATTGGATTGATACATATTGTAACTTTAATCTTAAATATTCAACTATAATCACATATCTTAATATTATTAAACTTTATTTGAAACCTAGATTAGGTAGATATGCACTATGGCAAATTGATTCTCAAATGTTACAAGAATTTATTAATAAAATCTATGTAGAAAAGAGTTTATCTAAATGGTATTTAAAAAATATAATGAAAGTAGTTAAAGGTTCATTAAGATATGCATGCTATTCAGTCAATTTTATTAATGAAAATCCAGCTGAAAAAGTACATATTCCAAGATATGAAGTAGTATGTGGAGATCCAGCACATATATTTACTCAAGAAGAAATAGAAAAGATATTAGATAGATTTAAAGATGTTCCTTATATCTATTATTCATTCTTAACAGCATATTATACAGGAATGAGAGTATCAGAAGTATATGGATTAACTTGGGATAATATTGATTTTGATAAAAAGACTATAACTGTTAATAAGAATATTATTAAAAAGAATAAATATGGATTACCTAAAAGATATTGTATAACCAAAGGACATTCTGTTGAAGTATGGAGTTATGGAACTTGTAAGAATCCTCAAAGTCAAAGAACAATTAATATAGGAGATACATTAGTAAAAGCATTAAAAGATTATAAAAAAATTCAACAAGAAAATAGAGAATACTATGGAGAATCATATTTGAAACATTATGAAAAAAGAATAATGAATGAATATACAAATCGCCTTGAAATTAAAATAGTAGATGCTAAAGCTGAAATAAAAGTAGATCTACCAGAAGCTAAACTAGTATTTGTAAGAGCAAATGGAGATTTTAGAGGAACCGAATCACCAAGACATGCATTTAAAGTTATTAATTATGAATTAGGAATACCATGTAGATTTCATGACTTTAGAGATACACATGCAACTAGATTAATAGAACAAGGTGCTGATATAAAAGCAGTATCTAAAAGATTAGGACATTCAACAATAATGACTACTTATAATATATATGTTAGAGTAACAAATAAAATGGAAACTGAAACAGTTAGTAAGTTTGAAGATTATGCTAATACTTTAGATATCCCACCTATACAAGATATAGAATATCAAGATTAGTCATTCCCTAAATAAGGAATTGACAAATTTTTAAAAAGTGATAATATATATAACCAATGAAAGAGGTATTCTCTAGAAATGGAGGTACAGCTATGAAAAAACAATCGAAATTAATAAATTCTTATATTGAATTATTTAGAGGTGTCGGTAGTATTTAAACACTTTAATACTATTGACACCTTTTTTTGTAGTATTTAGAAGTAAGGGTGGTAGAATGATTAAAGTAGAAGATGGTAAATTACAAGCAGAATTATTGGATAATAAAGGTACATTACCTGAAAAGATTATTAACCAATATAATTATATTGAAATGAAAAATAATTTTGAGGAAGTAGTAGATATCTTGGCTACAAATAAGTTAGTACATGCTTTATATCAAGAAAAATTAAAATATGAAGTATCTGAAGACTTAGAATTTAAAATATTTATTGATTCAAACATAAAAGATTATATGATTACTTATAATTTAGCAACTGCTTTTTCTTATGAATCAGATAAAGATACAGCTGTATTATCATTAAATAGAGAACAATACGATAGTTCAATAGAAATGTGCATGATACTTTTAAAAAGAGTTAAAATGTCTTATGATCATTTAAATGAAGTTGAAAAATTTATAATTAAATCATTAGAATTTGATGAACCACCACTAACTGATGAAGAACTTATAGATAGATTGATGACATATAAAAATGGTTATTATTTATCAAAGAAAAGTGCTTTTATAAAACTAGCTCTTCAATTAGATATACAAAATGTTAAGAAAATGAATCCAGAAGATTTATTAAAGAAAATGATAGCAGAAAAGTGTGCAAAAATAGTAACAATAGATTCTAAAACACCATAAATTAGAGTGTTCGTAAAATAAATAATATTACGAACAAAGCGATTCTTTGACAAAATGGCTAAAAAGTGCTATAATCTAAATGTATTTTAAATCAGTGATTTGGGAAAGTAGATATTTATGAAATTTATAGAAAGCAACTGGTTGATGGAAAGTTGTAATGGATGAATATTGAATGGGCCAAAGAGAGTTTTTCAGAAATTAATTAAAGTATGAAAAATCGGGAGTTTCTACCCGTTATCAAGTGAACATATATGATGGTATATGAAATGAAACTATTATTAGGTGGCACAAGATTCTTGTCTTAATTTTTAGGACTAGAATTTTTTTTTATTTATAAGAAGGAGATGGTTGTATGAAAAAGAATGTGAAACGATGGTGTAAGTTATATTAATCATTGATTTAAAATATAAAATATAGGAAAGAAGGAAAATTTATGAAAACAATGATTACAGGTGTAAGACCTACAGGAAGTATAACTTTAGCAAATTATATTGGAGGAATAAAAGGATTTGTAGAACAACAATATAAATATAATTCTTTAATATTTATAGCAGATATTCATGGATTAACAACTTATATTGATCCGAAAGAAATAAGAAACAATATACTTGATATAACAGCCATGTATATGGCATGTGGAATTGATATTAATAATACTGCATTATTTATGCAAAGTGATGTATTAGAACATTGTAATTTAGGATTTTTAATGTCGTTTCAATGTAGCGTTGGTGAACTATCTAGAATGACACAATTTAAATCTAAAAAACAACAATTAGGAAAAAATGAAAAGGATATGGGATTATTCATATATCCAACTTTAATGGCTGCAGATATTTTACTTTATGATGCTGAAATAGTACCAGTTGGTGCAGATCAAAGACAACATATAGAAAAAACTAGAGATTTTGGAGAAAGATTTAATAATATTTATGGAAATACTTTTAAGTTGCCAGAATATCAAATACCAAAAATAGGTGCTAAAATAATGAACTTACAAGATCCAACAATTAAAATGAGTAAATCTGCTCCAAAAGATGATAAAGGAACAATCTTTATGTTAGATGATATTGAAATAACAAGAAAGAAAATAATGTCTGCTTGTACAGATAGTGATGGAAAAGTTTATTATGATGAAGAGAATAAACCAGGAATATCTAATTTAATATCATTAATATGTGTAGTTAATAATATTACAATAGAAGAAGCAAATGAAAAATATAAAGATTATAATTACAAAGATTTTAAAATTGAAGTTGCAGATAGTGTTTGTAATTTTATTAAAGAGATTCAAGATAAGTTTTATCAATATAGAAATGATGAAAAATACTTGAAAGAAATATTAACAAATGGTGCTAATAAAGCTAGAGTATATGCTTCTAAAAAAATGAAATTTGTAAAAGAAAAAGTAGGATTATCAATATAATTAAAAGAGATCGTAATATTTTGAGATTGCGAACAAAGTGGGTAGAAATACCTGCTTTTTTTTGTGTAGGAAAAATTTAGGAAAAATCAATATAGTTTTCTAGGATAAAAATAGAGAATTTTTTGACATGTTTTAAATAATCAATATTCGAGATAATGATATTGAACAAAGGCCGATGTTCAGTAATTTGAAAGGAGATTAAAAACATGGAAGACTATATTGTAATTTATGCAGTAGTACCAAAACATATTTATGAAACAAAATTATTAACACCAGAAGAAAAACTGATTGCTGAACGTATTATATACTTATGCAAAAAGGAAGGATATTGTTGGATAACAAATAAGAGATTATCTGAAATGTATAGTATAACAATAGAAACAGCTTCAAGACATATTAAAAAATTAGAAAGGATAGGATTAATTAAATGTATCTATGACCATAATGATAAAAATACTAAAAGGGTTATTCAATTAGTTGATGACATATGGGATAAATGGTCAAATAGAGATAAATCAAATAATCAAGATGATATTGATTATTCAGTTAAACATAATAATAAATATAATAATAGAAAAAATTATAAATATAATAGTGATAAATATGATAAAACACCAGTTCCTTGGTGGCTTAATGAAGATATTAAATCTGAACCTGCTACTCCAGAAGAACAAGCAGAAATGGAAAGAATGATTAGAGAGATTACTGGAGAGGATAGTGATTCAGATGAATGATAAGTTAGTTTATACAGTTCATGAAGTATCTTCAATATTACATTCTAGTCCAAATTATATTTATGAATTAATTAGAAAAGGATATTTACCAGCTATTAAATTAGGAAGTTTAAAAGTATTAAAATCTTCACTAGAAAGATTCTTAATTCAAAATGAGGGAAAAGATTTATCTAATTTATCTGATATTAAAAAGATAGTAATTGAGGTAGAAGTAAATGAGTAAAATTAATATCAGAAAAAGAGGAAACTTCTATGAATATAGAATTGAAATAGCAATGGTAGATAATAAAAGGCAATGGTTAAGTAAATCAGGATTTAGAACTAAAGCAGAAGCTTTAGAATCTGGTTCCCTTGCATATACTGAATATTTAAATGCAGGTATTCCATTTAAACAATGTGATTTATCTTATTCAGATTATCTTGATTATTGGTTAGAGAATTATTGTATGAATAATCTAAAATATAATACTATTCAAACTTATAAAATAATAATAAATAAGTATCTAAAAAAGAGTATAGGAAAATATAAGTTATCAACTATAACAAGTGTTGCTTTAAATTCATTTATAACTGATTTAGTAAATGAATATAATCATTCTAAAACATATTATAAGAATATATTAAAGGTTATTAAAGGATCATTTAGAGATGCATGTAATCTATATGGATTTATTAAATATAATCCAGCACTTACATTAAGACTACCTAAAATAGAAGAAGAACTAAATAATAAAAGACATTATTATACAAATGAAGAAATAGATAAAATAATAGATAGATTTAAGGACAATGCTACTTTTGTAGCATCGTTCTTAACATCTTGTTATACAGGAATGAGAACTGGAGAAGTATTTGCTCTTACTTGGAAAGATATAGATTTGGAAAATGGAATTATTAATGTTCAAAATAACTTATATGATAAACCTAAAGACAACTTAGGAAGATGGTATTTAGGTACAACTAAAACTATATCTGGAACTAGACAAATATATATCGGAAATACATTAATAACAGCTTTAAAGAATTATAAAGAAAGACAAGATTATCTTAAAGAAGTATTTGGAAAAGATTATAAATATTACCATTTAGAAGTAGTTAAAAATGAAAATGGAAAAGTTGTTGATAAAAGAATAGTTATTAACAAAGAAAATGAAGAAATAATAAATCTAGTATTTACTAATGATGATGGAACATTCTCTGGAACTGATGTTCCTAAATATCCATTTAAAATAATTCATAGTGAATTAGGAATAGAAAAATGTAGATTCTATGATTTAAGAGGAACATATGCAACTAAAGTATTAAATAATGGAACAAAGATTAATGATGTAGCTAATTTATTAGGACATAGAAATGTTGAAACAACAGAGAACTACTATATTACAAGTTTAGAGGATAATAGAAAGAGTGCTGTAGAGTTATTTGATGAAACTAATAAATCTAATGTTATTGAAAATGTAATTAAATTTCAAATACAAGAAGGTAAATTAGTATGAATTATGCAATATTTAGAAGTGAACCTATTTATACTTTAAATGATTTAGCACAAATTGGATCACATAATAAAAGAGAGAAAAAAGCATATCAATCTAATCCTGATATAGACTTATCTAAAACAAAAGATAATGTTGAACTTGTTCCACTTAATATGAAATATGTTAAAGGCTTTTATGAAATAACTAAAGAGTATAAATTAGAACATGATGAAAGAATGAAAAACGAAAGAGATGATAGAAAAAGAACTTTTAGACAAATGATAGATAAATCAAAAAGTGTTGTTGCAGATGAATTAGTTTTCACTGCAACGCACACATTCTTTAATGATATGAGTAAGGAAGAAATAAAGAACTGGGCTGATAGATGTATGGAATTTGTACATTTTGGGTTAGGATATGAAGATAATCAAATATTACATGCAACATTACATATGGACGAAAAAACACCTCATATACATTGTGTTGTAGTGCCTCTAGTAAAGAAGTTAGATAAAAGAACAAATACAGAAAGATATACAATATCTAAAAAACAATTTATACGTGATAAAGAACACTTGAGTGAGTTACAAGATGAATATTGTGATTATTTAAATATGTGTGGCTTTGCTTTAGAAAGAGGAATTAAACATAGTGATAAAGAACATATCAATATGAAAGAATTTAAAAAACTTACTAAATCATTAACAACTGAATTAGATTTAAAAGATGATAAACTATCTCAATCAATAAATGAATTAGAAGATAAAATGAAAACAAATAAATCTATTATGTTTGATAAAGAATCTGTTAAAGTTAAGAAAGAAACTTTTGATAGTATGAATAAAGTAGTAGAAGAAGCAAAGAAAGTTAAAGATTTAAAGCCTAAACTAAATAATGCTTATAAGAACCTTAAAGAGGTAACAAGTGATTATTCGAAAATACATCAACAAAATATGAAACTAGAAGATGAAAATCGAAATTTAAAATATGAAAATACTAATTTAAGATATAAAGCATTTACTTTATCTAATACAATTGATACATTAAAAAATGTCATCAATAAAATGGCTAATTTTGTATATCATTTAGTAGCTGATGGATTAATACCTAGACATA
>JAFUCZ010000018.1 GCA_017459425.1 Bacilli bacterium
GTCACTTTTAATTTAGATTAATTTTTCAAAGAACTTTGTTTATTTTAACGTCTTCATTGACAAAAGGATCCAAAACCGTACCCTCACATTACGGTGCGTTGCTGTGCAATAATTTTTATTTCTATTTTTTTTAATTTTTTTGTTAAAAAACTATTGACTATTCATAGTTGGTCTCCTATACTACCAACTATATTATATCATTTATTTATAATAAAAATGAGAAATTTATTAAACTCCTCATTTTATTTAACATTATCTTTACATTTATCTTATTTGTTTTCTTGCTTTTCTAATTTAGCAAGTACTTCTTTAGTAACGTCAATAGCTTTTTCTCTTATTGATGAAGCAGTTTTTTCTAACACAGGTGTTCCTTTTTCAACAGCATAGTTTACTAATTCATTTGCAGCATCTTGAATTTGAGTTGCTTTTTTCTTAGCTATTTTTAAAGCTTTTTCTTTATCTAAATCTTCTATTTCTTCTTTAATTTGATTGATTTTTGCTTCTATGTTTTCTTTTACTTCATCTTTATCTACTTCTTTTGCTTTTTCAATCATTTCATCAAATTTGTTTTTTAAATCACGTCTTGTTTCACTACCTTTTTTTGGTGCGAATAATAGTGCGATTGCTCCTCCTATTGCAGCTCCTCCTAAAAATTTTGCTAAACCTCTTTTGTTATTTTTTTTACTCATTTTCATCTTCCTCCTTTTTGTTTTTTCTTGAAAATATTTTTTTTATTCCATTTACAACAGATGTAACAACATTATCGCTTATACTTGTAAGTACTCCTGTTGTACTATCTATTATATTAAATACACCGTCTATTTTATTCATTTTTGAATCAACATCATCAAGTATTTTATCAACTTTATCTAATGTTTTAATTAATCGAATTACTAAAACAGTTGCTGCAATAATTAATATTGCTCCAAGTACATATAATAATACACATAAAGAATTCTCAGTTATATACATTATTCATCCTCTTTCTTTTCATACATTGAATCAATTAAATCAAATAAATCGTTATCTTCTAATTTTTTATCATCTTCGCTTAATAAATCAAGATCATCATCTTTTAATGAATCAAGTTCTTCACTAACAAGATTATCTTTAGAATCATCTGAAATAGCTTCTAATTCTTCATCTGAATAGTAATCTTGATGAATTCCGCCTTCATTAATAAAGTCATCTATATCTTTACTAGGCTTTTCTTCTACATCAAGCTCTACTTTTACATCGTCTTTTAAATCATCAAATAAACCATCGTCATTTTTTAAATCTTCAAAATCATTAAATAATGTTGATTCTAAATCATCTTCTAAAGTTCCATATGCTTTATTTCTCACATCATCAATAGTAACTTCATTTACGCTTGAATATTTTATTTTTTTCATTTCATTTTTAGAAACGATGTCGTCTTTAGAATAATTTTTATCTAGAACTCCATATACAGGTGAAATAATTGGCGAAGGTTTAAATATTTTCTTTTCTTCTTTTTTATCCTTGCCATTATATCCTTCTATAACTGGGTCTTCCTTTTTCATAAAGCTAGATCTATATTTTTTTGCTTTAGGTTGATTTCTATGTCTTTCTTGTTCTATTTTTTTATCATTTTTTTCTAGATCAAGAAAATCTTTATCATCAAAATAGATAGGCGCTGGTTTCTTTTCTTCAACAACTTTTTCTACTATTTTTTCCTCTACTTTAGTTTCTTTTACATCAGAGCTTCTTGTCTCAGGAGAAGGAATTTCAACCTGAATCATTTCTTTTTTTATTGGTTTTACTTCTTCCTCAACTTCTTCTGTAAAAAAATTTTTAACTTTGTCCATAAATTTCATAAATTCACCTCATTATTTGTCTTCTAAAACAGTTGTTCCATTATTTTGTCCTAATTTTTCAAAAATGTCATATTTTTCTTCTTTGTTAGTAAAATACTCTTCATCCAACATTAATTTTATTACATTATCATTAAATTTAACTGTTGATAAAATATAAGAAGAATTTAAAACAACCTCTTCGATTTTATCTTTATCTACCAATGATTCAATTTTTGAATAATTATACACAAATTCAACTAAATATTTTTCATCTTTTTTAGTTATTTGTAAATATCCTGTTTTATCATTTATATCTATTTTTTTTGAATAAAATGCACTTTTATCAATGTTATATTCAAGTTGTTTTTTATGAAAATAACTTACTGCATCTATATATAAATAATAATAAACACCATTTGAATATAATTCTTCATTAAATTCATTTGTATCGATATAAGATACTCCTCTTGGTATATAATACTTATACCCCTTACCTATACGGTTATATAAATTGTTTTTTTTAGACAATACAACATTAATAGTATTATCAATTGTACTTGTATCTATTCTAACTACTGTACAACCAGTAACTAAAAAAACTAATACAAGAACAAGAATAGTTTTATTTTTCATATCTCACCACTCTTACTATAAGTATATCAAAAAAAATCTTCAATAAAAAGTTTTTTATGAAATTTAGTGTACAACAAATGTCTACCTTTTCTGCATAACTTCTAATTTATATATAGATAATCCCTTTAAACTAAACTTTTCTTCATACTCTGTTTTAATATTCAAAGGATCATTATCTTCATTTAAATTAAGCGATATATCTTTTATTTGGTATCCATGTTCACTAAATGAAGTAATAGAATATTCAAAAAATTTTCTATTATCTGTTTTTAAAATTATTTTTCTTTCACCCTTAAATAAATTCTTATATTTATCTAAAAATATAGGGCTAGTTAATCTTCTATTTTCATGTCTATTTTTTGGCCATGGATCAGAAAAATTCAAAAAAATTACATCTATTTCATTTTTAAAAACTGTATCAATTAAAGATGCATCCATACATATTAACTTTAGATTCGGAATATCTATATTCTGTTCTTCTATTTTCTCAACTGCCCTAACAAGAACACTATCGTATTTTTCAATTCCAATAAAATTTATATTTGGATATTTAAGAGCATTATTAAGTATAAAATTACCTTTACCCATACCTATTTCAACTCTAATGGGATTAGAATTATTAAATAATTTATTAAACTTACCTCTATGTGTAGAAGGATCTTTAATTAAATATGGGGATTTTTCTATTTTTTCTTTCGCACCTTTTACTTTTTTTAATCTCATATAACCACCTATTTAATTATACCACATTAGGCACCAATTACAAATAAATGCATATAATTAATTAGAATTAAAAAGGAGTGTGTAAAATGAAAAAAGATAGAAATTGTAATTCACCTTACCCAATTTATCCACCTTACCAACCTATGATGGGATATATGCAACCACCATATATGATGCAAGAACAAAATAATCAAAATTTACAACAACAAATAAATAACTTGGAAAGAAGAGTAAGCAATTTAGAAAATATGTATAACAGCAATAATGTATCGTACTCAAATACTAACTATAATAGTTCTAACTATCAAATGATGTAAAGATAATTAATAATTATCTTTTTTTGATTAATTTTTAAAAAAGCAATCATAATAAAACTAAGGAGGATAAAATGAATATAAGAAATCACATAAGAAAAAATTTTAAAGACGCTGATATAGATGAATTTAAATCATCAATCATTGAATCAATTAAAGAACAAGATGAAATAACTTTGCCTGGACTCGGAGTATTTTTTGAAATTCTTTGGAACAATAGTGACGAAAATAGTAAAGAATATATTTTAAATACCATTAAAGATCACATATAGTGATCTTTTAATTTAGTTTTTCAACATTAAATATTACTAATTGATATTGGTCATATCGTTTTTCAACTTTGGCTCTTATTTTAATAAAATCGCCTTTTTGTATAAATTGATTATCTTTATATACTCTTGGAAACATGACGCAATCAATTTGTGCGATTTCATCACTACATGTTAAAAAACACATTTTTTCATTTTGCTTTGTAACTATTTCTTTAGTATTTTCTACATATAAAATTAAATTAATTGTTTTATCAAAAAATGAACTAATTTTATCTAAATAAATCATTAAATTATTTTTAATTTTATAATTTGTAATAGGATTATTTGATAAATAAAAACCAAACGCATCGTATTCTTTTTGCGCTAAATCAAATTCATTAAATTCCTCTGATTCATTAATAATTGGTTTTATACTATCATCTTGTATACTTGATATTAAAGAGTAATTCATAATTACATCAATATTAGATTCTAATGTTTTTTTATTTATTCCAAGGCTTAAAAAACAACCAGCATTATTTAAATTAAGCATAGCATTTGAATCTATTTCTACTCTAGATACAAAATCAAAAATGTCTTTGAATTTTGATTTTTTTCTTTCTTTTATTATTTTTTCAATTATAGATATACCTATATTTTTTATTATATTAAAAGGGGCCCTTATACTATCTTTTTCAAAACTATAAGTATCATAACTACAATTAATATCTGGAGGTAAAACTAAAACATCAAAATTCCTTGCATCATAAATATATTGTTTTGTTGTAATTGCACTACCTATTGAAATAGAAAGTAATTCTTTCATAAAATACTTAGAATAATGAGTTTTTAAATATGCCATTTGATATGAAATTGTAGCATAAGCAGTTGAATGAGCTCTATTAAAACCGTATTTAGCGAATTTTAAAATTAAATCAAAAACCTTTTCAACCACTTCTTTCTTATAACCTTTTTCAATGCTTCTTTTAACAAATTTTTCTCTTTCTTTTAGCATTACATCTTCTTTTTTCTTACTCATTGCTCTTCTTAATACATCGGCTTCTCCATAAGTATATGATGCCATTACATTTGCAATCATCATAATTTGTTCTTGATATACTATTATTCCATAAGTGTTTTTCAATATTTTTTCTAAATCAGGGTGTATATAATCTATTTTTTCTAATCCTTGTTTTCTTCTTATAAATGAATCAATATTTTTCATAGGACCAGGTCTAAAAAGCGCTAAAGCTGCTATTAAATCTTCAAAACAATTAGGTTTGAATTTTTTTATAAAATTAATCATACCAGATGATTCAAACTGAAATACGCCAAGTGTATTTCCATTGCTAAATGTTTTAAAAGTGTTTATATCATTTAGTGGAATATCTTCTAATTTAAATCCATCAATATTACAAATAATATCATTAATTAAAGTTAAATTACGAAGGGCTAAAAAATCCATTTTAAGTAGTCCTATTTCTTCTAAATATTCCATAGAATAACCTGTAACATAAAAATCATTTCTATATTCAAGTGGAATATGTTCATCTATATCATCTTTACACATAACTATACCTGCTGCATGGATACTAGTATGTTTTTTTATTCCTTCTAAAGCAATACCTACATCATATAATGTTTTTAAATTATTAAACTCTATAAATTCCTTTAAACGAGAATTTGATTCATAATTTTCTTTTAAGTTTAATCTTGAATCAAGCATATTAGTAAGTCTATCAACAGTTTTTAAATTAATATCTAAAGTCTTAGCAACATCGCGAATGACTTGTTTAGCACCCATTGTATTAAATGTAATAATTGGGGCTACTTTTTTTATACCGTATTTATTTATACAATATTTTATTACTTCTTCTCTTTTATTAAACTCAAAATCAATATCTATATCAGGCATAGTAATACGTTCAACATTTAAAAATCTTTCAAATAATAAATTATATTTTATTGGATCAATTTCAGTAATGAATAAAACATATGCGACTAAGGAACTTGCTGCACTTCCCCTACCAGGTCCTACTAAAATATCATGTTCTTTAGCAAATCTAACATAATCTTGAACTACTAAAAAATAATTACAAAAACCCATTTTATTTATAATAGATAGTTCATATTTTAATCTATCTAAATATACTCTAGATACAGTTTTTCCAAATCTTTTCTTCATACCTTCAATACATAATTTTTTTAATGTTTCATAACTATTTTCACAATCATATCGAACTAGCAAATCTTGATTAAATGGTATTTCTAAATTACATAATGAATAAATTAGTTCATAATTATCTATATCATTTTTTAATTCATAATCAAAATAATTATTTGGTTCTATATTTATATCTTCAACTAATTTTGATTCTTTTATAGCACATAAATACTTATAATATTTGTAATCATCTTTTTTTAAATAAAGTACTTCATTAAAAAAAATACAATTTCTATCATCAAATTTTTCTTTGATATATCCTTGAAAAATATATTTATATATTTTATTTAAAGTAAAATATAAATCACTTGAAGAATATGGAAGTATGCATATTAAATTATCACAATATTTTTCTAAATCTTTTACATCAAGTTTTTTAGAAGTTGATAGAGTATATAGTTTATTTAAATTACGATACCCTTTATCATTCATACAATATAATACAATTTTAGATTCGTTTAAAATAAGTTCTAAACCTATAATTGGTTTAATATCGTTAGATAAACAAGCATGATAAAAATCCATTACACCATACATTGTATTATCTGCTATAGCAAGAGTTTTATAACCTAAGCTTTTGGCGTAACTAACATATTTATCTACTTTAATCATAGATTTAAGTAAACTATTATCTGTTTTAACATATAATGGAGCATACTTCATATTACCACCTAATTACATTTTACTATATTTTTTAATAATTTCAAACCAAAAAACATTTGACTTATTATAAATATTATGATAAAGTTATAAGGCATAGATGAAATCTCAAGAAGGAGGAATATTATGGCAAAGAAATTAACAAGTAAAACACCATTATTTGGAAATAGAAGATCACATGCATGTAATGCTACAAGACATGCTCAAAAACCAAACTTACAACAAGTAACTTTGGAAAATGGTGAAAAAGTAAGAATAAGTGCTAGAGAACTTAGAACATTAAATAAACTTAAAAATTCAAAGAATACTGAAGAAGTATCTGCATAATAAAAACTGTGACTATTCACAGTTTTTTTATACCATATTGCTTTTTAGTTTTTTTAAAACCTTTTGTTCAAATCGTGAAACCTGAACTTGTGACATTCCTAATTTTTTTGCGGTTTCACTTTGTGTATAATCTTCTAAATATCTATAATTAATTAGTTTTTGTTCTTCTACATTTAAATTCTTTAACTGATTTTTTAGTTCTATTAAATCATCTTTATCTACACGTTCTTTTATAGAAATAGTATCATATAAACACATATCATTTAGTTCATCATCTAAACTTTGGACCGGATTAGTTGTATTTAAAGCTTCAATTATTAAGTATTCATCTATTTCTAAAAATTGGGATAATTCAAATGTTGAAGGATTTCTCATTAATTTTTGTGATAAAATTATTCTTGCTTTTTCGATTTTCAAGTTTAATTTTGTTATATTTCTACTTATTTTTATTCCTTTATCTTCCCTAATATATCTTTTCATTTCACCTAAAATGTATGGATATGCATAAGTACTAAATTTAGCTCCTACATTTTTATCATATCTTTTATATGCTTCAATTAGTCCAATACAACCTACTTGAAATAAATCTTCTTTATTAGTATACTTTTCAAAATAATGCGCTAATTTGTATATTAAATTTTTGTGATTATTTATAACTTCATATAAATTTTCCATAATTAACCTATTAATATAGATAATTCGTTTTCAATTTCAGTAATTTGACTTAACAAATTACTATTATCTATACCCTTTCTAATATTTTTATTAATTCCACATATAAACATATTTCCTGAAATTTTTGTAATTAATTCATAGCACTTTAAAATAGATTTTATTCCTTTTTGATCTATAAAATATAAATCAGATAAATTAAATACTACATCTCTAATTCCATTATCTTTAATAATGTTATTTACTTCATTAAATTTAAATAAAGTACTATTGGAAAGGCAACCATTAAGTCTAACAAATAAAACACCTTTTCTAAATTCATGATTTATTTCTAACATTTTCCCACCCCGCTAAAATAATTTAGCACATGTTTTTTTTATTTTATACAGATTCGACAAAACTAGAAAAAAAATTAACACTACAAAAAACAAGAAATTATTTATTTCTTGTTTTATTTTTAGTACTTTTATATATTTCATCAAGTAATTTATTATTACAGTTTTCATATTTTTTAAGCTTTAAATGAGCATTATTATCTAATTCATATGGAAGAAGAGAAATATCTATATTTGAAAAACAATATTCTAGTCTTCTAAAATATCTTAAAAATTTATCAGATAAATTTCTTTGAATATTTTCATGATTTTGTTCTAAATCATGCATTATGTTGTTTAAATTTTCAACATCTAATCCTTTTTTTTCTAATAAATTTATTCTTACTTTATAGCTTATTTCTTTAGCGTTATATCTAACTGGCAACATTGTTGGAATAATTACTTCTTCAATATTCATATTTTCAAATATAGATAACATAATTGTTAGTGATACTAACGCTGAAGGGCTAATACCAGTTATATTTTCAGGATTATTTATATTATCAATTTCATCTTCTTTAATAAAACCTTCATTAACTTTAAATAATAATCTATGTATCTTTTTTTGATATTTTAAATTTTCTTCTGATATATTATTATCTTTAATTTGTTGAACCGCATAAATATATGCTTTATTATTACTTATTCCAAATCTTACAACTGGAAAATTATAATACATTGAATCCTTAACACTTTTTATGTATAAAGCATATGGAGTTTCTTGATAAATCGGTTCTTTTTTTAATTCAATTACAATGTTACTATCAAGCATACTAATATATGTAGGTTCTGGTAAATCAATATTATTATCTAAAAAATCAATATATCTATTTATATAATTAATTGGATTTTTAAAATCTTCTTCTGTTGCATTATTAAAAAGCATTGTAAGTATTTGTTCGTTATTATCTATATTATTATAAAAATCACTTGCTTTATAATAATATTTAAGTAAAGCTTCATCAAAAGAAGATTTATCATTTATAAATAGCGTTGGAATAAAAAGTGAATTATTATTTTTTATTTTATCATCTATTTTATATAACGTTTTGCCATTTATTTTTGTTTCAAATAAGACATTATACATCATATCAAGTTCTACTCTACCCTTTGATATTTGAAATAAAATGTCGTTGTAAAATTTATCTAGAATCATGTTATCACCTTTTATAAGTATACCATATATTTTTTTAGGACAAAATAAATTTTAAAACTATAAACATATTATTTACAAGGAGGTAATTATGTTTAAAAAAATAATACATTATCTATTTGATAATTTTTACATATTCTCAGCAGCTTATTCAAATAACATATTTCCTGAACCATTATCTAAAGTTGAAGAAGAAAAACTAGTAAGGCTCTCAACAAGTGGCAATAAAGAAGCAAGGGATAAATTAATTGAACACAACTTAAGGTTAGTAGCACATATTGTAAAAAAATATGATCATAGAAAAGAAGAAACTGACGATTTAATAAGTATAGGTACAATTGGTTTAATTAAAGGTGTTGATAGTTATTCATATAAACATAAAACTAGAATCACTACTTACTGCGCCAGATGTATTGAAAATGAAATTCTAATGTATTTTAGGAGTGATAAAAAAAACAATAAAAATATAAGTATAAATGAATCAATTGGATTTGATAAAGAAGGAAATGAAATAACTTTTCTAGATATATTAAAAACACCAAAACCTGATTTTGCTCTTGATTTACATACCAAAAATAATATCGAAAATTTAAAAAATTATTTTAACGTTTTAAATGAGCGAGAAAAAGAAATAATAATTAAAAGATATGGGTTAAATGGTAATGATGAATTAACTCAAAAAGAAATATCTAAAACGCTAGGAATATCTAGAAGTTATGTATCTAGAATTGAAAAACGAGCACTTACTAAAATGTTAAGAGAATTTATTAAAAACAAAGATAATTCAATATAAAAAGGATATTAACTATCCTTAAAATAAACTTAATTGACTAGATTCTTCCATGCCATCAAAGATACCCATAAGTCGCATTTTTTCCATTATAGTTGATGATACTTTACATCTTATTTGTACATCTTCTATACTTATGAATTCACGTTTTTTTCGTTCTTCAACTATGTTGTTTGCTACTGCTTCACCTAATCCATCAATAGCGTTAAATGGAGGTATTATTTCTGTATCATTTATTGCAACCCAAGTACTAGCTTCGCTTTTATATAAGTCAATATTTAAAAATTTAATACCTCTGGCTGTTGCTTCTAATGATACTTTTAAACTTTCAAGTTGACCATTTTCTTTGTTACTAGCATCGTATCCTTTATTTTGTATTTCAATTATGTTATTTCTAATATCGTTGTATCCTTTTATCATAGAATCAATTGCAACATCAGTTGCTTTTGAAGTTAACCAAGATGAATAAAAGTATACTGGCATATGAACTTTATACCATGCTATACGAAAAGCACTAATTACATATGCAGCTGCATGAGCTTTAGGGAACATGTATTTTATTTTTTCACAAGAATTTATAAACCATTCTGGAATATTAGCTTCTTGCATAGTCTTTTTATGTTCTGCCCAAGTTGCAGGATCTTTACTTGCTTTACCTTTTCTTACAAATTCCATTATTTTAAATGACTTAATTGGAGCAAGTCCTTTATACATTAAATAAACCATAATATCATCACGACAGCCTATAGTTTCTTTAAATGGAACTATATTTTTTTCAATTAATTCCTGTGCATTACCAATCCATACGTCTGTACCATGTGATAAACCAGAAATTTTAACAAGTTCTGCAAAAGTTGTAGGTTTTGTATCCTCTACTAATTTTATTGTAAATGGTGTTCCAAATTCTGGAATTCCAAGTGTACCAGTATTACACATAATTTGTTCTTTTGTAACTCCTAAAATATCAGTTGATGTAAATATACTCATTGTATCTTTATCATCAAGTGGTACCTTCATTATATCTGTATTTGATTGAAGTTGTATTAAACGTAATTGAGTAGGATCTGAATGACCTAAAATATCAAGTTTAAGAACACATTCTTCAATTGAGTGATAATCAAAATGTGTAGTTCTCCAAGGTGATGTTGGATCCTCAGCAGGAAATTGAAATGGAGTAAAATCAAAACAATCCATGTAATCTGGTATAACAACTATTCCACCTGGATGTTGTCCAGTTGTTCTTTTTACACCTGTACAACCGATTGCAAGTCTATCTACTTCAGCAGTTCTCATTACTATATTTTTATCTTCGCAATATCCTTTTACAAAACCAAAAGCTGTTTTATCTGCAACAGTACCAATTGTACCTGCTCTATATACATTGTTTTCTCCAAATAAAACTTTGGTATATGCATGAGTGCTAGCTTGATTTAAATCAGAAAAGTTTAAATCAATATCTGGTACTTTATCAGCATTAAATCCTAAGAATGTTGCAAACGGCATATCTTGTCCATCTTTAATCATTAAAATATCACAATTTGGACATTTTTTATCAGGTAAATCAAATCCAGAAGAATAAGTCGCACCTAATGAATTACCTTCCTCATCTTCAAATATACTCAACTTACATTTGCTACATCTATAATGAGCTGACAAAGGATTTACTTCAGTTATACCCATTAAGGTTGCTACAAAAGATGAACCTACTGATCCACGCGAACCAACTAAGAAACCTTCGTCATTTGAGTGCTTAACAAGTCTTTGAGCTATTAAATAAATTGGATCAAACCCAGCACCTATTACTCCACCTAATGATTTTTTTAACAAGCTTTCTAAATCTTCATCAGTAATATTTTCATTCTTTTTCTTTAAATATCTTTTTACTACTTCTTTTACTGCATCACTACCTTTTAAAATAGTGTCATGTAATTTTTTAAATGCTGTTTTATCATCGCATTCTTCTAAATTTCTAATTGAAGTAAGTACTATATCTCCATATAATTCTGTTGCAATTCTTTCTTCTATTGAATATGGAAGTACTTCTCCGTACCATTCTTTTGCCTTAGTATAAACTAAATCTGTTACTACACGAGGACAATCTAGATAAGATAATCCATCATCACTTTTAACACGTGGTGAAAATGGTGTTCCACCAGTGTCAGGAATAACTTCAATTTCTTCAACCATATCACATATTTTATTAGTATTTGTAACTACTATTTCATACGCTAAGTCTTTATCTAAGAAACTAAAATTATCTAACATTTCACGTGTTGTTCTAAAATGTTGTGAAGGTATTGATTTAATATTTTTACGTGCCAGTGGATGTCTTCCTCCACCAGGTACTTTTTGATTAACTATAATTTCTCTAAATATTTTATCTTCTTTTTTGAAATGATGTACGTCCCCTGTTGCAACCATAATTTTTCCTGTTTCACGTGTAGCATCAATTATTTTTTTAATGTGGTTTTTTAATTCTTCATAATTAGCGAAGTCACCCATTTGAATTAAATGATCATACACTTCGGGTGGTTGAACTTCAACATAATCATAAAAATTAATAATATTTGTAAGTTCTTCTCCTTCTTTACTTCTAGCTTCAACAAACACTTCAGATTCATAGCATCCACTACCAATTAAAATGCCTTCTCTTAGTTCATCAAGTTTACTACGTAATATTCTTGGTGATTTATATAAATAAACAGTATTAGCAAGTGAAATAATGGTAAATAAATTTTTAAGTCCAGTTTTATTTAATGCAATTGCATTAAAATGATATGTACGACCAAATTTATGTATTTCATCTTTACTAATTAAATTATCTAAATCACTTATTTTTTTATAATTTTGAGATTCAAGTTTTTTTAACATTTTATGAAAAACGTGTGCAGTACCTTCTGCATCATAATCTGCTCTATGGTGTGCATCTTCATCCCAAGCAACATTATATCTTTTTACTAGCGCTGACAAACCATGACGTGCATAACCTTGATCTAATGTTCTTGACAATTCTAATGTATCAATTACAGTATTTTTAAATGCACCCAAATTATATTTTTTCATTGCCATTTCGATAAATGAAATATCAAATTTAGCGTTATGAGCTACCATTGGACAACTTCCAGTCCACTCTAAAAATCTTTTTGTTACGTTTTCTTCGTTATCACAATCTTTTACCATTTCATCTGTGATATAAGTTAATTCTGTAATTCTATCCGGTATATGTCTATTTGGATTGATTAATTCATCAAATTTATCAACTATATTCCCTTCTTTATCAATTTTAACCGCACCTATTTCAATCATTTGATCCATACCACCGGCATTAAAACCAGTTGTCTCTGTATCAAATACAACATAAGTATTATCAATTAAATCATCATCTGTTGGACGTACAACAATATTAACAGTATCATCTACAAGAGTTAATTCTGTACCATATAAACCTTTAAAAATAGGTGGATTTTTTAATTGTTCTTCTAATGATTTTAATTCTTCTTTTAAAGTATTAGAATCATCTTCTTTTAATTTTTCTTTTACTTCTTCTATTTTTTCTTTAATGTTTTTTCTTATTTTTTTATTGTGTGATTTAATAATACCAAATGATATTGGAAAAGCTTGACATCCACTGTGATCAGTTATAGCAACTCCTTTATAACCCATTTTTATACATTCTTCAACAAGCTGACAAGTATGTTTACCTAAGTCAAGTCTTGTTATTCCATCCATTTGACTCATCATAGTATGTGCATGTAATTCTACTCTTTTAATAGGTGCATCATCTATTATTTCAGTATTTTTTCTATCACTTAAATTTACATCTTTAATACTTAAAGATATATCTGGATTATATTGATCTTTATCTTTAACACTTGCTCTTATTATGTACCAATTATTGTTTTTGATTTTAGGTGTTTCATCATCTATATTCATAAATATAGACCCATATATACTATCAGTATAATCAGTAATTTTTAAATTCAATATTTTAAATTGTCTACCATCTTTAGTTTTAATTTCTCTAAGTTCTGATCCAAATATATATCCTTCAATTGTAACTGTTGATCCACTAGTTACAACAGTATCTAGTCTAACAGGTTTATCTGTAATTCTTCTTCCTACTAAAACTTTTTCATCATCGCTATCTATTACTAATGGTGGTCTTTTAAAGTTTTTAAATTTTTTCTTTGCAGGTTCTTCTTGTTTTTCAATTACTGTTTCTTCTTTTTCTAAAGGTATTTTAATTTCTAAATCATGTTTTATTTCTTCAATTATTGATTCATCTTCATGAATATCTATTTTTATATCAGTATTTTTATATCCTACTTTGTTTAAATCATGTTTTAATTTTTCCATAACACTATTTAATTTCATTTTTTCTGCAATATTTGAAACAGTTATAGTATTATTTTCTATCTTAGTATCTTTAAACATTTTTAAAAGTGGTGATTCATTAGAATAAATATCTAAAAAATAATGAAAATATTCATCTAAATATTTACTATCATCTTTTACAGTTATTTTACAAGATACATTAAAATTTATAAATGCATTTTTTAATTCTTTTATAAATTTATCGTAAATTAAAACTGGTAATATTTCATCTATTGTAATACAAAATTTATATTTTGTTTTGTCACTTCTAGCTAAAACATTAGTAAGTTGTGCATTTGTAAAATATTGTGTTTCTTCTTCAGTTAAATTTAATTTTTTTATTAAAACTTTCATATCTTTATTCATAACTTCACCTACTAAATAATTATATCAAATTTAAATAACTTATTAAAGAAAAAAACTCAAATTAATGAGTTTTTACAATAAACAAAAATCTATCTTTTAAACTTAAATCTTTTTCTATAAAAATTTTAGAATCACTGAAAAAATTATTTGCATATTCTTTTAATTTAGGGCCTTGTAAGTATCCTATTTCAAAAGCAATAATAAAGTTATCTTTTAAATATTCTCTTGCATTTTCTAATATTTTTTTATAATAATACATACCTTCATCATCTGCATATAAAGCAATATTAGGTTCATTATTTTTAACAATATTTTCTATTTCTTCATCATAAGCAATATATGGTGGATTAGATATAATTACATCATATTTTTTATTTAATTTATCTAACATGTTTCCTTGTATAAAATTAATATCTGCATTATTTTTATTCGCATTTTCTTTAGCTACATTAAGTGCATCTAAAGAAATATCTACAGCATCCATATTACAATCTATTTGCTTTTTTAAAGTAATTGCAATACATCCAGATCCAGTACCTATATCTACAATATCAATTTTTTTATCAAAGTTTTTTTTAATTAAATTAATTGTTTTTTCAACTAATTGTTCTGTTTCAAATCTAGGAATCAAAACATTTTCATTAACTATAAAGTTGTATCCATAAAAATCAACATTACCTACAATGTATTGAACAGGTATATTTTGTTCTAATTGTTTTAATGCATCATTAATATTGCCTTTATAATATTTTTTTATGTACTCTATGTTCTTCATTTTTCTCAGTTATTTTTAATAAATATTTCTCTAAATCTGTTTTATCTTCTTTATTTTCCATATCAAATTTCCAAGCATCATAGTTAATTATATTTATTTGCTCAGTTACCTTTTTACATTTGAAACACCATACTTCTTTATTACAATAGATTTTTTTCATTATTGTGTCAGGAAATTGCATTGTATAAATATTTCCACATTCACTACATACTAAATCGTGACTTATTAATTTCATGCTTCTTTTAATTTTCTATTTTGATCTTCAGTAATTAGTGCTTCAATAACTTTATCTATATCCCCTGCCATTACTCTATCAAGTGCATTAATAGTAAATCCAATTCTATGATCAGTAACACGATTTTGAGGATAATTATATGTTCTTATTTTTTCAGATCTGTCACCTGTACCTATTTTACTTCTACGTTCATTTCCTAATTCTTCTTCTCTTTGTTGCATCTTTAAATCATATAATCTAGTTTTTAAAATTTTAATTGCTTTTTCTTTGTTTTTTATTTGACTACGTTCAGTTTGTGAATAAACAACAAGTCCTGTTGGAATATGTGTTAATCTAACTGCACTATCGGTTGTATTTACACCTTGTCCACCACAACCACTACTACGAGTAATATCAACTCTTACTTCATTCATATCTAAGTCAAAATCAACTTCTTCAGCTTCTGGCATAACAAGAACTGTAGCAGTTGATGTGTGAACTCTACCTTGAGTTTCTGTTGTTGGTACTCTTTGAACTCTATGAGCACCACTTTCATATTTTAATTTTGAATAAACGTTGTCACCTTTAACCATAAAACTGATAAGTGAATATCCGCCTGCTTCAGATCTTTCTTCTTCTAAAACTTCAATTTTCCACGATTCTTTTTCTGCTAGTTTTTTATACATTTCAAATAAATCTCCAGCAAAAATATTTCCTTCATCACCACCTGCTGCTCCACGTATTTCAACAATAACGTTTTTACCATCATTTGGATCTTTTGGAAGTAACATTATTTCTAAATCGCTATCTAATTTTTGTTTTTTTAGGTTTAAATTTTCTAATTCTTCACGCGCAAATTCAGATAATTCAGGATCTTTAATCATTTCTTTGGCACTATTAATATCTTCAAGTATTTGTTTATATTCTTGATAAGCATCATATGCTTCTTTTAGTGATGCTTGTTCTTTATTTAGCTCTAAGGTTTTTTTTATATCTGATAAGTTTTTAGGATCCATTAATTCATCATTTAACTCTAGATATCGTCTTTGAATATTTTCTAATCTCTCTATCACTTTGATTCCTCCTTCCACAGTAAAAAGACTATAAACTAGTCCTCATTTTCTTCATCATCCTCAATGATTGATAATTCATCTAAATCATCTTCGTCATCTAATTCATTATCATCATCTATGGCATCTATATCTTCTATTTTATCACTTTCTTCTTCTTCCTCTATTTCTATAGAATCAGTTTCATCATCTTCATCGTCTTCAACAACAAATTCAACGGAATGATTATTACTTAAATCCCATTCTCCGTTTTCAAGTAAAATAAATCTTTTATCATTGTTAAGTGAAGTATAAAAATCTCCTATTTTTGATGCATACTCGTCATCTGTAAATCCTAGTAAATTACATATTTCTTTAAATAAAGTTGGTGTGTTCATCGCTTTATGCTTTTCATTTAAGACAAGTGACGCTATATCTCCATAAGATAAAAGTTCCAATTCTTCAATTGGCATATCTTTTAATTTCATAAATTCCTCCAAACTAACATTATAATTTCCTAGACGTAATTTTATCATATATATATCTAATGTCAATAGTTTTTATAAATATTTTCTAAATAATAATATGTACAATTATTTTAATTGTTACACATATTTATAAATATTTTAAAATTACCCATATTTTCTTTGTTTATTTTTAAATCATAATCTATTTTTATTTGTTTATCACTACAACTAATATGGTTAGTTTTTATATCTAAATTAATTTTAAAATTTTCTTGTTTTAGAATGTAATATCCACTCGATTGTTTTAGTGTTAAATCTAACACTATTATTTTATCGCTATTTTCTTTTTTTATATTTACACTTTTATCATTAAAATTAATTATAACTTTTGTATCATCTTCCATAAATTTAAGAGTATTTTCATTTAATAAACCAGTTGTATTGATTTCAAAATCATTAGAATTTGAGCTAATTATTTTTTCATGAATTTTAATTTTCATAATTCACCTCTATAAAGCAAATTATATCACAAATTAACAAAAAAACTTATAATATTTTTTAAAATAACAATAATAATTTTAGAGGTGATTTATTTTGAAAATCATAAAAAAACTATATAAAATTTTTATTATTTCTTTTATTATTGTTGTAGGATTATATTGTGGAATTTATATGTATGCCAAATTAAGTAACAAATTGCCTCTTGATAAAGCAAATAAATATTATTTATATGATTCAAATAATAATATATTTTCATCAGATACAGATGACTGGGTAAACTTAGATAATATTTCTAAATACTTAATAGATGCTACAATTTCAACAGAAGATAAAAAGTTCTATGAACACTTAGGATTTGATTACTTAAGAATACTAAAAGCAATTTTTATAAACGCTAAAAATGTGAAAACTGTTCAAGGTGCTTCAACTATTACACAACAATATGCGAAAAACTTATTTTTAGATTTTGATAAAACATGGAAAAGAAAATTACAAGAAGCATGGATAACAATTAAACTAGAAGCACAATATTCTAAAGATCAATTATTAGAAGGATATTTAAATACAATAAATTACGGTGGTGTATATGGGATTGAAAATGCATCAATGTATTATTTTGGTAAAAAAGCGAAAAATTTAACTTTAGCTGAAGCATCAATGCTTGCAGGTATTCCAAAATCTCCTTCTAATTATTCACCACTTGTAAATGAAAAGGAAGCTAAAAATAGGCAAAAAACAATTCTTGAAACTATGGTTAAAAATAAATATATAACTGAAGACGAAAAAAACAAAGCATATAAAGAAAAACTAACATATATAGGATCTAAAAAAAGTTCAGAATTAAAAACCCTAATGTATTATGAAGATGCTGTTATAAATGAACTTAAAAGTATTAACAGTATTCCAGATTCATTTTTAAAAACTGGTGGTCTTAAAATATATACTAACTTAGATATGAATGCCCAAACTATTATGGAAAATAGTATGAACAATAATATTAAAAGCGAAAACTTAGAAGTGGCTAGTATTATGATGGATCCAAATACTGGTAAAGTACTTGCACTAATAGGTGGCAGAGACTATTCAAAAAGTCAATACAATAGAGCAATAAGTTCTAAAAGACAAGTAGGTTCTACTATGAAACCATTTTTATATTATGCCGCATTAGAAAATGGATTTACACCTTCTACCACATTTACAAGCGAAAAAACAACATTTACTTTTTCTGAAAATAAAACCTATAGTCCAAGTAATTATAGTGATAACTATGCTAATAAACCAATAAGTATGGCTGCAGCTATTACTTATTCAGATAACATATATGCTGTTAAAACTCACCTATTTTTAGGTGAAGATACATTAGTAGATTTTGCTAAAAGAATAGACTTATCTGATAACTTAGAAGCAATTCCATCACTACCACTTGGTACAAACGAAATAAAACTAATTGATATGGTAAAAGGATATTCAACATTTGCAAATTTAGGATATACTGTTGAACCCTACTTTATAACTAAAGTAGAAGATTCAAACGGAAATATTTTATATGAAAGAAAAGAAAAAAAAGATAAAGTATTAAATTCAAGTATTACATATGTTTTAAATGAATTATTAAGCAATTGTGCATCGAAAGAATTTATTGATTATAATAATCCAACATGCTTAAATATTGCTCCAAAATTAAGTAGAAAATATTCAATTAAAACAGGTACAACAGACACAGACCATTTAATATTTGGTTACAACAAAGATGTAATCGTTGGTATTTGGAATGGATATGATAATAACCAAGTAACACCAGTAACAGATGGTGCGAATATGAAAAATATGTGGGCAGACATAATGGAAAACTATTTAAAAGACAAAGATACATCATGGTATGAAACACCTGAAAATGTAGTTGGAGTTTTGGTAGATCCAATAAGTGGCGAAGTTGCAAATAATGATACTGCTAAAAAAACAGTACTGTATTATATAAAAGGTACTGAACCATCCTTTAATGATCCTCTTGATTCCATTATTCCAACTATAAAAGAAGATGAAACTACACAACAACAATAAAAAGATAACGTAATTGTTATCTTTTTGTTATATGACCTTTTTAACTTAACTGTGTCTATTTTTTTAATATATTATTTTACTTTATCATATTCTATTATTAACTTCTTATATCTAAAGATTTTATTTTTTTCTTAGATAGCCCAGTAACTTTACTAATTATATCTATATCTATATTATTTTTAAGTAAGTTTTTTGCAGACTCAAGTAATCCCATTTCATATCCAGACTTTTCTCCTTTTACATATCCAGACTTTTCTCCTTTAGCATATCCTTCCATTCTAGCTCCAGTAAGTCTTGTATTTAATATCATTCTATCTTGCTTCTCTTTATCATATACTCCAATTAATTTTTTATCTTTATTCATATTTTCTATTTTTTCTACTACCTTTTTCATAGTTTTATCATCTCCTACTAATTTTTTTATTTCAGATAGCTTTCTTAATTTAAAAATAAGTAAATACTTATCTAATATAGATAAATTATTAAATTGATTTTCTCTACTTATTTTTTCTAATGTTACTAAATCAACATAATACTTTATAACATCATTTTCTATAAACTCAGTATTATCTGTTTCTTCTTTTAATACATACTTTGATATTTTTTTACATGGATATACATTTGATAAACTAAAATTA
>JAFUCZ010000019.1 GCA_017459425.1 Bacilli bacterium
CAACATCTTCATATCTAACGCCTTCAGTAAAATTAATATTTAATTTTTCAATAAAAGAGCGTTTATATAATTTATTCCAAGCCACAACTCTTAAATCACTATAATCGTTACTTGAAACTTTAGTTTTGTCATAAACATTTTTATTCGGATATTCCCATACAAAATCACATTCAACTACATCACTACTATATTTTTTAGCCAAATTATACATTTTTTCAAACATATCAAATTCGATATAATCATCGCTATCTATAAATGACAAATATTCACCTTTAGCATATTTCATCCCATAATTCCTTGCACTTGATAATCCTCCATTTTCTTTAATAAACGATTTAAATCTTTTATCTTTTTTTACATATTCATCAATTATTTTTTGAGAATTATCTTTAGTTCCATCATTTACAACTATTACTTCAATTTCTTTTAATGTCTGATTTTTAATACTGTTTAAACACCTATCCAAATATAATTCTACATTATATACCGGTACTATTACACTAACTTTAATCATATTTCACCCCTTAATAAAAAATTTTATATACAATTTTGGATTTATTTTATATAGAATTTTTTTTATTTTTCTGATTAAGGTATCAGTAAGCAAGTATTTACTAATGTTTCTTTTATTTATGCTTTTTATATATTCATCTAACTCATTACCACTTAAAGTAGATGCTTTAACAATTAATGCATTTGAAATATAACTATTAAATATTTTTTTAGTGCTATCAGAAATATACTTGTCAGTATTAACTTTATCAAATAAATTATCAAAATGATATAACATATCATCAGCCATTTTTTCTAATTTAGTGGATGTCATTATACTATTTGTTCTAATATAGTAGTTATATCCAACATAATCTATTGAAGAAACACTTTTTGCTTTTAATACTACAAAAGGTGTTAGCCCAAAATCTTCATGAATTCTTCCATTCTCATACAAAAAATTGTTATGATCCCAAAATTTTTTTCTATATGCATATGACCATGCAGTTACAAATAATGAACTACTAATTAAATTTTTAAATGCCTCTTCCCCATCAACATATGAAAACAATATGTTTTTTTCTATGGTATCAGTTACATTTTTTATTTTAACTTCATACTTAATTAAATCAAGGTTATTATTTTTTTTAATTTCTTCGTTTAATTCAAATAACAAATTTTCATTTATTGTATCATCACTATCAACAAAAACTAAATAATCCCCTGTTGCATATTTAATACCAAAATTTCTAGCGCTTGATAATCCTCCATTTTCTTTACAAAAAGACTTAAAACGATCATCTTTTTTTACATATTCATCTATTATTTTTTGTGAATTATCTTTAGTTCCATCATTTACAACTATTACTTCAAAATTAGAAAATGTTTGACTTTCTATACTTTTTAAACAATTATTAATATACTTTTCTACGTTGTATACTGGGACAATTATACTAAATTTTGTCATGTAATCACCTATATTAATTTTACCATAAAAAATAGAAAAAGTAATCAAATGATTACTATAATTTTTCCATATCACTGTAAAGCGATTTTTTTTCATTTTTCTTTTTTTGCTTTTCAATCATTTTCATAAGTTTCTCATGTGATGATTCATCAATATTTAAATTAGAATTTCTTTTTTTATTCTTTTTCTTTTTCACTATTTTTACAATTAACAGAATTATTAAAAATAAAATATCTAATATAACAAGTCCTATAATTACCATTTTATACATATTAATTTCATTATTTAAAGACTTAATCATCTCACCATTATATCTTTGAACAGTTCCGTCAACACTATCTATCATGTATAGATTTTTATCGCCAGTTTCAGTATTAAGTCCATACACTAAGCCAAATTTAGAACTACTTTTATACTTATAAGCTACAATCTTTTTGCCATCATATGATAAATCACTTTTAACATATCCTTTTGGTAATAAACTCATTTTCATATCAAGTGGTAAAATAGACATTGATTTAAATTTTATTTCATTATACAACGTATATGTTTTTTTATCTTTATCATATATGTACAAATTAATATTGCCTTTTTCATCTTTTAAACCCACAAGAGTAAATTTAGTAACATTACTATGTAATGCAGGTATTTCTACATTATCAATATTTACAGTAGTTTCAACATAACCGTTTGGAATAGATAACAACTCTTTTTTTCTAATAAAAGTATATTCTTTATTATTAATTTTTACTTTAATAGGATCTAATTCTAATACTACAGCATTTATTTCGTATTTTTTAACTTCACCATTTTCAGCAGTAACACTAATAACAATATTGTTGTTACCATCACTTACTGCAATATTTCCTGTACCAGTAACTGTCGCTTTAGAATCTTCTACAGCAGCATTAACCGTAATATCAGTAGTTTCTGCTTCTAATTCAACTGTATATTTCAAAGTTTTTTTATCAAAACTAGGATTTAAATCATAACCAACAACAGATAATGATGATAAATTATTATTAGAACTAAAACTTTGTTTTAATTCTTCTTCAGTAATTACGTTAATTGTTTTTGAACCTTTAGAAAGTGATAATACAGATTCATTTTCTGAATACAATACTCCATCACTTACATAAATAGATGCACCACCACTATCAATAGCTTTAAAAGTTAAAGTATAATTTCTAGAAGAATTTGTAAGAGATGTCCCTACAGAAGTCACCCCTTCACTTTCCATAGTAGAATTTACAAGCCTTAATTTTGCTTTATCATATCCTATAGTAAAATCCCATGCTTCAGCATTTGAAGATATAGCAACATTAACCTTTATATTACTTCCTACAACTGCAGAACTACTTGAAGAAGTAATACTAATGCTTCCACTTTCAGCAAAAATGGAAAGTGGAAAAAACATAATAGAAAAGATAACAATTAAGAAAAACTTTTTCATAAATCACCTACTGTTCTATTTTTGATGTACCCAAAATTTCTTTTTGAATTTTTAATAAATCTAGAACATCTACTTTTGAATCTTTATTTACATCAATCGCCATTAAATAAGTTCCTGAAATATTTGTTTTATTTAATATTTTATTTTGTGTTTTAAGTAAATCAAGTACATTTACTTTTGAATCTCCATTTGCATCACCATAAATTATAACTTTAAATGTTTTGCTTTCGTTATTATTTTGAATAGTAATTTCATCATTTGTAGCAATAGCATCAGATTCATTTTTATTTTTAATTGTTACATTAGCACTTCCACTAACATTTCTTATATTTGAAACAAAATCTTTTACACTTGTTCCAATTTGAACTTTTGAAATATATTCACCATTATATCTGTATCCACTACTATTTATAATAGTATTTACATCTAAACTATTTGTTTTATTTGAAACAGTTTCAATCTCAGCTCTAGCAGTATCATCAACACTAGTTGGTAAACTTGTAGAAATTGGCATATTATTATATACAGGTATAACAAATTCAAATGGTGAATCAAACAAATTTGATATTGAACTATATGCTTTATGAGTAGAAGTTGATTCACTAATAGGGGCCATAATATTTGTCATATATTGATGTGCATAATTACCATAAACATTATTTGTTACATTAAATTTTTGAAAATAAAATGTATTTTGCCCAGAATTAATGTATGATGAAGCAATTATTTTAGCCCCACCTAAAATAGCAGTTCTAGGATCAAACCATCCCTTATTATATGCATACGCTAGTCCACAAGTAATTGGATTTTCACATCCTGAATTTGCACCAATATTAAAGAAATTGTATACTGCTCTTCCGTTATATGTTTGTCCATTAGCAGAGTTACTTAAAGTTCCATTTGATAAAGCAACTTCTTGACGTGAACGAGCAGCTAAACTTATTGGTGAAACACTGTTACCATCATATGTTGCAGCTTCCATAAAATAATCTTTGTAGCTACTCAAACCTGTTCCACTTAATATTTTATCTAAAACTTCTTTTGTCTGATATGAACCATTGTATCCTAAATTTTCAAACATAAATATTCTTATTTCATCCAAAAAGTTTCTAGGATCCATATAATACGCTACCGTTTTAGAATTTGCAGCATACCAATTAGGCCCTTCTTTTAAAATATATTTTTTGCTACTAGCATCATATGAACCACCATCCAGTGATAAATATTTAGCGTCAGATCCATTTGGATCATTTACTTGAATAAAACTTTTACCTACATAACTTTCATGATCAACTGCATCGTAAAAATCAATATTTGTATAATATGCACTGAATTTCCAGTTAGGGTGTTTTTCTTTTAAAATAGTTAGTTTTTCTAAATAACTTGCTGGAAAATCTTTTAACTCATCTTTATATTTATCAGTATTAATATTTACACTTACATTATCAGCACATATATATCCTGTATAAACAGTTCTATTTGAAGCAGTGTAATTTGCCTTATAATATCCACCTTTACATGAAGAAACAGTTGAAGCTATAATCGAATCATAATTAAGTATTTTAACTTCATCTCCTGAATCAAGACAATGAAGTTTACCAGGTGAAGCGTAATTACGATTAAAAGAACCATTTACTTTATTTAAACATCCTTGTATTTCAATGTTAGGCCCGCTTGTAAAAATTGAATCATTATTACTAGTATAACCAGTAATTTCTTCTGCACTAACATTTGTAAAAATGAAAAAACTTATAAAAATAATTGGATATATTAATTTTTTCATATAATCACTACCTTTTATTCTTATAATAATTGTAGCAAAAATACAGAAAAAAATCTATAGTTATATAATTAATGACAAAATATTACATTTTTTTAAAAAAATATTGATATAAAAAATTTTTTATGTTAAATTAAAAAGGAAAACCGTAACACTACGAGTTTTCCTGTGTATTAAATAATTAATACATTAATATTATATACTTATATTTTGTTATTATACATAAAATATAATAATTTTAAGGAGAATTACATGAAAAAGCATATTCCAAATTTAATAACAACAATTAGAATAATATTAATACCTTTTGTTATATATTATTATTTTAAAAATATATATATTAGTATTGCATTATTTATAATTTCTTCACTTACTGACGCACTAGATGGTTATCTATCTAGAAAATGGAATGTTGTAAGTGACATCGGAAAATTGTTAGATACAGTTGCTGATAAATTTTTATCTATTAGTACATTAATTCTTCTTATTTGTGATGAAAAATTAATAATCATTACAATTATACTAGAACTAATTATCGCTACAATTAATATATATAAAAAATATAATAATTTAAATCCAAAAACATTAAAAATCGGAAAAGTTAAAACTGTATTTTTATGCATTATGATATCATGCTTATTATTAAGCAAAGTAATACCAAATTTTAAATATATCTATATCATGTTATTTATAATGACTTCAATTTTTCAAATTGAGGCAATAAAAGAATATAAAAGCTTCCACTAGGAAGCTTTTTTTACATCATATCTTCTAACATTTTATCTGCTTTTTTTATTTCTTTTTTCATAGCTTTGTCTACTACATTTTTAACTGGTTCTTTATACTTTTGATACGCTAAAACAGCACCCGCACCTATCATCATAAATGCCATATCTTTTGCAACTTTCATAACATCACCTTCTTGCTAGAAAACATGAACCGTATATATAAAATATATACATTTTTATAATGTATAAAAAATTACAAATTATACATTTTTTCTTTTAAAGTAGTTTCTCTTTTGTGAGATTCAACTTGTTTTATACTTGATGAAAAAGTATTAGGTTCTCCAACTAAAATTAATTTTTTCTTTGCTCTAGTAATACCAGTATATATTAAATTTTTATATAACATTCTTTTATATGAATAACAAATTGGAATAACCACTAAATCAAATTCACTTCCTTGTGATTTATGAATGCTAATTACGTAAGCATGTTTAATATTAACTAAATCTTTTGGGTTATATTTAACAATATTTGAATCAAAATCAACATATATTTCTGTTTTTTTAGACACATTTGATAATACTATTGCTTTTATGACACCTATATCACCATTATAAATATTATTGTCTGGCATATTAACTAGTTGTAAGACTTTATCATTTTCTCTAAATATAACATCCCCATAATTATATTCTACTTTGTTTGGATTTCTTGGATTAAATATTTCTTGTAAATCTTTGTTTAATGTATCAATTCCATTTTCACCTTTGTACATTGGCGCCATGAATTGAACTTTTTTATAATCATAATCTTTTTCTTTTATTAAAAGTGCGATTTTTTTAATATTCTCTCTAATATGATTTGCTGAACAAGCTAAAAATTGATAGTCACTTCTTGGTTCAGTAAAATTAATAGATAAATCATTTTCTTTTATTTCATGCGCTAATGTAGTTATATATGAATTATTGTTTTGTCTATATAATTGATCTAGTTTTATAGTATTAATTTTTTTACTTTCAATTAAATCTTTTAAAATATTCCCAGGTCCTACACTTGGTAATTGATCATAATCCCCTACTAAAATTAATTGTATATTATCAGTAAGACCTTTTAATAAATTATCCATAAGTTCAATATCTATCATACTAACTTCATCTACTATTATAAATTTACTTTTATCTTTATTATATTCATTAATTGAAAATTCATTTAATTCTTTATTCCATTTTAAAAATCTATGAATTGTAAATGACGGTATAAGCGTTGATTCACTCATTCTTTTACTTGCACGTCCAGTTGGAGCTAGAAGAGCAATTTGTTCAATTAATTTTGAATCAGATAATTTGTGTAAATCTTTATATAAATTTACAATTGCTTTTACTATTGTTGTTTTTCCAGTTCCAGGACCACCTGTTATAATTGAAATATTGTTATTAAGCGCTGATTTTATAGCTTCTTTTTGTAATTCATTATATTTTATATTGTTTTCTTCTTCTAGTTTAGTTATTTTATCATCTAACTCTTGATAATTATAATGAGGTTTGTTTAATAAAATTTTAAATTTATTAGAAATATTGATTTCAGCTTCATACATATTTATTAAATAATATTTATCATCTTCAATTACTATTTTATCTTCATCTTTTAATGTATTTAAATATAAATAAAAATCAACATCAGCTATATCTAACATTAAATATTTATTTACTCTTCTTTTAATATCTTCGTATTTTAAATATGTGTCGCCAAAATTAAATGTTAATTCTTTCATTATGTAAATAATGCATGCTTCAATTCTTCTTTCATCGCTACCTGTAATATTTAATTTATTAGCTATTTCATCAACTTTTAAAAATGAAATATTATCAATATCATCTATTATTTTATATATATTATGTTCAATAATTTGAATTGTATTACTTAAATATGTATTATATATATTAAGTGAATCTTTCATATTAAATCCGAGTTCCGTTAAATAGCAAATTGTTTTATGACTTTCCTCATATTTTTTTAATGTTTCATATATTGTATCAGCTTTTTTCTTTGAAATTTTTGGAACTAGCATTAAACATGATGGATTATCAAGAATTTTATCAAGTGTATTTTCACCTAACACATCAACTATTTTTTTAGCCAGTTTTTCACCTACACCTGAAAATAAATCACTAGATAAAAACTGTGCGATTCCATCTATATCATCAGGTTTAATTCGTTCATATTCTTTTACATTATATTGAAAACCATATTTTGGATGATTAACTTCTTCTCCATAAAAAAAATAAGTATCTTCTTTATTTAATTCTAAAAAATAACCGGTAAAAGTAATTGTTTTATTTATATAATTTTTCATATTTTCATCATTTGTATCTTTTATTCGAAATAATCCAATTACATAATTGTTGTCTGATTCAAATATACTTCCTTTATATGTTCCTTTAATATATGTTTTCATGTTCCACCTTATTCCTTATTTATTATATAATTTATATAACAAAAAAACAAGAATAAATCTTGTTATAAATGGAATGATTCAGTATCTTCATCTTGTATTATATCATATGTTTTATTATCCAACTCTGGTGTATATGAAGAAGGTTGCGTATTGTTTTTTTCTTTTATAACTGAATACACATCATGTAATATGTCTTTTTCAGAATCTACATTATTTTGCGTTTTTCCTAAATCTTTATAATAATCATTCCAGTCTTTATATTGGTTACCATCTTTATCAACCACTCCTAGAGGTGGAATCCCGTTTTCCATTCTTTGTTTATTTATTTTATCAATTTCCATTTGACGCATTTCTTTATCATGTTCATTAGATGCTTTTACACCGTATGCAATTCCTGCTATGGCAAGTGATCCAGCTAGTGCACCAGCTACTATTTTTACAAAACGTTGTTTCCTTTTTAATGCTAATTTTCGTCTTTCACGTTCGATTCTTAATCTGTTTAATTTTTTCATTCTTACAATTTCATCACTGATATCTCTAAGTTTACTGTAATTCATTGAACAAACTGTTACATCTAAAAGTTCTTTTTTCATACTAAGTCTTATGTATGGAGTATGAACTTTATCGTTTGCATCAATGTATTTATATTTAAAAGAAAACCTATATTCATATCCGTAATCTTGAAAAAGTCCTTTAGACAAGTTATTATTTTCATATGCTTCCTGAATTTTAGCAATTACTTCTTTTTGATCATAACAAATTAAATGTGTTCCAGCTCTTTTAACGTAATTAGAATCATCTAATTCGCTCATAGTCCCATCCGCATTAAAACATAAATTGTAATATCCATCTTTTACGTATCCTTTTATATTTTCATCCATACTATCACCTATTATAAATAATACTATTTAAACATAAAAATGTCAATTTAAAATGTCAGCTTTACAATAACTACCGTCAAATGAAGTTATTTTTATTTTCCTTAAAATGTGTAGGTCTCTTTCATTACCTTTTGCTTTAATAAGTAAATAATTACCAGTATGTCCAATTAAATACCCATCTTTATATATCTCTGGTAAAAAGTAATTTTCTTTTAAAACAAATTTATTAGCATATTCACTTTCTAATTGTTTTGACAATTGTAATAATTCTCTAACTCTTTGTTTTTTTACTTCTTCATCTATTTGATTTTCCATAAGTGCGGCTTTTGTCCCAGTTCTTTTGGAATATGGAAAAACATGAAGTTTCGAAAATTTTATTTTTTTTATAAATTCTTTTGTTTTATTAAAATCCTCATCTGTTTCATTTGGAAATCCAACTATCACATCTGTTGTAATAGAAATATTAGGTCTTATTTTTCTAATACTATTTATTTTTTCTTCAAAATCTTTTAAATTATATTTTCTATTCATTAATTTTAGTATTTTATCAGTACCAGATTGAAGTGGTATATGCATGTGATCTACTAAAATGCCATTTTCTTTTATTGTTTTTAATACTCTATCATTAATTTCATTCATTTCAATTGATGAAATTCTAAGACGTTTTAGCCCTTTTATTTTTACTAAATCTTCAAGAAGTGATGCGAAATCATAATTATTTTTAAAATCGTTATAATTACCAGTATGAATACCAGTTAATACTATTTCTTGATGACCATTTTTTATTAAATTTTCTACTTCACTTAAAACATCTTCTTTTAATTTACTTCTTACATTTCCTCTTGTATAAGGAATAATGCAATATGAGCAAAAATTGTTGCAGCCATCCTGTATTTTTACAAATGCTCTTGTTTTATTGAAATTATTTAATTTCATAGGTTCAAAAGTAGTATCAGATATATCATATACATCTATTCTTTTTTCTTTTTCTTTTAAATAATCTAATATTTTTGTTTTATTTTTGTTACCTATTACTAAATCCACACCTTCTATAGCCGCAATTTCATCTGCTTTAACTTGCGATAAACACCCTGTAACAATAATATAAGCATTTTTATGCTTTCTTATCATTTGTCTAATCAATTTTTTTGATTTAACATCTGCATTATTAGTAACTGAACAAGTATTAATTATAACAACATCAGCTTCTTCATTATTTGAAGCTTTTTTGTAATTAGCGTTTTCTAATATATCACTCATAACACCTGATTCATATGTATTAACTTTACATCCTAATGTACAAATAACATACTTCATATATACCTCCAAAAAAATAGGCATAGCCTATTCCAAATTTTTTCTAAACTCTTTTAGTGCATTTAAGAATTCATCATTGTGTAGAACTTCTTGGTCTAATGCATCCATATTAAATGATTTTTCTATTATATCACTTGCATGTCTTGGATTAAAATCATCAAAATCAATATCAAGTGTTTCAATTTCTTTTTGTTTCTTTGTTGCTCGTATTATAGGTGTATTAGGTTTTTCTATGTATTCTGGTGCACTTACTCTTCCATATATTGGAGAAATAAATTCACTACCTTGAAATTTTTTTTCATTTGAAGGAGTTTCTTTTTTTGTTTCTGTCTCTTCAATTTCAGTATGAGATTTAATACTGTTTCCCTTTATTTGATCAACAAATTTTTGAACTTCGCTATCGGTTTCATATTCTATTTGTTCATCAATGTTTTTATTCTTTTTTGCTGCATTAACTAATTCTTGATAGCTAATTATAGATTTTTCTTCTTGTTCATCTTCAAATGTTTCAATATCATCTTTCTTTTTATCTAAATCATTTTGCATTTCTCTTAACATTGATTCAATATCAATAGAATTGTTGCCAATATTAATATCTGAACTTTTTGTTTCATCTAAGTTAGGAAATTCTTCATTTACATTTTTTATTAAATTTTGAGTATCATGTTTTTTATTGTAATACATCGAAAAAAGTATTACAACAACACCTATCAAAATTAAAATAAATGCTGTAAAAAATAAAACTGGATTGTTTACAAAATCACTTAATACTTTATTCATAAAATCACTCCATAAACTCATACTCTATGACACTAAGTAAAAATAAGGCAGCAGTTTCTACTCTTAAAATTCTATTACCTAGTGTTACCTTTTCAAAACCAATATTAACTAAATAATCCTCTTCAGATTTTTCAAACCCACCTTCTGGACCTATTACCACATTAATAATATCACATTTTTTATGTTTTTGTAAAGAATTTCTAATGTTGTTACTTGCCTCTGTTGTACTACAAATTAACTTTAATCCATCTAAATTTGATAATTCTTTTAATTTTTTAACACTTTCTATTACTGGTATATCTATTCTTTTTGATTGTTCACTAGCTTCTTTACAAATGCTTGCCCATCTTTTTATCTTTTTTATTTCTTTATCTTTATCTAATTTTACCTTTGTCCTTGAAGTTATAATCGGAATTATTTTATTAACTCCTAATTCTGTACTTTTTTGTAAGACTAAGTCCATCTTTTGTTCTTGTAAAAGTGGTAATATTAAAGTTATTTGTTTATTATTTTTTACATCCAAAACAATTTCTTTATCTAAAATAACTTCATAATTATCTAAATGACACTCATATAATTTATTATCTAATACTACTTCTAATAAATCATTATCTTTCATTCTCATAACGTTTTTTATATGATGATAGTCACTTTCATTTAATATAAATTTATCTTTATTTTTACTTTTGGCAAAATATCTTTGCATACTAACACCCAAAACAATTATACTATTAATTAAATTAAAAATAAATAAAAAAAGGTTAATTATTTAACCAATTTACAATTTGTTCTTTATTCATAAAACCAATATTCTTTTTTACAATATTGCCTTTATCAAATAGAATTAATGTTGGTATACTCATAACAGCAAATTCACGTGCTAAATCAGGATTCTCATCAACATCAACAAGTCCTATTTGTATTTCATTTTCTAATTCTTCAAGTATTGGATGTAACATATTACATGGTCCACACCATCTTGCATTAAAATCAACTAATACCTTACCACTATTTACAAATTCATCAAATTTTTCTTTATTTAATTTTTCCATATTATTCCTTTCTATATTTTTCAAGTAATTTTTCTGACCCTTTTATATTAAGCTTATTTTTACTTATTAAATAATCAACAGAATCAACATCTACAATATCATACTTTAAAAATAAATCAAGTGTTTCTAAATTAAATTTGTTTGAATCCGATGAAGAATTGTATTTTTCTTTTAAATCAGAAAATTCATCTATTACTTTATATTGTTTTTTTGTCATACTAGATATAATTGGTGTTTTTGTTAAAATAAAATCACTTAATTTTGAATTTTCAAAATAACTTGTATTAATTGATAAAATTAAAATAATTATAAAAGCAAATACATAATATTCAATAATACCTAAAATCATACCTAAAAATGAAGAAGCCGCGCCAAATATTATTGTTAAATCTAGAATTTTTTCAAAAATATCTGTTGCAAGAATTATTACTTTAAATAATATAAGTAATATTCCACAAACAAATAAAAAAGCTATAATTTCATATACTAATATATTAAGTACTGTAACACCTTTAATTACTCCTCCAAATGTGAAAAAAGGTAAATGTTCATATAGAAACACTGATACGGGATTTTTAAGTAAAAATGCAAGAATTAATATTATAAAAATACCTAATGATTTTACACCCTGCTTTAAAAAACCTCGTTTAAATCCTATAAAACCACCAAGTAAAATAAATCCAATTATAATTAAATCTGTAGCGCCTAACATAATTATCATACCCTTTCATGTAAATTATATTATATTTTTTATAAAAAATAAAGAATTTATGGTAAAATATATTTAATAAGAATTTAAAAAGGATGTGAAAAAAGTGGTTATATCTTTTAAAGTATCTGATAAAACTAAAGAAAAATTAAACGAATTTTATAATGATTTAAAAAGAGAAAAAACACCACCTTACGCTTCATTTCAAGCACAAGATGGTGATACTGTTGTAACATTATATGATTCAGGAAAAATAGTATTTCAAGGAAAAGACGCTGATCTAGCAAGTGATTTTTGGATAGCAACTGAAAAATTAGAAAATTCAAAATTAAAAGTTAATAATTCAGAAAATAAGAAAAAAGAAACTAAAAAAACATTAAAATATTATTATAAATCTACAATAGGATCTGATGAAGTTGGAACTGGCGATTACTTTGGACCAATAGTTGTAACAGCTTCATTTGTAGATAAAAAAAACATAGATTTCCTAGAAAAACTTGGCGTAAAAGATTCAAAAAAAATGACAGATGAAAAAATACTTGAAATAGTACCTGAAATTATCAAAAAAATTCCTTATAGTAGCGTAATTTTAAACAACAAAGATTATAATTTATACCATGAAAAAAATTATAACATGAATAAAATCAAAGCAATTTTACACAACAAAGCATTATTAGAATTAAAAGAAAAAGTCAAAACTTATGATTATATAATAATGGATCAATTTGCTGAAAAATACGTATACTATTCTTACTTAAAAGAAACTTCTAATAAAGTAACTGATATTATATTTTTAACTAAAGCAGAAGATCAAGTTTTAAGTGTAGCATGTTCTTCATTAATAAGTAGATATTTATTTATAAAAAATTTTAGCAAATTAGAAAGTGATTTAAAAATGTTACTTCCTAAAGGTTCAGGAACAAGCGTAGATGAAGCAGGTATTAAAATAGTTGAAAAATATGGTAAAGAAAAATTAGAAGAAATAGCTAAAATTAGTTTTAAAAACACAGAAAGAATACTAAATAAATAGTATTCTTTTTTAATAAAAAACACAAGTTAATAAATAACTAGTAATTTTTTTAACATAAAACTAAATTTACACTTGTTTTACAATTCTAATATTTTTTTAAAATCATTTTCTAGGACACTAATATCATTTGGACTCATAAACAGTATTACGCAATTTTTATATTTTACTAATTTTTCTGCTTCATTTAAATCAATAGAATCACAATTATCTAAATATTGCATTAATGTATATTTTGTAATATCAGGATAATCACTTTGTAATTCACGTGATGGATGAATATCCATTATAAAATTATAATCTAATTTATTCAAAGCAATACCTATTTCTTTTGAAAATTTTTTTGTTCTTGAAAAAGTATGTGGTTCAAATACTCCTATCATTTTTTTATCAGGATATTTTTGTTTAACTGAATCAATTAATGCATTTATTTCAGTTGGATGATGTGCATAATCATCTATTAGTATAGTATCACCAATTACATATTCATTAAATCTTCTTTTAGCCCCATTAAAACTTTTTAAACTTAATTCGATGTTATCTTTTGAAATACCTTCTAAATAACAAATTGTAATACATGCAAGTACATTTAAAATCATATGTTTTCCATAAATTGGTAAATTAAAATTACCATAAAAACTATCAAATATTTTAACATCAAAGTTTATTCCTTCTTTACTATATACAATGTTTTTAGCTACTACATCATTGCTGTCATTTATTCCATATGTAATAATATTATTAAAGTTTAATTTTTTTATATTTAAATCATCACCATACGCTATTACTTTTTTAGTGGCTTTATCTCCAAATTCCTGATATGCATCTATTAAATCTTCTATTGATTTATAATAATCAACGTGATCTAATTCAATATTAGTTATTATTACATATGTTGGATAGTATTTTAAAAAATGTCTTTTATATTCACAAGCCTCTATAATAAAATATTTATTAAATATATCAGCACTCCCTCTACCATCACCTATTAAAAAACTAGCGTCTAAATTATCTTTAAATACATGTGTAATTAATGAAGTTGTTGTGGTTTTACCATGAGTACCACACACTGCAATTGTATCAAACATACGAGTTAATTTAGATAACAATTCTTGATAAGAATGCATTTTAATATTTAATTTATTGCATTCTTTTACTTCAACATTATTTTCATCAAATGCATTTCCTTTAATTATAATCATATCTTTTTTTATATTTTTACTATCAAATTCATGAACATTGATGTTTAGTTTTTTTAATCCATCTTCTGTAAAAAAATATGATGAAACATCACTACCTTCTACATTACAACCAATACTCTTCATAATTTGAGCAAGTGCACTCATACCTGATCCTTTAATACCTATAAAATGATACATATTAATCACCTATTGTATTATAAGCAAAATGCATTTTTTTGTAACAAAAAAAGATGAACAAATCATCTTTTCTTACTTATTGAAATTCCATCACCAATATCTAAAAATGTAGTTTCAAATTCATCATTTTCTTTTAAAAATGTAATATACTCATTTATTTTTCTAACAAGTTGTCGTACATTTCTACTTTCTATTCTTTCCTTTGTATGAGTTAAACCATGAAAATTTAAATTATCAGTTATTATTACACCATTTTTATTTAAATTTTTCTTAAATTTTTCAAAAAATTTAATTGATTGGCTCTTAGCTGCATCTATAAATATTAAATCATACATTCCAGTAATATCAATATCTAGTGCATCATCGTTAATAACTTTAATTCTGTCATTTAAATTAAAATCATTTATATTTTTTATTGCCAAATCATATCTTTCTTTATCTCGTTCTATTGAAACTACTTGTGCATTACTATTTAAGCACATTTGTATTGCTGAATAGCCAATAGCTGTACCAATTTCTAAAATATTTAAAACATTATTTTTAGTTATATAATCTTTTAAAAATTCAATACCATCCTTCATCATGATTGGTACATTATTCTCTTTAGCATATTCTTCTATATCTTCTATTTGTACTCGTACCATAATCCCTCTTTTTTAAGTTTTGCTACAACTTGATCCTGCTCACTAGATGTTTTTGAAAAATATGTTTTTTTATTTTTATCTGCAACAAAGTAAAAATAATCATGATCAGTTGGATTAATAGAAGCTTCAATACTTTCAATTCCAGGATTACATATTGGTCCAACAGGAAGTTTGCCTCTCATTGAACTACTTCTTGTATTATATGCATTAACTTTATCAAATTCAGCTTTATATAGTTCACGTTCATTAATATCTACTTTCTCAGCATAATAAGTTGTAACATCACTTCCAAGTGACCAATTAGCTTCTAATCTATTATAAAATACTCCAGCTACACCACTTCTATCATCACTACTAGCACCTTCTAATTCGATAATAGAAGCTAGTGTTATAATTTCATGAAGTGAATATTTGCTATTATTTATTTCAGTTTTATAAGCACTTAATTTAGCACCCATTTGATCTAACATACTTTCAATTATTTCTTCTATAGAAACATCTTTATTTTTAAATTCATATGTATCTGGAAATAAATAGCCTTCAAGCGAATAATAAATATTTTCATTTTTAATACTTTCATCTAAAAACCAATATTTATTTATTAATTTATCTAAATATTCATTATTTTTAAGTACACTATAAAATTGTTCACTTGTGTTATTGGTGTTTTTTTCAATTAAAGAAGCTACGAACCTCGCATTTTTACCTTCAGGTAAAGTAATACTAAAAGCATCAGGATTATATGTTGAACCTTTTTCTAAAGCATTCAATAATTCTTTAACACTCATAGATTTATTTAAATTATATATACCTGCTTGCAAATCATTTAATTTATGTGTTTTAACATATATTTTATAAAAAAATGTAGATTTAATTAATCCTTTTTCTTTTAAATCTTTAGAAATTGATAAATAATTTTGACCTGTAGAAACTTGAACTTCTATGTTTGTTTTATCATTAGATACTTTAGAAATCTCAAAATTATAAATTACAAATACTGCTACAATTAAAATTAATAATCCAATTATTATCTTTTTTATGTTAGAAAAAGACAAGCTTATTCTTGCCCTCCATTATTTTGTTTTTGTGCTGCATCTTGTAATTCATCTAAAATTGTTTCAATTATTTTCCATTCCTTATCTGTTTCAATAGGATCAAGTCTTACCCCTTCTTCTTCAGGATAGTAAATTGAAGCATATACTTTAGTATTTCCTTCTTCATCTGTTGTATTATCAGTATAAACCATATAATTCTTTTTAGTTTCATCTGATTCAAATGTAAATAAAACTTCACATTCTACGTTTTTTCCATCTTCGTCTGTTACAGTAAAAGTCATTTGTTCTTCTTTCATTTTTTCATCCCTTTCATTTTATCCAAATATGTTTGAAGTATAATATTTGCAGCTACTGAATCGATTTTTTTCTTACGTTTTTTCCTTGAAATATCTGCTTCAATCATGTAATTAGTAGCTTCAACAGTTGAAAGTCTTTCATCCTGCATAATTACTTCCATATTTAAATACTGTTCTAATTTCTCTTTAAACATTAGGGTTTCTTCGCCCCTAAATCCAATGCTGTTATTCATATTTTTAGGTAAACCAAGTACAATTTTAGTGATTTTTTCTTCTTCTATTATTTTTTCTATTTGTGGCAATAACTCATCATAGTTTGAATCAGCAAAATGAATTGTTGCATAAGTGTTAGCTATAGTAGAAGTAATATCACTAATAGATATTCCTAAAGTCCTAGTTCCTAAATCTAGTCCTATATACCTATCCTGCATAATTCTTTAATAATACCTCTAGAATTTTAGTACGTTCAAATTTAACTATTTTTGCACGTGCTTCTTTATGATTTGAAATATAACCTGGATCACCACTGATTAAATAACCAACAATTTGATTTATAGGATTATATCCCCTTTCTTTTAAAGCATCAATTACTTCTCTTAAAGTATTTAATATTAAAGCATCACTAAAATTTGAATTTTCATATATTTTTGTTTCCTCCATATAATCACCTACTTTATGAATACAGTATAATTGTATCATCATTTATAATAATTTACAAGTAAATAAAATAAGAACTGAAAATTATCAGTTCTTATTTAGGGCTTTTATTTTATATAATCCTTTTTCTTTTTTGAAAAATTGTTTTACTCTACTTCTATAATGTTCCTTATCAAGTTTTGAAGAATTATTTGCTAAAAAAAGTAGTATATTTTCTTTAAATTTTATAGGACAAATTGAATCATCATACATATATTCATTTAAAACATCAAAATATTGATCATTTATATCTATTATTTCAATTATCGCATTATACTCATTTAAATTAGAAACTTTATAATAAATATCAAATAAAAATTGAGATGTTTGAAAGAAAGAGGAATCGTTTTTACATTGATCTAAATCACAAAACTTAAAATAAATTTTATGTCCTTTCTTTATCTCATTAGTATCATTTACTAATAGTTGATAATATCCAAGAAAAAATCTAAATATTTTATCATAATAAGTATATAAATCTTCTTTAATATTATCAGATATATTCATATTAATGATTGCTTTACAAGTTTTTACATAATTATTTCTTTCCCTAAATATTCTTATTTTATTATCATCCAATAATAATTGTTTTAAAACTTGTTTTATTTCATCATTTAATTCAGATTTATTTATTAATACTTCTACTAAGTCTTTATCAACATCAGTAGGTTTTCGCGTATACATTTTTTCATCTCCTTAGAAAAAGCCATATAATGATACCATTAATTATCACTTATGTCAAGTAAAAAAGGGACAAAGTCCCCAAATCTATATAAAACGCTAATGCATTAGCGTGCACCTAAAAGCACTTTTTATTTAAACTATCTTTATTATATTCATTTTATCATTTATTATTCTTTACCACTTCTATAAATAATATATTCATCATTTTATTTTATGTGAAATATTTATATAATAATCTCTGTCAAAAAAGTAAGTCAAATTTAAAACAAAAAAAGAACTATCATAGTGATAATTCTTAATATTTTTTTATTAGTTTTTTTATTCTTGGTTTAAGATCATAAATTTCTTCTTGAGTAATCTCACCAGATTCATTAATTGATAATTCAGGAATTACAATACCAGTTTCAAGTTCAAGCCAATCTGCTAATAATCTTCTATGACAAAAGTGTTCTTTATTGATTTCTAATCCAGGTAACTCATGGCAAAGTAATATTATTTCTTCACCAAACCTTTGATTTAATATGTTCATCAATTCATTTGGATTTAAATCTTTTAATCTTAAATCATAGAATTCTCTTATATACCAATCAATTAGTTCATCTTCTGCTAAATTATCTGGATTTTGGTCGTAATATTGCCATAAATATAATCTTGGAGACATTTTTTTGTATGCACTACCATAAAATCCCCAGGCATTACCGCCGTCTCCAGTAATTGATACTAAATTACCATTTTTTGCATTTGCATAACAACTTGTTCCTTTTATAATCATCGAAACCACCTACAAATTAATTAATATTATATCACAACTTATTGCTAGTTAATTGATTTTTTCTATCTTTTTCTAATTCTTTTAAACTCTTTTCTGGTGTAGGTAAATCTTCCGGCATAGTTCCTCCCAGTCTTTTAATACTATTTCTTACTTCCTTACCAACTTCATAATGAACAGAATTTGCAGTATACTCATTATCTACATTATCTCTTTTTAATTTAGCATCTGTTTGAGCAATTCGAAATATATTATCTGCAAGTTCTTCACTACCCATATTATCTAATATATCTTCTCTATATCTAAGTTTCTTTCTTTTAAAAATATCGTCTGCTGTTTCTCCATTATAAAGTCCTTTATATCCAGCATTATGAAATCTTGCTAAATCTTTTACACCACTATTAACTGCCGTTTTATTTAAATTAAAATTTCCTTTTCTTGCTTGATTTCTTCGATATAATCTTTTCTCATCTTCAGTTAGTTCGTTATACTCTTTTTTAGATAGTTCTTGTTTTCTTGTTTGAATTGCAAAATATGTTTTAGCTAAAGCTATTACTTTCTTTCTCGGATCACAGTTAAGTACAATTAAATAGCAAGCATATCTAGATAATTTGTAATCTTGTATTTTTCTTCTGGCATTTTTTGCTAATTTTATCATTTTATTGGCATCAATAAAATGATCAGAAACATCATAATTACTATTATTACAGTTCTTCATAGCAGTTTTAATAGTTTTGTGAAAATTTTGCCATAACGAATACTCTAATACTTCCATCAACTCCCTAGCATACCAATATTCATTATTATTTTCATCTATATGTTTAATATCTTCAAAAACTTTTTCTGTATATTCTTTTATTTCGTTCATTTTAATTTTCCTTTCTATGGACTACAAGTCTCAATTTTTAATTTGCTGTTTTTTATCTTAAACATAATACTTCCATCTTTATCTGTTCTATATACATTTGAATCTTCTAAATTTTCTAATACTTCCTTATTTGGATGTCCATATCTATTATTTTTTCCAACACTAATAATCGAATATTTAGGATTTATTCTATTAATAAACTCTTCACTACTACTTGTCCTACTCCCGTGATGACCTACTTTTAAGACATCTATATCTGGTAAGTTATACTTATTTAATATTTCTTTTTCTGTTGTACTCGATGCATCTCCCATAAATAAGAATTTATAATTATTAAGTTCTGTATAAATAACATTACTATTATCATTTTCATTATTATATTCTTTAGTTTGTAAAAAATATAATTTGTTATTATCTATATTTAACTCTTTGATGCATGAATAATACTTTATGTTCTTTTTATCTAATACTTTGATTAATTCTTTCTCTAAATCATTAAACTCTCCACAATTTAATATTACTTTTTCTACTTTATAATTATTAACTAAATTAATAGCTTCACCCATATGATCGTAGTCTCCATGTGATAAAATCAAATAATCAATAGAATTAATTCCAATTGAATCTAAATAGGAAATAATATTTTTTGAAATAGATCCTTTTTTATTATAAATACCTCCAGTATCAATAAGTGATGCACTTGTCCTATTTTTATACGTAATTAAAATAGAATCTCCCTGCCCAACATCAATAAATGTAATAGTTTGATAAGAAGAAAAAACTCTTATATTATGATGTATTATAAATACTGGTACCAGTATCAAAAAAATATAATATTTTTTCAATTTAACAAAATATAAAATCAATAAAACAATTATTAAATAAATAAAAATACCTACTATTGATAGATGAGATAAACTAATAGAACAAAAATTAAAATATTCTTTTAAAAAAATATTACTTTTTTCTAGAAAATTAACTTCTACTAATAAAATACTAGTAAAAGGTTTAAAAAAGAAAGATATGAATACACTTGGTGTTAAAATAAATGTTACAAACGGAATATAAAATAAATTGTAAATTGGAGTTAAAAAATTTATCTTGTGATAACTTTGTATAGAAATAATTAAACCACATGAAAAAACAATTAATGATAAAATTAAATTAGACTTTACTTTGTTTTCTTTAATATTTCCAAATTTTATTATTGAAAAACTTATTATAAAAGAAAATAAAAAACCTTGATTATATATTAAAAATGGATTATATATTAAAAATAAAAAACAAAGTATAATTAATAAATGAGTATTATCTATATTAATTCCTAAAAATTTTAATATAAATTTAAAAAAATAAAACAATATTACTCTAGTAGCTGAAATGGAATAATTTATTACAAATAAATATATAAATAATATTAAAAAAATAAATATTTTTTTGGTTATATTTAAAATATTTATTTTTGAAAATATTGTAGTTAAAAAAAATATTAAAATACTTATATGTGATCCAGATATGGCAAATAAATGACTAATACCGTTAAAGGAATAAGTTGATTTTATATCATCATCTAATTTTTCTTGATCAGCTAGTATTAGAGCATATAAATAGTTTTTACAAGGATTATCTTCTATAATATTACTTATTTTTCTTTTTAAAAATAGATTAAAAGAATTATTTATTCCGATTTTATTTATTTTTTTAGCGTTAAAGGTATAATTAATTCCTATAGATTTTAAATATTTATTGTAGTCAAACAAATTAAAAATAGTTCTTTTACTAGGAATTTTAGTTTCACCAACACACTCAACGACATCACCTATTTTTAAATCTTCTATTTTAGAAAATACTATTATTTTTTCTTTACCTTTGATTAATATTTTTTGATAAGTATCATATTTTGTAATTGATAAAATTGTACCTTTTATATACTTATCATTTACATTATATTTGCTTTTTATATTTGTCCTAAACAAAATTAAAAATATTAAAAAACTATACAGTAATACTATCTTTAATTTTTTCAAATAATGAATCTCCAATACCATTTACATTTTTTATATCTTCAATAGAATTAAATTTTTGATTTTCACGATATTTAATAATTGCTAAAGCTTTAGATTCTCCTATACCACTTAAACTCATTAGTTCTTCTTTACTAGCACTGTTTATTGAAACTAAAGAATTATTTGATTCTGTATAATTATTAGTTTCAAAATCAATTGCTTCCTCTTCAACATTTTGATTGTTTGAAATTACAATAACCATTTCGTCTTTTACTCTTTTACTTAAATTAATATTTGATGTATTTGCGTCTTCCAATAGTCCACCCGCTTTATTTATAACATCATTAACTCTATCAGAACTTGACACCTCGTATACACCAGGATTTACAATAGAACCTTTAATATCAACTTTAATTATATCTTCTACTTTATCAGATGAATCACTCACAAATTCAATTTCAGCTGCCTTAGCAGGTGTTATTTTGCCTTTGTTTGATATTAAAAATAATAATATTATTATAAAAGATATTAAAATAAGAAAAATGATTTTATAATTTTTTTGTAATTTTTGTACCACATTACCACCTCCTACTTATAATATATTTTAAATAAATTTTAAAACCTTTTAAAAAATAAAAAAAACTACATAAAGTAGTTAAATTGGTTGTATAATTTTTAGTGTGTGTGATGTGTAAACATTATATGCACTTTTTTTCATAATTAAAAGACATATAGATTTATCCTTGATACAATATAAGTGCGAATAAACATTGAAAGAAGGTAATCTATATGTCTAATCAA
>JAFUCZ010000020.1 GCA_017459425.1 Bacilli bacterium
TCCACGTGAAACTATAATAAACAATGTTCCACGTGAAACTATAATAAACAATGTTCCACGTGAAACTATAATAAACAATGTTCCACGTGAAACTATAATAAACAATGTTTTAATACTTGCAAAATAAATAAAAATAATGTATATTAAATATGGCGCAATAACTATGGTCGAACCAGGTCAGAATTGGAAAATAGCAGCCTTAAGACCCAATATTTATGTGCGCCTTTTTATTTGAGGTGCAATATGGAATTATTATATATAGAAGAATGTTTAAAAGAAGCACAAAAATCATTAAAGACAAATGATGTTCCAGTAGGTGCAATTATTGTAAAAAACAATAAAATAATTGCAAGAGCTCATAATTGCCGTGAAAAGAAAAAAATGATAACCGGCCATGCCGAAATAAAAGCAATCGAAAAAGCAAATAAAAAATTAAAAACATGGAGATTAGATGGTTGCATATTGTATACAACGTTAGAGCCATGTTTAATGTGCTATGAAGCAATAATGCAAAGTAGAATTGAAAAAATTATATATTTAGCAAATAGTGAACTATATGGATATCATAACTTTATAAATAACAATAAAAATATATCAAAATTTAAATTCATAGAAAATCAAGAATCTATTAATTTATTAAAAAAATTTTTTAAGAATAAAAGAAAATAATATATTAACTTTTATTCTTTTATTTTAAATGATATAATATATAAAGTGGAATGAGGTGAGTAAATGTATCAGGCATTGTATAGAAAATATCGTCCTAGTAATTTTAATGAAGTAGTTGGTCAGGAAATTATAATTAAAACATTAAAAAACGCAATTAAAAATAATAAAATAAGTCATGCATATATATTTTCTGGACCAAGAGGAACAGGAAAAACAAGTATCGCCAAAATATTTGCTAAAACTATTAATTGTGAAAATTTAAAAGAATTAGAACCATGTAATAATTGTTCAAGTTGTATTCAAATTAATAATAAGCAGGATACTGATATTATAGAAATAGATGCAGCATCAAATAATGGTGTTGATGAAATTAGAGAAATTAGAAATAAAGTTAATTTAGTTCCATCGGTAGGTAAATATAAAATATATATAATAGATGAAGTTCATATGCTTACAACTGGCGCTTTTAATGCATTATTAAAAACGTTGGAAGAACCACCAAGTCATGCAATATTTATTTTAGCAACAACAGATCCGCATAAAATACCTGCAACAATATTTTCAAGATGTCAATACTTTAGTTTTAAAAGAATTCCAAATGAAAAAATAGTCAATAGGTTAGAACAAATATGTAAAGAAGAATCAATTGAATATGACAGTGAATCTTTAAATGAAATTGCAAGATTATCTGATGGTGGATTAAGAGATTCAATTAGTATGTTAGATCAAGTAGTTGCATATTCTGACAACAAAATAACGTTAAATGATATACATGATGTCAATGGTACAATAACTCAATATGATTTGAAACAATTAATTGACAAAATTATTTCCCAGGAAATAACTGATGTATTAAACTTAATTAATAAATATGAGGAAAATGGTAAAGATTTCATTAAACTCACAGAAGAAATATTATTATTTTTTAAAAATATAATTTTTGCAAAAGAAGCACCTAATTATTTTGAAAAATCAAATATAGATAAAAATTTATATGTCAATGGTTACGAAAATATTGATTCAATTAAAATAATCGATTTTATTAATAAAATTAATAATTCACTATATGAAATGAAACAAAGTAGTAATCCTAAATTAAAATTGGAATTATTAATGATCAGTTTAACTATAAACAATAATAATGTATATAATACACAAAATATACAGAATGCACAAAATATACAAATAAAAACAGATAATAAAAATAGTATTTCATTAGAAATAAAAGAGAAAAGTAAAGATATTGCTAAAATAGAAAAAAAAGTCAATGGTGAAATTGATGAAGAAAAAAAGTTAAAACTAGTGAAGATAAAAAAAATTAGAATAAACAATACTTTAGCTCTTTTTAATAAAAAATTATTATTAAAAACTAGGGAGGATTTAGAAAAATTAAAGCCATTATTATTAGATCCAGATTATAGTAAAACAATTTCTCTAATATTTGATGGTGTACTAAAAGCAGTAGGAGATGATTATCTGATATTTGTTTATAATGATGAAACAACATCAGATTTATTTAATGAAAATATAATTAAAATTGAAACAGTAATTAACTCGGAATTAAATTCAAATTTTAAAATTATTTCTACTTATCTAAATGAATGGAATAAAATTAAAAATGAATTTAATTCTAAATCTAAAACCTATAATTTTGTAGAAGAAAATTATAATTTAGATGAAATATTATCAAATAAAAAAAACTTAAATGAAATAGAAAAAATGTTTAATGAAATTATTGAATATAATTAGAGGAGGAAAAATATGAATATACAAGCAATGATGAAACAAGCACAAAAATTACAGAAAGAAATGATGGATGCAAAAGAACAAATAAATAAACAAACTTTTGTTGGAACTTCTTCTTTTGTTACAGTTGAAGTAAATGGTAATAAAGAAATATTAAAAGTTATGATTGATACTGATTCAATAGGTAATGATGAAATAGAAATGTTGCAAGATATGATTTTAATAGCAACAAATGATGCAATGAAAAAAGTTGATAAAGAAACTGAATCAAAAATGGGCAAATTTACTCAAGGAATGCCTGGATTGTTATAATGAATTATCCTGAAACAATTAGAAATTTAATTGAATGCTTTAAAAAGTTACCTGGAATTGGTGAAAAAACAGCAGAGCGTTTAGCTCTTTCAACACTATATATGGATGATGATGTTTTAAAATTATTTTCTTTATCATTAAATAATATTAAGACAAAAATAAAAAGATGTGAAATTTGTAATAATTTTTCAGAAGAAAATGTATGTAGTATATGTAAAGATAATACTAGAAAAAAAGATACAATATGCGTTGTAGAAGAACCAAAAAATATAAATTTATTTGAAAAAATGGGATCATATTATGGATTATATCATGTTTTAGATGGATTAATTTCACCACTTGATGGTGTAAATCCTGAAGATATAAATATAAGTTCACTTATAGATAGGGTAAAGAAAAATAAAATTAACGAAATAATAATCGCTGTAAAGCCTAGTATTGAAGGAGAAACAACCGCATTATATATTACTAAAATATTAGAAGGGACTAATGTAAAGGTAACTAAAATAGCTCATGGAATACCATTAGGTGCTGACATGGATTATATTGATTCATTAACTTTAGAACTAGCATTAGAAGATAGAAAAGAAGTAGCATAACATTTTTAAACTTTCATATATTTTATGGAGGTGGACAAACATGTTAAAAAAAATCTTTTCTTTTTTCAAAAAAATAATTTTTAGTGTTTTTTTACTATATGGGTATAATTTAATTGCATCATCATTTAATATGGTTATACCAATTAATGTAATAACCGTCTTAACATTATCAATTTTTGGATTACCATCATTATTCGCATTAATAATAATTTTGATTATAATTTTTTAGAAAGGATTTTTAGTATGTTAGATGATTTTATTTTTGAACAAAAAATACCATATAAAATATTAAAAAATGCATTACAGAAAAATAAAATTTCTCATGCATATTTAATTGAAACAAATAATTATACTTTATCCTTTCCATTTGCGCTTGCATTTGCAAAAGCATTGCAATGTCCTAAAAAATTAACTAATAAAAATAATTGTGGAAAATGTACACAATGTGATAGAATTAATAATGGGAATTTTTCTGAAATAAAAATAATCGAACCAGATGGTTTATTTATAAAAAAAGAACAACTTTCTGATTTACAAAAAGAGTTTAGTACAAAATCGATAGAAAGTAATTACAAAATTTATATTATAAAAAATGCTGAGAAGTTAAATATATCTGCTGCTAATTCAATTTTAAAATTTTTAGAAGAACCAGAAGAAAACATAATAGCAATTCTTCTTACAAATAATATTCATGAAATGTTAAATACTATTATATCTCGTTGTCAAATTGTAAAATTAAAATCATCTTCAGATGAAAATATATTATCGGTGCTGTTTGAGAATAACGATAATAGAGATGTTTTAATTGAAAAAACTATAGAATTTGTAATTTTTTATGAAAAAGAAAAAATTAATACACTTTTGTATACTCAAACTCTTTGGCATGATATATTTAATGACAAGAAAATAATTGCAGATGCATTTGATATAATGATTTTATTCTACAAGGATATTTTGAATTATTTTTTTGTAAGCAAAATTAATACTTTTTTGGAATACGAAGAAAGTATAAAAAAAATAGTGGAAAATAATCAAATTGTCGATATAGTGAAAAAAATTAATAAATTATTAGAAATGAAGAAAAAAATATATTATAATATAAACAATCAACTTTTAATTGATAAGTTGATAATTGAATGGGAGAAGTGATTGGTGTGAAAGATGTAATTGGTATTTCTTTAGGAAATAATAATAAGATTTATTATTTTTCACCAAATAATATAAAATTAAAAAAAGGAATTACAGTAATTGTAGAAACAGAAAGAGGTCTTCAATTTGGTAAGGTTGAAACTGATATAATTAAAGTAGATTCAAAAAAATTTAGTAATAAAATAAAAAACGTTATTAGAATATCAACTAAAAAAGATTATTACAAACATAAAGAAAATTTATCTTTAGCTGAAGAGGCATTAAAAAATTGTCGTAGATTGGTTTTAGAAAATAAGCTTAATATGAAAATACTTGATGCAAGCTTTACATTTGATAGAAGCCAATTATTATTTCATTTTTTATCTGATAATCGAGTTGATTTCAGAAATTTAGCTAAAGATTTAGCGTCAATTTATAAAACTCGTATTGAACTTAGACAATTAGGTGTCAGGGATAAAGCAAAAAATATAGGTGGTATAGGATGTTGTGGAAGAGAATTGTGCTGTCATTCTTTCTTAAGTGATCTTGAATCTGTATCAATAAACATGGCAAAAAATCAAAATTTGTCACTTAATCCTACTAAAATAAATGGAGTATGCGGAAGAATTTTATGTTGTTTAAAGTATGAAGATTCAAATTATAAAGAATGTAGAAAAACTTTACCAAATATAGGTGATACTGTGAATATTAATGGTAAATTTGGACAAGTTGTAAATATTGATATATTAAATAAAAAATATAGTGTGGATATTCCTAATATTGGAATAATAGAAGTTCAAAATGAAAGTAATTCATGATTTGTTAGAATATAAAAATATAAAAATTGTACAAGATACACAAATGTTTAATTTTTCGTTAGATTCAGTACTTTTACCTAATTTTATTGATATAAAAAAAAATACTAAAAAAATTCTTGATATTGGATCTGGTAATGCAGTAATTCCTCTAATATTATCAACTCGATGTGATTGTAAAATAATTGGTGTCGAAATTCAAAAAGAATCGTGCGATTTAGCAATTGAATCAATTAAACTTAATAATTTGCAAGATCAAATTGAAATTATTAACGATGATATAAAAAATTATTGTAAAGAGCATGAAAGTGATATTTTTGATTTAATAACATGCAATCCACCATTTTTTAAAGTATTTCCAAATTCAAATTATAATGATTCAAATTCTAAAACAATAGCACGCCATGAAGTTATGTTAAACTTAGATGATTTATTTAAAGTAAGTAAAAAATTGTTAAAAAATAACGGTTCTGTTGCATTAGTTCATAGAACAGAAAGATTAATTGATATAATTGAATCTATGAGAAAAAATAATATTGAACCAAAAAAAATACAATTTGTTTATCCACATACAAATAGTGTTTCAAATATTGTTCTTGTTGAAGGAACAAAAAATGGCAAACCTGGATTGAAAATATTAAAACCAATATATGCACATAATCCTGATGGAAGTTATAGTGAAGAAGTAAAAAAATATTTTGGGAAGTAGTGATAAAATGTCTCAAATTAGTTATGATAATAACGCTAAATTATATTTAATTCCAACTCCAATTGGTAATATGGATGATATTACAATTAGAGCAATTAAAACTTTGGAAAAAGTTGAAGTGATTTTTTCTGAAGATACAAGAGTGACTGGACAATTACTTGAATATTTAAATATAAAAAATAAAAAGTTAATATCAAGTCATAATTTTAATGAGGAAAAAAATAAAGATAAATTGTTAAAGTATTTAAATAATGGTGTTGATGTTGGTGTTGTAAGTGATAGAGGAACACCAGTTATTAGTGATCCAGGTTATATTTTAGCTCGTATTGCAATGGATAATGGATATAATGTTATTGCTTTACCTGGACCAACAGCTTTAATATCAGCTTTAATTGTATCTGGCATCTCACCCAATACTTTTTGTTTTTATGGGTTTTTAAGTAGTAAAAGCTCGCATCAAATTAAAGAATTAGAAAATTTAAAAATGTATAAACATACTTTGATTTTTTATGAATCTCCACATAGAATACTTGAAACGTTAAATAATATTAAAAAAGTGTTCGGTAATAGGTATATAAGTATTTCCCGGGAAATAAGTAAAAAACATGAAGAAATATACAGGGGAAATATTGATGAGGTTTTAACTCAACTAAATAATCCAAAGGGAGAATTTGTAATTGTTGTTGAAGGATCGAAAGAACAAATAAATTATGACTTATTGACAATTGTTGAACATGTAAATATGTATATTAAAGAAGGCAATAGTGTTATGGATTCAATTAAAAAGGTTGCGAAAGCAAGAAATATTCCAAAAAACGATGTTTATAAAGAATATCATAATTTGTAGAGGTGATAAATTGAAATTAATAGTTGGATTAGGAAATCCTGGAAATGAATATGAGAATACTCGCCATAATATTGGTTTTATGGTATTAGATTATTATTCTAGTTTAATAAAAAAAGACTTTAATAAAAAAAAGTTTAATGGATTGTATTTTGATACAGTAATAAATGATGAAAAGGTAATTTTTTTAAAACCTTTGTCTTATATGAATTTATCTGGCGAAGTTATATATAATTTTGCAAACTATTTTAAAATTGATGTTTCAGATATATTTATAATTCATGATGATTTAGATTTAGAAATAGGATGTTTTAAATTGAAATATAAGGGTAGTTCAGGTGGACACAATGGTTTAAAAAATATTGAATTACATTTTAAAACAAATGAGTATAAAAGGTGGAAAATAGGAATATCTAATAATAAAACAATAGATACTAAAGACTATGTTTTAGGTAAATTTAATAGTGAAGAATTAGAAAAATTAAATGATATTATTAAAATATCAGAAAATTTAATACCAGATTTTATAAAATTAGATTTTGACAAATTAATGAATAAGTATCATAATTAAATGGCATTTTTATGCCTTTTTTATGGTGTTAGGAGGTGAATTTATGAATTATTTTGATAACATATTTGATAATTTAAAAATAAGTGGTAATGTAAATGGACTTACTAATGAACTTAAATGTTTATATTTATATAATTTATATAAAAAATATAACAAAAATATACTTTTTGTATCAAATACACTATTTGAAGCAAATATGTATTATCAATCAATAAGTAACTATGAAAAAAATGTATTGTTATTTCCAATGGATGATTTTATTACAAGTGAAGCTTTAGCAATATCACCTGAATTAAAAATTACAAGACTTGAAACTTTAAATTCATTACTTCAAACAGATAAAAAGATTATTGTAACAAATCTAATGGGTTTTTTAAGATATTTACCCACTAAAAATTATTACCAAAATATTATTCTTAAATTAAAAAAAGGTGATTCAATCAATTTTGATGAATTAAAAGAAAAAATAAGTGTTTTAGGCTATAATAGAGAATCAATTGTAAATAAAACAGGCGAAGTTGCTATACGAGGATACATTATAGATATTTTCCCAATTAGTAGTTCTAATCCAGTTAGAATTGAATTTTGGGGAGATGAAATTGAATCAATACGTGAATTTAATATTGATTCGCAATGCACATTAAAAAATATTGATGAAGTTGTAATTAGTCCTAATAGTGAAATGCTAGTTGATAAAGATATTCGTTATAGAGAAATGAAAGATTATATTGATGTTACAAATATTGGTGGCTTTATTGATGATTATATCCTTGTGATTGATAATTATGATACTTTATATCCAGCATATAAAAAATTAGTAGAGGAAATAACAGAATATAGTATAGGCATTGGTATAAATGCTAAAACAAAATATATGTTTGATTTTAATGAATGTTTAACAAAAAAAATTTTATATTTAAATAATTTTGATGATGTTAAAAATGATTCGATTAGTTATAATACTGGTTCTATAGAATATTTCCCAAAAAATATGTTAGAAATAAACAAACTTTTAAAAAGGTATTTAAAAAATAAGAAAACAGTAATTATTTGTTTAGAAAATAGATATCAAATAAATAAAATAATTGATGAATTAGATAATAATTTTATTATAACTAATGAGTTTGAAATATATCCAAATATGATAAATTTGATTGTAAAAAAAATAAAACGAGGATTTCAAATAAATGATAAAGTAATTATAAGTGCAAGTGAGTTTTTTAATAAGGTTAGCAATGAGTATAAATATAAGACAAATTTTAAAATAGGAACTAAAATAAAAGATATTACAAAGCTTAATATTGGAGATTATGTTGTACATAGTATAAACGGTATTGGAAAATATTTAGGAATAAAGACTTTAAATAAAAATGGTTTAATGAAGGATTATATTATGATTGAATACTTTGGTGGCGATAAATTGTATGTTCCTGTTGAAAAAATTGATTGGGTTAATAAATATTCTTCATCTAATGGTGGTGCCCCACATTTAACAAAATTGGGTAGTTTAGAATGGGAAAAGACAAAAAAACGTGTAAGAGAAAAAATTGAATCAATAGCTAAAGATTTAATTAAATTATACGCAGAAAGGGAATCGAGTGTTGGTATAAGATTTGATAAAGATACTTCAGAACAAGCACTATTTGAAAGTAATTTTTTATATGAAGAAACTAGTGATCAAATGAAGGTAATTAAAGAAATAAAAAAAGATATGGAAAAACCACAACCTATGGACAGATTGCTATGTGGTGATGTTGGATATGGAAAGACTGAAGTAGCTTTTCGTGCAATGTTTAAGGCAGTATCTTCAGGATATCAAGCTGCTATGTTATGTCCAACCACACTTTTATCTCAACAACATTATGAAAATGCAATTAAAAGATTCGAATCGTTTCCAGTTAATGTAGCGCTTTTAAATAGATTTGTAAGTACTAAAAGAAAAAATGAGATTATAACTGGATTAAAAGAAGGTACAATAGATATTGTAATTGGTACACATAAGTTGTTAGGCAAGGATATAGAATATAAAAAATTGGGATTTTTAGTAATAGATGAGGAACAAAGATTTGGTGTAAAACATAAGGAAAAAATCAAACAATATAAAAATAATATAGATGTTCTTACCCTTTCTGCAACTCCAATTCCAAGAACTTTACAAATGTCTATGTCTGGTGTTAGAAGTTTATCATTAATTGAAACACCACCTATAAATAGATATCCAATTCAAACTTATGTGTTAGCTCAAAACAATCAAGTTGTAAAAGATGCAATATATAAAGAATTATCACGTGGCGGGCAAGTTTACATTTTATATAATAACGTGGAAGATATGATGTTAAAAAAATACGAACTTGAAAAACTAATTCCTGATATTACTATAGGAATAGCTCATGGTAGAATGAATAAAAATGAAATTGAAAAAGTAATGAATTCTTTTCATAATAATGAATATCAAGTATTATTATGTACGACTATTATCGAAACTGGAATTGATATTCCGAGTGTTAATACGATTATTATAATGGATGCAGATAGATTTGGTCTTTCTCAGCTATATCAAATAAGAGGAAGAGTTGGAAGAAGCAATAAAATAGCATATTGTTATTTGATGTATCAACCAGGTAAGGTATTAAGTGAGGTTGCTACTAAAAGACTTCAGGCAATTAAAGATTTTACTGAACTAGGAAGTGGTTTTGCAATAGCAATGCGAGATTTATCAATTAGAGGTGCTGGAGATATTCTTGGTAGTGAACAATCGGGATTTGTTGATACTGTTGGCGTAGAATTATTTATGTCTATGTTAGATGAAGAAGTGTCAAAATTAAAAGGAATTAAGCCAAAAGTTAGTGAAGAAAAAAATACTCAGCCTCTTGTTGAAGTTTCAACAACTATTGATGATAATATGGCAATGGAAGAAGATTTAAAAATAGAAATTCATAAAAAAATTAATACTATTGATTCGCTTGAAAAATTAAATGCTATCAAGGATGAATTAACTGATAGATTTGGAAAACTAGATGAAAATATAATAATTTATATGTATGAGGAATGGTTTGAAAAATTAGCAAGTGATTTGGAAATAAAGAATATTAAGCAAACAAAAAATTCAATTGAAATTATGCTTCCACCAATATTGACTTCTAAAATAAGAGGTGATATTCTATTTAAAGATGTTACTAAATTATCGCGAATGTTTAGGTTTAGAATGAAAGGCTCTTGTTTAATCATTACGTTAGATATAATAAAATTGGATAAACACTTTATATATTATTTAATTGAATTGTTTGAAATAATAAAAAATAATATTGTTGAAAATAATGGTTAGACTAAAAGTAGTAAGGAGTATTATTTGTGAAAAAGAATAAGTTGTGGGTTATTTGTTTAGCTGTTTGTTTAGTTTTAGTTGTAATCTTATGTTTTTTATTTATTAAAAGATTTAAGTTTAATTTTAATAAAGTTGAAGTAGAAGTTAATACTAAAATTGATTCTAAGATTGTTACAGCATGTTATGGTAATTATGTCAAATGTAATAAGGCAACTATAAAATCAGATAACATTGATTTAAAAAAAATAGGTAAGTATAAAGTTAAGTTAACAGCTTCATATAAAAATAAGAAAAAAACTATAGTAAAAGAACTAAGTGTAGTTGATACAACATCACCTGAAATAAAGCTTGAAAATGAAGAAATTACTATATGTCCTAATCAAAAAGATGTAGATGTAAAGTATAGTGCAACTGATAATTATGATGGTGATGTAACAGATAAGGTATCTAAAAAGATTAAAGGGGATTTATTAGAATTAACTATAAAAGATTCTAGTAATAATAAGACAACAAAAAAAATAAATATGAAGCGTGAGGATACAACAAGCCCAGAAATTAATTTAAATGGTCAAGCTGAAATGTCTATTAGTATTAATTCTACTTATAACGAGCCTGGTTATACTGCAGTAGATAATTGTGATGATGTTAGCAGTAAAGTAAATGTAGATGGAAGTGTTGATACAACAAAACCAGGAACTTATACTATTACTTATAGTGTTACTGATGAATCTGGCAATAGTGCATCAGCAACTCGTAAAGTAACAGTATATCAACAATCAGAAAAATATGGTACAGGTGTTATTTATTTAACTTTTGATGATGGTCCAAGCGCTTATACTTCAGAATTGCTTGACACATTAGCAAAATATAATGTAAAAGCAACATTTTTTGTAACTGGACGAGCTCCTGGATACAATTATAATATTACAAGGGCGTATAATGAAGGACATGCTATCGGACTTCATACAAACACGCATAATTATAGTTATGTATATTCAAGTATAGATGCATATTTTGAAGATTTAAATACAATTAGTAATACAGTAAAAAATTTAACAGGTTTGGAATCTAAATTAGTTAGATTTCCAGGTGGAAGTAGTAATACAGTAAGTAGAATAACACCTGGTATTATGACTAGTTTATCAGGTATGCTATTAAATCAAGGATATCAATATTATGATTGGAATGTGTCTAGTGGTGATGCTGATGGTGGTATGAAATCAAGTGATGTATACGTAAATAATGTAGTTAGTTCTCTTGGTAGTAGATCATATTATATTGTTTTACAACACGATACAAATGCTAATAGTGTAAGAGCTGTTAGTAGAATTATTGAATATGGATTATCGCATGGATACAGTTTTGATAAATTATCTTTAAGTAGTCCAACGGTGCATCATAGGATTGCAAATTAAATGACTTAGGTCATTTTTTTGTTATATTTAACAATTTTACTGATTAGTGTATTAAATACAATTTATAAAAAAATATTGCTAATAATTAAAAATGATGTTATAATTTTTGTATAATAATAAGGAGGTAAAAAATGAATAATGAAAATAATGGTGTGTTAAATAGTTCTAATGAACAACCAAATTTATCAAATCAAAACAGTGTACCTGTTGGACCAACACCTATGCCTAGCAATGATGTTACACAACAAGCACAACCACAAAATATTCAATCTAATGTGGTAGAACAACCTATACCAGTAGTTGATAATACTGTAAGTCAACCACAATCTACTCAAGAACCTAGTGTTAATCCAACCCCAGTTTTTAATAATCAATCTTTAAATACTGAGGAAGTTACAGTTGTATCACCAGAGCCAAGTGTTACTCCAGTTGAGCAACCAATAGTTGAACCAAAGGTAGAGATAAAACCAGAACCTGTTATGCCAAGTAATTCAAATGATGATGATTATCAACCTAAAAAAAGAAGTAAAGCAGTACCTTTTTTAGTGTTTATCATTATTATTTTAATAATTGGTTTAGTTGGTATGTATTTATATTATAATGGATATCTTGATAAGTATATAGGTAAAGCAAGTACAAATAATACTAGTGAAAAAGAAGAAAAAACTACATCGCCAACTGTTTCATATAATAAAGATGGGGAATTTATTAAGAGCTTAATGGATAAGATACTTTATAAAGATTATTATAGTCATGATGAATTTCAATTATATTCAAAGGATATAGTTAAAGTTGATGATTTATCTGACAATTATAAAAATAATTTAATTGTATTAAATATGAGAAAAAATACTACTGAAGTATCCAGTATTTCAGAATCAAATTTAATGCAATCTTCAAAAAATTTATTTGGAAAAAATATTTATTCGGTATTTCCTGAAAAATTGGAAATTCTTTGTAAAACATTTACTCATGATGTCTCAAATAAAATGTATACTAAAGATTTAAATTCAGGTGGATGTGGTGGAACTGGATATTCATATCTTGATTATATAACAAAAGTAGAAAGTGATGATCAAAATATTTATGTTTACCAAAAGGTTGCGTTCCAAGGAAAAGATGGAATTTATAAAAATGTTTCAGTAAAAGATAATTCATATAGTACATCTGAAATACTTGTTGAATATAAACAAAATACAATAGAATTTGATTTTGATGTAGAAAAAAATCTAGATAAAATGAATGAGTATAAATTTTCATTCAAATATGATAAAGAAAATAATATCTATTACTTTGAAAGTGTAGAAAAAGTAAAATAAAAAATGACTAAATATGACTTAATAGTCATTTTTTATTTGTATTATAATATAAAAAATAGTTAAGTGTAATAAGTACATTAATTGTCAATATAAAAAGAAAAAGCATTTTAATTAATGCTTTTTTAGTGTTTCCATTAAATTTGGAACCATTTGTTTTTTACGAGATACACATCCATCTAAATAATATCCTTGATAAATATCTTCAACTTTGTAACCTTCAGCTACTATTTCTTTAGCTGAATCATTAAAGAATACATATGAACCATTACTTAATATATCTGTGGCAAATAAGGCAAGCAAATCATAGTCATTATTTGTTGCTATTTTATTAATCATTGATACGTATTCATCACTATCTTTTTTGATTTCATTAATATCAAATGTTGATATTTGACCAATGCCCATTTTTTTATCATCAAATTCGAAGTTTTTGAAATCTGTATAAAGTATTTCTTCTTTTGTTTTACCTTTTAGTGAAGAACCTGCTTTTAGCATTTCAAGACCATATTCATACCAATCTACTCCTGCAATTTTTGATACTTCTTCAAGAGCTCGTTTATCAAGATCTGTAGTTGTAGGTGATTTTAAAAGTAATGTATCAGAACATATTGCGCTTGTCATAAGACCAGCTATATTTTTAGGAATTTTAACATTATTTTCTTTATACAATGTATATAAAATAGTACTTGTACATCCAACTGGCATTGTTCTAAAGTTAATTGGAAGTGATGTACCAAGTGATCCAATATTATGGTGATCTATTACTTCAACTACTTCAGCTTCATTAATTCCATCAACACTTTGACTTATTTCATTATGATCAACTAGTATTACTTTTTTCTTTTTTTGATCTGCAACGTTTGCTAGTTTAAGTAATCCAAGTGATTTTCCTTCATTATCAGTTACAGGGAAGTTACTAAATTTGGTTTTACTAGCTACATCAGTAAATTCAGTAACAAAATCATCTTCTTTAAATGATATTATGTTTTCAGTAAGTGTTATATTTTTAATATAATTAGAAAAATTAATAAATCTTACTGTTTTAAATGTATCATATTTTGTTCTAATAATATTAACTTTGTTTTTTAAAGCAAGTTGTAAATGTTCATCTTTTAATTCATGATTTCCTGTAAGTACAATTAGTTTTACTTTTTTTTCTATTGCGTATTCGATAATTTTATTTCTATTTCCAATTATTAAAATTGAATTTTCATCTAAGTTTATTGTGTCAATAAATGTTTGATGTTGATAAGATGCAACTAAAGTATTTCCTTTGATTTCAGTATCAAATTTAGTTAATGATTCGCCATTTAATGTATGCATTATATTAGTATATGATGTTTTTAATTCATTAAAGTCTTCATTTAAAGCATTTTTGGCAATATCTTTCATAGAAGCAATTCCAATTAATTTTGATTTATTATCAACTACTGGAATCATGCTTACTTTGTTATTATTCATAAATATATATGCATTATATATTGAATCATACTCATTAAAATTTAGGTCTTTTTGATATTTTAAATCTTTAATTTGTAGTTTTACATCTTTTAGTTCTTTAGGAGTGTCTACTTTAAAGTAGTCAAGTACAAATTTTGTTTCGGTATTTATACTTCCTAAAACTCTTGGTTCAGTATTGAATCCTAATTTATTTTTTAGATAAGATAAAATTATCGGTGCTGTTACAGCATCAGTATCTGGTTTTTTGTGTCCAAAAATATAAATATTATCCATAAAATCCTCCTTCTTTAAACACTTAAAATATTATATCATTAATTTAGTTATTTAAAAAGTATAAATTTATTAAATTTAGGTATTATATTATTTAGAGAGTGAGGTAATTATGAAGGCAACTGGAGTAGTTAGGAGAATAGATGAATTAGGTAGAATTGTAATACCAAAAGAAATACGAAAGACTTTAAGAATAAGGGAAGGAGAAAATTTAGAAATATTTACTGATTCAAATGATCAAATAGTTTTAAAAAAATTTTCATATATGGATAAAATAGGAGATTTTGCGCAAAGTTATGCGGATTCTATATATAGTTTAACCAAAAAAAATATAATAATTACTAATACCGATACTATATTAGCTGCATCAGGACCATTAAAAAAGAATTATTTAAATAAGCCTATAAGTAAAAGTTTAGAGTTTTTTATTACTCGTAGAGAGGAATTACTAGAAAAGTATAAAAAAGATTTAGAAATAATTGATACTGATAAAATTGAAGCAACATATGTGATTAGTTCAATTGTAACTAGTGGTGATGTAGCAGGATTAGTAATTTTATTTTCTACTGATAGTCAAGTCGATGAAACTGATGAAAAGATAGTAAAAGTTGCAACTAATTTTTTGTCAAAACATCTTGAAGATTAGTGTAAAGTATGTTATAATACGCATGTTTAAAGATTTTGAAAGAGAGAAAAATATATATATTTTTAAAGAGAGTCTATGGTAGGTGTAAATAGATAAAATGTTATATTTTAAATGGCTCTGGAGTTGCTTAACCGACATTTAGGTTAAGACGTGTAAAGTGCGTTAAATGTTGAGATAGAATTTATTCTATAAGTAAGGTGGTACCGCGATGTTTCGCCCTTACATGGAGTAAATTTTTTTGTTATAGGAGTGATTTTATGAGGTGTTTTGAAAAAATAAGTTTCAATCAGTTTAAAAAAGATATTGCTGATGATAAAAACCTATATAATGAATATACTTTACCAGAGAGAAGTACCAAATATAGTGCAGGATATGATTTTAAGTCAATTATTGATTTTAGTTTAAAACCGGGTGAGAGCAAAAAAATACCACTTGGTGTAAAGGTTAAAATGAATAGTGATGAAATGATGATGTTACTTGTTAGAAGTAGTATGGGCTTCAAATATAATATTCGAATGTGTAACCAAGTAGGAATATTTGAAAGTGATTATTATAATAATAGTTCAAATGAGGGACATGCATTTATTAAATTACAAAACGAAGGTGAATCAGAATTTTCTGTTAAAAAAGGTGATAAAATATGCCAAGGAATATTTGTAAAATTTTTAACAGTTGACAATGAAGAAGAAATAAATAATGTTAGAACTGGTGGAATAGGGTCTACAAGTTAGGAGGAATTTATGAAAGAAAAGTTTTATATAAGTACAGCAATAGCTTATACTTCGGCTAAACCGCATATTGGAAATACATATGAGGTTGTTTTAGCAGATAGTATAGCGCGTTATAAAAGATTAATGGGGTATGATGTTTATTTTCAAACTGGTACAGATGAACATGGTCAAAAAATAGAAGAAAAAGCAATTTTAAATAATCAAGATCCACAAGAATTTGTTGATGATATTTCTTTAGAGGTAAGACGTATTTGGGATTGTATGAATACTAGCTATGATAAGTTTGTAAGAACAACTAACCCAGCTCATGAAGAAGAAGTAGCTAAAATTTTTAAAAAATTATATGATCAAGGTGATATATATAAAGGTTTTTATGAAGGATTATATTGTACTCCATGTGAATCGTTTTTTACAGAAGGGCAATTAGTTGATGGTAAATGTCCTGATTGTGGAAGAGAAGTACATGAAGAAAAAGAGGAAGCATATTTTTTAAAATTAAGTAATTATTCTAAAAGGTTAGAAGAATATATTGAAACACATCCTGATTTTATTGAACCTGTAAGTCGTAAAAACGAAATAATTAATAATTTTATAAAACCAGGTCTACAAGATTTATGTGTATCAAGGACTTCATTTAAGTGGGGAATACCTGTTACTTTTGATACAAATCATGTAATTTATGTATGGATTGATGCATTATCAAATTATATTACATTTTTAGGATATCATGTAGATGGAGATTCAAGTGAAGCATTTAATAAATACTGGCCGGCTGATATTCATTTAATTGGCAAAGACATTTTAAGATTTCATACAATATATTGGCCAATTATACTAATGGCATTAGATCTTCCTCTTCCTAAGAAAATATTTGGACATCCTTGGTTATTATTTGGAAATGACAAAATGAGTAAGAGTAAGGGAAATATTGTGTATGCTGATGACTTGGTTAAAGAATTTGGTGTGGACAGTATTAGATATTATTTGTTACATGAAATTCCTTTTGCGAATGATGGAACATTTACATATGAATTATTAATTGAAAGAATCAATTCAGATTTAGCAAATACTTTAGGAAATTTAGTAAATAGAACTATCAGTATGAGTCAAAAATACTTTGATGGGGAAGTGTTAGAACCTAAAGAAAATAATGAAATAGATAAAGAATTAATAGATTGTGTTTTGTCTACACCTAAAAAAGTGGATGAACATATGAATGAATATAGAATTGCTGATGCAATTGATGATATATTTGAAATATATAGAAGAAGTAATAAGTATATTGACGAAACTACACCTTGGATATTAGCAAAAGAAGGTAATATGGATCGACTTGCTACAGTAATGTATAATTTACTTGAATCTATTAGACATGCTACAGTATTGTTACAAGCATTTTTACCTGATACTGCAGATAAGATATTTAAGCAGTTAAATACTGAAAATAGAGATATTGATTCTTTAAAGGATTTTTCTGGAATGGATATTGGTATTAAATTAAATAATCCTGAACCAATATTTATGCGAATAAATAAAGAGGAAAAATTAAAAGAATTGAATGTATAAAAATAAGCACCATTTTGTATAAGTGGTGCTTTTAATGTGTAAAATGGTGTAAAATGTCGATGAATTTATTTAATAAGTGTTTGTAAATTGCTAACGGCTGTGGTATATTGTTAATGTTGCTAAAAAATAGAGGGAGAAAATTATGAATATGCTTAATAGGAGTAATAAAGGTATTATATTATCATTGTTTGTAATATCTTTAGTAGTATTAGGTAGTATGATTTATAATTTTACATTATTAGATTTAATGTATTTAATTACAGTAGTGGTATGTGTATTTAGATTTATTTTAATAAAAAAAAGAAAAAAAGTTATACATGATATGGTATAATTTTTTTAAACGGAGGTTTTTTTATGATGATAGATACACATTGTCATTTGGATTTAACAGATTATCCAGATATAGATCAAGTAATAAGTAAGATGAAAGATAATATAATTATTGTGAGCGGTGTAAATCGAGAATCTATAAATGAAGTTATTGATTTATGCAATAAATACAACAATGTATATGGTACTATAGGTTTTCATCCAGAATATGCTGAAGATATTACAAATGACGATTTAATATGGCTCGAGCAAAAACTACAACATAAAAAAATAATTGGTATAGGCGAAATAGGGCTTGATTATCACTATGAAAATATAAATAAAGAAAAGCAAAAAGAATTATTTATTGAACAAATAAAATTAGGAAATAAATATAATAAAACAATAGTAATTCATAGTAGAGATGCTATAGAAGATACATATGAAATATTAAAAACAGAAAAGGAATCACAAATTAAAGCAGTTTTACATTGTTATAGTTCAAGTGTTGAAATGGCATATAAATTTATACCATTAAACGTAATGTTTGGTATAGGTGGAGTAGTTACTTTTAAAAATGGTCAAAAATTAAAAAAAGTTGTTGAAAATATTGATTTAAAATATTTATTACTCGAAACAGATAGCCCATATTTAACTCCGGAACCATTTCGTGGGAAAAGAAATGAACCTGAAAATATAAAATATGTGGCAAATGAAATAGCCAATTTAAAACAAATAAAAGTAGAAGAAGTGTTTAAAAAAACAACTGAAAACGCATTGTCTCAATTTGACTTAAAGCTAGATTTTTGATATAATATTTTTGTCAGGCTAGATGAGGTGATATATGAATATATACTTGCTAAAATTAGTGGGTAAATGGTTGAGTTTTTCTATTCTATCACTTTCTTCTTTTTTTGGTATTGAATACCACGAGGAGAATATGCAAGCTTACAATATAAACGAAAACAAAAATCAAAGTATTGTTCATAAAGTAGTAGAATATGACACAAAAGTAATTTATAATTCTAATTTACCAAGTGATTTTGAATTGGTTTTAAATGAAGGCCAAAATGGTATTAGTTATTTTGATGGTGAAAATGAAAAAGTAATTCAAAATATGGAAAGTAGAGTTATAGAAAAGGGGACTGGAGTAAGAAACGAATTTGTTGGACGAATTACAGGGTACGGACCGGATTGTGCTGGATGTAGTAGTGTTGGTAATGTATCTTGTAGAGTAAAAAACGGTGGTAAACATAGTTTAACAAACGATGGTGTTTTTTATAATGACGATGAATATGGTAAAGTTAGAATTCTTGCCGCATCTTTAGATGGATTTCCGTGTGGGACTATAGTTCAGTTAAGTAACTCTTATACTACTATATTTGGTATAGTTCTTGATACTGGTGGAAGTATGAGGGAAGCATGGAAAAAAGGTGAAGTATGGATGGATGTTGCATATCCTACAGAAAATGCTGCTAGTAGTAACGGAGTAATTAGTGGCCGAAACATTAAATTTAATATAAAACGATGGGGATGGTAAAGTGCATTTTATGCACTTTTTATATTTTGTGTTTTAATTTTTTTATGATAATATAAGTGTGGGTGATATTATGGAATATTCTTATAATAAAATGAATGAAATTTTAAATAAAAACAATTTTCAATTTAAAAAGAAATTTGGTCAGAATTTTATAATTGATTTTAATATAATTAATTCTATAATTAGTAAGTCAGAAATTGATAAGGAAACACTGGTGCTTGAAATAGGACCTGGAGCTGGATCTTTAACTTATCAGTTATCTAAAAAAGCAAAGACAGTTTTGTGTTATGAAATAGATGAAAAATTAGAATATATTTTAAAAAGTAATTTATCAGAATGTAATAATGTTGATATTATTTTTGCTGATTTTTTAAATAGAGATGTTGCTGCTGATATAAAAAAATATAAATATAATAAATTATATGTAGTTGCTAATCTTCCATATTATATAACAACCCCTATAATAATGAAAATAATAGAAGAAAAAATAGATGTAGATAAGATTGTAGTTATGGTTCAAAAAGAAGTTGGAGATAGATTTAGGGCAAAACCCAATAGTAAAGATTATAATTCGCTATCTATTTTCTTAAATTACTATTATGATGTTAAAAAAATACTAGATGTAAGTCGTAATGTTTTTATGCCAAAGCCTAATGTTGATAGTATAGTAGTAGAATTTGATAAAAAAAATAAATTAGAAGATTTAAAAAATGAAGAATTGTTTTTTAAAATTGTAAGAGATAGTTTTAAACAAAAACGTAAGACATTAAAAAATAATTTAAAAAAATACGATTTAGAAAAAATAGAAAAAATATTAAATAAACATAATTTGGACTTATCATTTAGAGCAGAGCAAATAGGAATAGATATTTTTGTAGAAATAGCAAATAATTTATAATTAGACATTTTAAAACAAATAAGTGTTTTAAAATGTTTTTTGGTGATAAAATGAATCTTGTAAAAAGTATTGTTTGGGCTATTGCTAGTTCATTTATTGTATTATCAGGTATTTTATTTACTGTAATTTTGCGTTTCCCACAGTTTAAAATTGTGAGTATATTTAAAGGCATTTTTAATAAAGAAAAAGAAAATGGGATTAGTTCTCTTTCTGCATTAATGTTAACCCTTGGTGGTAGAATTGGAGTTGGAAGTGTTTCAGGTGTAGCGCTAGCTATTTACTATGGTGGAATTGGAAGTATATTTTGGATGTGGTTTTTTACAATTATATGTGCTTCTAATACTATGGCTGAAACAGTTTTGGGGATAATATATAGTAGAAAAGATAATGAATGTAGAATAGGTGGACCAAGTTATTATTTAGAATATGGTTTAAATAAGAAAAAAATGGGGGTTTTGTATGCGATATTAATATTATTTAGTTATATTGGCGGTTTTTTAAGTATTCAAACTAATACTATAATAACATATATTAAAAATATAACTAGTTTTAATTATATAATTATAAGTATAATGTTAATAATTGTAATATCAGTTATAATATTTGGAGGTATAATTAGAATTTCGAAATTTCTAAATAAAATTGTGCCTTTTATGACTCTTTTTTATTTATTTTTAGCCTTTGTTGTAGCGTTAAAAAACATGGATAAAATACCTATTATTTTTTTGAATATTATTAAATCAGCTTTTTCTTTTAAGCCTTTTTTTAGTGGCTTTTTAGTTCAGTTGATAATTGGGTTGCAACGTGGTATTTTTTCTAATGAATCAGGAGTTGGAACTAGTGTTATAGCGTCTTCTACGGTTAATAGTAATGATTATAAAAGACAAGGATATATACAAATTCTTGGAGTATATATAACCACTCTTTTAATATGCACATCAACTGCTATTATTATTTTGTGTAGCAATTACAATGTAAGTGTTGAAAGTCTTAATGGCATTGAAATTGTTGAGCAAGCATTTAAATATCATTTTGATCATTATGGAAATATATTTTTATTTTTCTTTGTTTTTTTATTTTCATTATCTACAATTTTAACGGGTTATTATTATGGTGAATCCTCATTTAAATATTTGATAAAAACAACTAAAAAAAGCATATTATTTTTAAAAATAGTTACACTAGTAGTTTTATTTTTAGGATGTATTATTAAAGCAAATGTATTATGGAATATTGTAGATATATTAGTTGGATTACTTTGTATTATAAATATATATGCACTTTTAAAATTAAAAGATGTGGTAAAAAATGATACTTAGTGTTATAATAATTTTTAGTATGTAGAGGTGTTATATGATTAATAAAAAGTGGGATTTAGTATTAAAAGATGAAATAAAAAAAGATTATTTTAAAAAATTAGGTGTTTTTGTAAAAACTGAATATAAAACTAAAAAATGTTTTCCTGCTTATTCTAATATTTTTAATGCCTTAAGATATACTGATTATGACGAAGTTAAAGTTGTCATATTGGGTCAAGATCCATATCATGGATTGAATGAAGCTCATGGTCTTTCGTTCTCTGTTCAAAAAGGTGTGAATAGACCCCCATCATTAAATAATATATTTAAAGAATTATATAATGATTTAGGCATAAAAAGACAAAATAACGATTTAACAGATTGGGCTAAACAAGGTGTTCTATTGTTAAATTCGGTTTTAACGGTTGAAATGGATCATCCATTATCTCATAAAGATAAAGGATGGGAAGTTTTTACTGATTATATAATTAAATGCTTAAATGAAAGGGAAAAGTCTGTTGTGTTTATTTTATGGGGAAATTATGCTAGGAGTAAAAAAACTCTTATTACTAATAACAGGCATATGATAATTGAAAGTGCTCATCCATCACCATTGAGTGCAAGTAGAGGCTTTTTTGGGAGTAAACCTTTTTCAAAGACAAATGAATGTTTAAAAAAATTTGGCTTCAAGCCAATAGAGTGGTAGGTGTATTATGCAGGAAGTTTATGAATATATTCTTAATGGTTTAAATCTTAAATATGGAGATTCGGTAGTAGTAGCTGTTTCAGGCGGTCCTGATTCTATGGCTCTTTTGCACATGGTTTCAAAGGTAAAAAAAGCTTTGGATTTAGAAGTTGTTTGTGCACATGTAAATCACAATGTCAGACGTGAAAGTGCTGATGAAAAAGTTTTTGTAGAAAAGTTTTGCAAAAAAAATAATATTGTTTTTGAATACATGAAGATAGAAGAATATGGTGATGATAATTTTCATAATGAAGCACGTAGTAGAAGATACAATTATTTTTCTAAAATTGTAAAAAAGTATAAATCATCATATTTATTTACAGCTCATCATGGGGATGACTTGATGGAAACAATTTTGATGCGTATTGTTAGAGGGTCTACTTTAAGAGGATATAGTGGTTTTTCTAAAATAGTAGATATGGGTACATATAAGATTGTTAGACCATTTATTGATGTAACAAAGCAGGATATACTTAATTATGATAAAAAGAACAAAATATCATTTGTTACAGATGCATCAAATGAAAAGGATGTATATACTAGAAATCGTTTTAGAAAATATATTGTTCCTGAAATAAAAAAAGAAGATATTAAAGTACATCATAAATTTTATAAATTTAGTAAGACATTGCTTGAATATAATGATTATATAGATAGACAAGTAAAAAAAATAATTAAGGAAGTATATCCACAAGGTGTACTTAATATTGATAAGTTTTTAGAGTTAGATAAAGTAATTCAAATGAAAATAATATATTATATGTTAGAACATATATATCAAGATGACTTGATGCTTATAACTGACCATCATGCTCAAATAATATATGATATGTTAAACTCAAAAAAACCAAATGTAACAATATATTTACCAAACAATATAAGAGCTATCAAAACATATCACACATTTATTCTTACAAAAAAACAAGAAGTAAATGGTGAATATGAGATTGATATTATGGATTTTGTGAATTTACCTAATGGAAAAAATATTGAGGTAGTTAAAAGAAGTAGTTTAACGGATAATAATGTTTGTAGATTAAATAGTAAAGATTTAGTGTTACCACTTAGAGTAAGGTCAAGACGTGATGGAGATCGAATGAATATTAAAGGAATGTTAGGCTCAAAAAAAATAAAAGATATTTTTATAAATGAGAAAATTCCTACAAGTGAACGTGATATTTATCCTGTGGTTGAAGATTCAAGTGGAAAAATAGTATGGTTACCTGGATTAAAAAAATCTAAATTCGATAAACAAAAAGATGAAAAGTATGATATAATACTTAGGTATTATTAACGAAGGGAGAAAAACATGATTAAAAAGAATGTAAAAAAAGGAATATTTCCATATATAATTTTATTTTTGATTTTAATGGCAATTTTTTACTTTTTCAATGTACTTAATCGTAAGGTAAATGTGTTATCATATGATGAATTTAGTGAATTACTAGAAAAAAGCGAAGTTACTAGTATCACAGTAGTACCAAGAGGCAATGCTTCAGTATATGAAATAAGTGGGAAATTAAAAAACTATAATGAAAACGAATCGTTTTTTGTTAGAATTCCTAAATCTGATGAATTTATGAATGAAATTCTTAAATCCGAAAAAGAACTAGGTTTTGAACTTAAAACTGATGCTGATCCTGATTCTAGTACTTTCTGGATGTTTGTAATTAATATTTTACCAATGATAATAATTGTTGGTGCAGGATTTTTCTTTATTACAAGACAAATGGGAAGTGCTAATAAATCAATGGATTTTGGTAAAAGTAGAGCTCGTTTAAGTGAAGATTCTAAAAAAGTAACTTTTAATGATGTTGCCGGTCTTGAAGAAGAAAAAGAAGAAGTTGCAGAACTAATTGACTTTTTAAAAAGTCCAAAGAAATTTCAAAAACTTGGAGCTCGTATTCCAAAAGGAGTATTATTAGTAGGCCCACCTGGAACAGGTAAGACTTTACTTGCAAGAGCTGTTGCAGGTGAAGCAAATGTACCATTTTATTTTATAAGTGGTTCAGATTTTGTTGAATTATTTGTAGGTGTAGGAGCTAGCCGTGTTAGAGATATGTTTAAACAAGCTAAACATAATGCACCATGTTTGATATTTATTGATGAAATAGATGCTGTTGGTCGCCAAAGAGGAGCTGGTCTTGGTGGAGGTCACGATGAACGTGAACAAACACTAAATCAGTTGTTGACTGAAATGGATGGATTCGGAGCAAATGAAGGAATTATAATAATCGCTGCTACAAATAGACCAGATGTATTAGATCCAGCACTTTTAAGACCAGGAAGATTTGATAGACAAGTTACAGTAAATTTACCTGATGTTAAAGGTAGAGAAGAAATATTAAAAGTTCATGCACGTGGTAAAATTTTTGATAAAAGTGTTAAACTAAAAAATATTGCAAAAAGAACAGTAGGATTTAGCGGGGCAGACTTAGAAAATTTACTTAATGAATCTGCATTACTTGCTGTTAGAAAAGATAAAAATTCAATTAGTATGAATGAAATTGATGAGGCTCAAGATAGAGTTTTAATGGGTCCAGCTAAGAAAAGCCATAAATATACAGAAAAAGAAAAAAGACTTGTTGCTTATCATGAAGCTGGTCATGCTGTAGTTGGATTAAAATTAGATGGTGCGCATGAAGTTCAAAAAATAACAATTATTCCTCGTGGAGCAGCAGGAGGATATAATCTTATGTTACCAAAAGAAGAAACTTATTTTTCTACAAAAAAGGAATTACTTGAAACTATAAGTGGACTTTTAGGTGGACGTGTGTCTGAAGAATTAACTTTCAATGAAATAACTACAGGAGCACATAACGATTTTGAAAAAGCTACAAAAATAGCTAGAGCAATGGTTACTGAATATGGAATGAGTGATTTAGGACCTGTTCAATTTGAACAACAAGAAGGTAGTGTATTCTTAGGAAGAGACTATAATAAATCAAGAAATTTCTCTAGCCAAGTGGCTTTTGAAATAGACCAAGAACAACGCAAAATTATTAATGAATGTTATGAAATAACAAAAAAAATAATAAATGAAAATAAAGATTTATTAAAATTGATTGCTGAAACACTTCTTAAATATGAGACTATAACAAAAGAACAAATTGAGTATTTAGTTGAACATGGTTGTATGCCAGAGGAAGATAATGAAGCTGATTATTCAAAAATAGAAGAGGTAAAATTGTCTGATTTAACTTTAACTGAATTAAAGGATTTGGCTCGTGAAAAAGGTATAAAAGGTTATAGTAAAATGAATAAAGAAGAACTAATAAAGGAATTAGATGAAGATTAATCTAATTCTTTTTTTTCTTGTAGACTTTAACTATACATTTGTGATAAAATATATGTATGACTTATTAGTAGAAAATGGTGAAAGTATGGGAAAAATTATAGCACTTGTTAACCAAAAAGGTGGTGTTGGCAAAACAACATCTAGTATAAATTTAGCTGCATCTTTAGGCGTTTTGAGAAAAAAGGTATTATTAGTTGATTTAGATCCACAGGGTAATACAACTACAGGTGTAGGAATAAATAAAGCCGATATTAACAAAAGTATTTATGATTTACTTGTTGATAGAGCGACGTTAAATGAAGTGATAATTAAAACAAAATTTAAAAATCTATTTGTTATACCTGCTACAATAAATTTGGCTGGAGCAGATATAGAACTTATGGAAATGAGCAGAAATAATTCTGGTTTTTCAAAAGGTGGACAGCTAAAAAAATATTTAGATGTCGCAAGTGATATGTTTGATTATATTATAATAGATTGCCCTCCATCTTTAGGTGTTTTAACAACTAATGCATTGACTGCTGCAAATTCAGTAATAATTCCAGTACAATGTGAGTTTTTTGCACTTGAAGGAATTATGCAGTTATTGAATACAATAATGCTAGCACAAAAAAATTTAAATCCTACTTTAGATATAGAGGGCGTATTACTTACAATGCTTGATTCAAGAACAAATTTAGGCCTTGAAGTTGTTGAAGATATAAAAAGTTATTTTAAGGAAAGAGTTTATGATACTATAATTCCAAGACTTGTAAGATTATCTGAGGCACCAAGTCATGGTAAACCTATTTTAGCTTATGATCCTCAAAGTAGAGGAACTCTTGCTTATTTAAATTTAGCTAAGGAAGTGATTGAAAGAAATGGAAAATAAAAAAAGAGCTTTAGGTAGAGGTTTAGAACAATTATTTAATAATGAAAATTTAGATGTTGAAACATTAGAAAGAAGAATATATGAAACTTCAAGTAATGAAGAAATAATCGAAGTTCCAATAGATGAGTTAAGACCAAACCCATATCAACCAAGAAAGGTATTTGATGAATCTGCAATTCAAGAACTAGCTGAATCAATAAAAGAACATGGAGTATTTCAACCAATTATAGTCAAAAAAAGTGTAAAAGGGTATGAAATTGTAGCAGGTGAACGTAGATTTAGAGCTTCAAAACTTGTTGGACTAAAAAAAATACCTGCAATAATTAGAAATTTTACTGATGAACAAATGATGGAAATTGGTTTACTTGAAAATCTTCAAAGAGAAAACCTAAATCCAATAGAAGAAGCAGATGCATATAATATGATGTTAAATAATTTAAATTTAACACAAGATGAACTTTCAAAAAAAGTAGGTAAAAGTAGAAGTTATGTTACAAACATGTTAGGACTTTTAAGGCTTCCAAAAAGTGTTCAAGAAATGGTTGCTAATTCTAGTATTTCAATGGGACATGCAAGGGTACTTAGCAAATTGTCTGATACAGAAAAAATTATTTCATTAGCTAATGAAATAGTGGATAAAAATTTAACGGTTAGAGATTTGGAATATAAACTTTCTGATAATGAATCGTTCCAAAGAATTCAAAAACAGGTAAAAAAAGAGAAAAATAATGATTATAAGTATGTTGAAGATATTTTAAGAGATAAATTAGATACTCGTGTTAAAATTAAAGATAAAAAAATTGAAATTATATTTACTAGTGTAGCTGATTTAAATAGAATACTTGAAATTTTGAATGTTAAGGAATGATGGTATGTTTAAATATATTTTAGTAAAAGAAGTTGTTCAGCCAATATGTATTATTGTAGGAACATTTATTCTATATACTTTTATTTCGAAAGTAATTAAAGATTTATTTAATAGGAAAATACCTAATGCAGATGAACGAAAAAGAAAAACAATACAATCACTTGTTTTAAATATAATTAAGTATTTATTAATTATTGTTGCTTTTATGTTAATTTTAGAGGTTTATGGAATAGATACTAAATCTATAATGACTTCTCTTGGTGTTGTTGGTATTGTTGTTGGACTATCTCTACAAGATACTTTAAAAGATTTTATTTCTGGATTGTTTATTATTTTTGAAAATCAATATGGTGTAGGGGATATTGTTACAATAAATAACTTTAAAGGTGAAGTTATTAGTTTAGGTATGAAAACTACAAAAATTAAATCTTATACAGGTGATGTTGAAATTATTTCTAATCGAAACATTGATTTTGTTATAAATCATAGTTTGGAATCTTCTTTGGCTCTTGTTGATGTATCAGTTTCATATGACAGTGATTTAGATAAGGTTGAAGAAGTCTTACAAAACTTATGTGAAAGATTGAGCAAAGAATTATCAAATTTAACTGGTAAAGCAGAAGTGTTAGGAATTACGGAACTAGGTAATTCAGCGATTAATTATAGAATAAGTGTTCCGACGAAGCCTATGAAGCACATTGTAACTGAAAGAATAATTAGAAAAGAAGTAAAAAAAGAATTTGATAAAAATAATATTGAAATTCCATTTACTCAGGTGGTGATACATCATGGTTGATTATAAATTAGGTAATATTGTTATTATGAAAAAGCAACATCCTTGTGGGACAAATGAATGGGAAATTATCCGAGTTGGTGCGGATATAAAAATAAAATGTTGTAATTGTGGTAGAAGTATTATGCTCCCACGTATAGAATTTAATAAAAAGATAAAAAAGGTTATTAAATAGGAGGAAATATGGCAAAATTAAAAAAGAAAAACAAAAAAAGAAGTCCAATAATTGTTATTATGGTACTTATTTTAGTTACATTAATATCTGCATGTGTTTTGTCACTTATAGGTGTTGGTGGTTATAAAACTTCTATTGCAAATGGAGGATTAGAAACATCGTTAGTTTCTATAAGAAATCCATTATCAATCAAGGGTATATGCGCATTGGTTTCGCAAAGCGTTAATAATTTTTTGAATTTTAAACCTTTAATTTATTTTTTAATATGTATTATTGGTATTGGTGTTTTAAATAAAAGTGGATTACTTGATGCTGTTACTAAACCATTTAAAAATGTAAAAATAAATATAATAATATTTATGACATTTATTATTTCTATTTTATTTACATATTTTGGTGAATATAGTTATACAATGTTAATACCATTAACAGCACTAGTTTATAAAAAACTAGGTAAAAATCCTATTCTTGGAGTAATAATTTGTTTTATAGGTATAACTGCATGTTATGGTACAAATTTTATCTTTAATTATGATGATTTTTCACTAGGTGAGTTAACAAAAGCATCGGCCACTTTGGAAGTTGATAAAAATTATAAATTTGTACTTTCTTCAACATTATTTATTATGATTTCTAGTTGTATTATTTTATCAATTATAGGTACTCTTATTTCTAAAAAAACATTGGAAATGAATATATATGATGTAAAAAAAGAAGAACAAGAAGAAGCAATATATTCTAAACGTGCATTATTATTTTCGACAATTTCATTTTTTATTCTACTTGGATTTATTATATATTTGGTTTTACCTTTAAAGTTACCTGGAGCAGGAGTTTTACTTGGTAATGGTAAAACTTATGTTGAAAGATTATTTTCGACAACATCTCCGTTTAGAACTAGTTTTTCTGTGTTATTTGTATTGATTTGTTCTGTTTGCGGAGTTGTATATGGATTTATATCTAAAAACTTTAAAAATTCACATGATTTTGGTAGTTCTTTATCTAGTTTGTCAGGCTTTATAGGAAGTTTTGTTGTTTATTCTTTTGCAATATCACAACTTGTTTCTATAGTATCTTGGACTAGAATTGGAGAAGTAATATCATATAGACTTATTGAATTTATGAATACTTTACAATTCTCAGGTATTCCACTTATAATTGTATTTTTCTTGGTTGTAGTTATAATAAGTTTATTAGTTCCGGACATGTATACTAAATGGACTATAATATCACCTACGATTGTCCCATTATTTATGAGATCAAATATTACACCTGATTTTACTCAATTTATTTTTAGAGCTGCTGATGGAATTGGTAAATGTTTAACACCAGTTTTTGGATATTTTATAGTAATGCTTGCAGTAATTGATTATTATAAAAAAGACGAAATAACTTTAGGTGGAATTTTCAAAAAGATGTTGCCTATTGTTTTAACACTTGCAGGTGTTTGGATTTTGATTTTAATTGGATGGTACGTAATTGGCTTACCACTTGGAGTAAGTACAGGCACTACATTATAAAAATTCCTTAATGGAATTTTTATATTATTGATTGAAAAAAAATATAATGATATAATTATCAATGTAAAGTTATATGTAAAGAGGTGATGTATGGGATTAAAAGCGGGTATAGTTGGTTTACCAAATGTCGGTAAGTCCACACTATTTAATGCAATTACAAAGCAAAAAATATTGGCTGCAAATTATCCGTTTGCAACAATAGATCCAAATGTTGGTGTAGTTATTGTTCCGGATTATAGACTTGATTTTTTAAATAAGTTATATGAACCTAAGAGTTTAGTGCCAACCACAATTGAATTTACTGATATTGCTGGTCTTGTAAAGGGTGCTTCTAATGGCGAAGGACTTGGGAATAAATTTTTATCTCACATACGTGAAGTTGATGCGATAGTTGAAGTGGTGAGATGCTTTGATGATGGCAATATTACTCACGTAGAAGGTCAAATAGATCCATTAAGAGATGTTTCTATAATAGAAACAGAATTATCTTTATCAGATTTAGAAGTTGTTGAAAACAGGATTAATAAAATAGGTAAAAAAGCTTCTATGAGTAAGGATAAAGAAACAAAAGCGGAAATTGATATATTAGTTAAAATTAAAGAACAATTATTAGCTGGTAAAAGTATAAGAAATTTAGAATTAACTGAAGACGAATTAAAAATTATTAGACCATTTAATTTTTTAACAGCAAAACCTATGATATATATGGCAAATGTTAGTGAAGAAGAAATTGATGGTAACGATTATGTTAATCTTTTGAAAGAATATGCCGAAAAAGAAGGTTCAAAAGTAGTTATTGTATCTGCAAAGATAGAGGAAGAATTAAGCGAATTAAATGATGAGGATCGTATATCGTTTTTAAATGATTTAGGAATAGAAAGTGGAGGATTGGAAAAATTAATTGTAGCTACATATTCACTTTTAGGATTATCCACTTATTTTACAGTTGGTAAAGATGAGGTTAGAGCTTGGACATTTAAAAACGGAATGAAAGCGCCAGAGTGTGCGGGAATAATTCATACTGATTTTCAAAAGGGATTTATTAGAGCAGAAGTAATGAGCTTTGATGATCTTAAAAAATATGGCAGTGAATTAAAAGTTAAAGAATCAGGACGTATGCGTCTTGAAGGAAAAGAATATATTATGAATGATGGCGATATATGTCATTTTAGATTTAATGTTTAAAGGAGGAAATTATGGAAAGTAAATTTGTATCGGGAGTTTTTCTATGGATGTTTATTGGTTTATTAATTACTTTTGGAACTGGTTATTATGTTTCACTTAATAAAAATATGCTTTATAATCTTTTTTCAGGTGGGATGTACTTATTTTTAGCGCTTATTGAAATAGTTATTGCGATCGTTTTATCAACAAGAATTAATAAGATGAATCCACTTACAGCTAAAATATTGTTTTGTTTATATTCTTTTGTTACAGGTCTAACATTTTCATCAATTTTTGTTGTGTATAAGTTAGAATCAGTTATATCAGTTTTTTTAGTAACATCATTAATATTTTTGGTTTTTTCAATTATTGGGTATATTACAAAACTTGATTTATCTAAATTTAGCACTTATTTATTTATGGGTTTAATTGGAATTTTACTTTGTAGTATAATTAATATATTTATAGGTAGTGACGCATTTACTACGTTTATTAGTTGTATTGGTGTTGTTATATTTATTGGTATGACTGCATATGATGTTTGGAAACTAAAATATTATGATCCATCAAATGAAAATAATACTATTATTTGTGCATTTGGATTGTACTTAGATTTTATTAATATTTTTATTTATTTACTAAGATTATTTGGCAAAAGAGATGATTAAAAAAATATTTACTTTTAAAAAAAACTTTGTTATAATATTTTGCGAGTATTAATTTACTCCTTGCTTCTTAGTGAAGCCACAAGACCATAAGGAGGTGTATTTATGAAAAATTATGAAATTATGTTTATTGTTAAACCTACATTAGGTGAAGATGAAATAAAAAAAGTTATTTCAAATTTTACAAAGGTTTTAACAGATAATGGCGCTAAAGTGATTGAAACACAAGATATGGGTCAAAGAAATCTTGCATATGAAATCAAAAAACATAAAAGCGGATATTATTATGTAATAGTAGTTGAAGCTAGTGATTCAAAAGCAATTGATGAATTTGATAGATTAGCCCTTATTAGCGGTGATATAATTCGTCATTTAATTACTAAAATAGAAAAGTAAAATGTGAGGTAAAAAATGAATAAAGTAACATTAACAGGTAGAATAACTGCAAAACCTGAGTTAAGACATACTGGATCAAATATTCCATATACTAGATTTTCTATTGCTGTTAATAGAACATTTAGTAATTCAAATGGTGAAAGGGAAACAGACTTTTTCAATGTGATTGCTTGGAGAAGACAAGCTGAAAATGTATGTCAATACTTAGATAAAGGAAGTTTAATTGGAGTTGAAGGAAGACTTCAAAGTGGAAATTATACAGATAAGGATGGGAATAAACGTACTAGTATTGATGTTGTTGCTGATAATGTTGAATTTTTAGAAAGCAAAGGTCAAAGACAACAACAAGATATGAGTAGTCCATATGATTATCAAGAACCAGCTGCTGATAATGGTGTTAATTTAGAAGAAGATCCATTTGCTGATTTTGGTGATAATGTATCAATAGATGATAATTTCCTAGATTAAGGAGGATATTATGGCAGAATTTTATAGAAAAAAGAAAAAAATATGTCAAATGTGCGCTGGTAAATCAGTTGATTATAAAGATGAAATGATTATGAATAAATATGTAAGTAGCGATAGAAAAAAAATACTTCCAAGAAGAAGTACAGGTGCTTGTAAAAAACATCAAGCACATATTGCTAATGAAATAAAAAAAGCACGTTTTATGGCAATTTTGCCTTTTGTTAAATAAGAGAATTTAAAAAAAATTCTTTTTTTTTTTAATCATATATGTTATACTATTAATATAGGGTGAAGTAGAAAGAGGTGGTTGATTTTTGGACAATTTAATGAGTTTTCAAGATTTCATAGAAAAAAATCTTAATAACGATTTGTCACTTGATGATAGAAGTAATCTTGATTGCCGTAATTTTGATTTTAGTCCTGATAAAGTTGAGAAAATCAAAGAATTTGATGCGTCTGTTGGAATTTATAAAATGTTAAATCAATCACAAATTGAAGACTTATACAACAAAATGACATATGTAAGTTCTGCTGAACAAATGGATATTAAAAATGATGTTTTTTTTGGTACAAGAAGATTAATACATAATTATCTTATAAGTAGAAGCAAATATGTTCAATTTAGGGAAGAACCTATCAGTATGATGATACGAGATGCTGAAGATATTTTGTGGAATGCAATTAATAGCTATTCTATCACAATGGGTGATTTTTCAACATATGTATTTAAGTTATTCGCTCAAAAAACAATAATTGATTTGAATAATTTAAATGAAAAAAAAGAAGAAAAGGTATCTAGTGGATTACATGAAAACATAAGTTATATTTTATCTAAATTAAAAGGTAAAAATATAAAACTAATGAAAAGAGCTAAATTTAACAATCCAAGTGATAATTTAGATTATAATAATGATTTTGATGAATATATGATAAAGAGATAGAAGAGGGGAAAGTATGATAGAGAATATAAGAGGTTTAGTTAGTAATAGGAAACAAAACATACTAGATGAACAAGAAAATTTAAGAAAAAAAATTCAAGAGTTGAATTCTGAAATTGAAGTATTAGATCAATTAAAGGTTGCACTAAATGATGATGAATATTTTATGAAAATAACTCCTAATGATGCATTTAATTTATTAGATGAAATTGGATTTAAATCAAAAGAAGAAAAATTAGATGTTTATATGAAATTAGTTAGTTCAATTAATGATACTAATAAAAATGAACAATCAATAAATGAAAATACTTTTAAAATGGAAGAACCTAGTTTAAAAACAGAAGAACCAAAAATTGAACAATTTGAAAAAAATGATTTTTCATTTGATACAGTAGATAATGGATTAAATAGCTTTGAAACTGTACAACCTGAAATCAAAGAAGAACCTGTTGCTAAACAATCTGAAAGTAAATATCAAAAATACATAGAAAAAATAGAAAACCCAACTGAGGAACTAACTCCTAGTAATGAGCAGCTCATGACTAGTTGCATGCAAGCTATAAATGAGTCAGTGTTAAGTGATTCTAATTCTTATTTTTTGGGAGATATAACAATCAATAAGCAACAAGTTATGGATAATATGAGAAAATTATTTGCAGGAAATATTCAAGCAAATGATGTTCTTCCTATACTTACAGTTGGTATGAGTTATGGAACAACAAATGATGAATCTGTTATGGATGAAATACTTGATTATTTAAAGGCATTACAAGTAAAAGCAAGCTAAAAGAATCGTATGATTCTTTTTTTTGTAAACTTTAAAAAAAATTTTCATATAAATCATAAAAAACACTTGATTTTCATATGTTTTTTATGTATAATTTTGAATGTGTGGCATGCGTAGATGTGTGAGGTTGCTGATACACCAGGTTAAGTTGTAATACAATTTAAAATGAGAATCAGGTTTTTACACGGAGCAAGTCTATACTGGATATAGGCGAAGGGAGGATAAAAATATGTCAAAGACAAGAGTTCGTATCAAATTAAAAGCTTTTGAACACAAAAGTTTAGATAAAGCTTGTGCGAAAATTGTTGAAACAGCAAAGAGAAATAAGGAACAAATTAGTGGTCCAATTCCACTACCAACTGAGATAGAAAAAATCACTATTCTTAGAGCTGTTCACAAATATAAAGATTCTCGTGAACAATTTGAAAAAAGAACACACAAAAGACTTATTGATATCATTAACCCAAGTAAGGAAACTATTGAGGCACTAACTCATTTAGATATCCCAAGTGGTGTTGATATTCAAATTAAATTAAATTAGGAGGGAAATTATGAAAGGAATCTTAGGTCGTAAAATTGGAATGACTCAAGTATTTACAAAATCAGGTAAATTAGTTCCAGTAACTGTTATTGAAGTAGAACCTAATGTTGTTACTCAAATTAAAACAAAAGATAATGATGGTTATGAAGCTATTCAACTTGGTTTTGATACAAAGAGAGAAAAGTTAGCGACTAAAGCTTCTATTGGGCATACCAATAAAGCACAGACTACACCTAAGCGCTTCTTTAGAGAAATTAAAGGTGTAGATATTAACAATTATTCTTTAGGCCAAGAAGTTAAAGTTGATATTTTTGAAGCTGGAGAAGTTGTTGATGTTACAGGAACTACAAAAGGAAAAGGGTTCCAAGGTGTTATTAAAAGACACGGACAAAGTAGAGGGCCTATGGGACATGGTTCACATTATCACAGAAGACCAGGTTCAATGGGTACAATGAGACCAATGCGTGTATTTAAAGGTAAAAAATTACCAGGTCACATGGGAACACTTACTGTTACTATTCAAAATCTTGAGATTGTTGCAGTAGATGTTGAAAATAATGTTATCTTAGTAAAAGGTAATGTTCCAGGACCTAAAAAGTCATTAGTTGTTATTAAAACAGCAGTAAAAAAACCAGGTAAAATTAATGAGAGTGAAGAATTAATATCTTATGAAGTTAAACCTGAGACTATGGAAGTAACTGAAGAAGTTGAAAATGTTGAAACTGCTTCTGAAGTTGAAAAGTAGGAGGGTTATAGATGGCTAAATTATCTGTATTAAATTCTAAAGGTGAAAAAGTAAAAGATATTACTTTGAAAAAAGAAGTATTTGGAATTGAACCAAATGATGCTGTTTTATATGATGCAATAACTTTAACACGCAATTCATTAAGACAAGGGACACATGATACAAAAACACGTAGTGAAGTATCAGGTGGAGGTAGAAAACCTTGGAGACAAAAAGGTACAGGACGTGCTCGTCAAGGAAGTATTCGTGCAGCACAATGGTATCATGGTGGAATAGTTTTTGGACCACATCCAAGAAGCTATGACAAAAAAATGAATAGAAAAGAAAGAAGACTTGCTTTAAAATCTGCTCTTTCTTATAAACAAATTAATAAAGAATTAATTATAACTGAAAGTTTCAATGTTGAATCAGTTAAAACTAAAGACATGGTAAGTATGTTAAATACATTAGGTGCTAAGAAAAATATTTTAATAGTAGTTGAAGAACTAACTGAAAATTTAATTTTAGCAACTCGTAATTTAAAAAATGTAATTTTACTTCAAGTAGATGAAATAAATACTTATGATGTAATTGCTAGTGATACTATGATTATAACTGAAACTGCAGTTAAACAATTAGAGGAGGTGCTTATTTAATGAGTAATTATAGAGATGTTATTAAAGCACCAATTATTACTGAAAAAAGTTCTGATTTAGCTCAAAATAAAAACACTATAACATTTAGTGTTGATACTAAAGCTAATAAGACACAAATTAAACAAGCTGTTGAAAAAATATTTAATGTTGAGGTAGAAAGCGTTAATACAATTAATGCTAAGCCTAAGAAAAAAAGAGTTGGTCGTTATACAGGAAAGACTAACAAAGTTAAAAAAGCAATTGTTAAGTTAAGAGAAGGAAGTTCTATTGAACTTAACTAATCTAAAGGAGGATTTATATGGCGATAAAAACATATAAACCAATGACAAATGGTCAACGTGGTAAAAGTACTTTAATTAATGATGAAATTACTTCTACTACACCCGAAAAATCATTGGTTGTTACACTAAAGAAAAATGGTGGTCGTAATAATCAAGGTAGAATTACAGTAAGACATCGTGGTGGCGGTGCTAAAAGAAAATATCGTATTATTGATTTTAAAAGAGATAAAGACGGTGTTGTTGGAACTGTTACTTCTATTGAATACGATCCAAACAGAACAGCTAACATTGCTTTAATCAGTTATACTGATGGTGAAAAAAGATACATTTTAGCTCCAAAAGGATTAAAAGTTGGAGATAAAATTGAAAGCGGAGAAAACGCTGACATAAAAATAGGTAATAGTTTACCATTATCTAAAATTCCAGAAGGAACATTAGTACATAATGTTGAACTTAAGTCTGGAAAAGGTGGACAAATGGCACGTAGTGCAGGATCTTCTGTTCAAATTCTTGGATCTGAAGGTAAGTATACGTTGCTTAGACTTTCTAGTGGTGAAGTTCGTAAGGTACTTAGTACTTGCAGAGCAACTATTGGAGAAGTTGGAAATGCTGACCATGAGTTAGTAAGTTTAGGTAAAGCAGGTCGTAAAAGACATATGGGTATTAGACCAACTGTTAGAGGATCTGTAATGAACCCTAATGATCACCCTCATGGTGGTGGAGAAGGACGTGCTCCAATTGGTAGAAAAGGGCCTGTTACTCCTTGGGGTAAACCAGCTCTTGGATATAAAACACGTAAGAATAAAAAAGCTTCAGATAAGTTAATTGTTCGTCGTCGTAAAAAATAAAAGAAAGGATGGTTTTATAGATGGCAAGAAGTTTAAAAAAAGGGCCTTATGTTGAAGAATCATTAATGAAAAAAGTAAATAAGGCAAATGAATCTGAAAAAAAAGAAGTTATTAAAACATGGTCTCGCCGTTCAACCATTTTTCCTGAATTTGTTGGTCTAACATTCGCTGTTCATAATGGAAAAGAATTTGTTCCTGTATATGTTACAGAAGATATGGTAGGACATAAATTAGGTGAGTTTGCACAAACACGTAAGTTTGGTGGACATGGCGATGAAAAAGGTAAATAATAGTTAATTATCAGGAAGGAGGACTAAAATGGAAGCAAGAGCAATCGCAAAAGGCGTTAGAATTGCACCTCGCAAAACCCGTTTAGTTATAGATTTAATACGCGGAAAAAGCGTAGTAGAAGCAGATAATATTTTGAAAAATACTAATAAAGAATCTGCACGTATTATTAGAAAAGTACTTACTTCAGCTGTAGCTAATGCAGAAAACAATTTAAATTTAGACAAAAATAATTTAGTTGTTAGTGAAGCTTACATTAATGAAGGTCAAGTAATGAAAAGAATGAAATTTGGTTCACGTGGAAATGTTGATCCAATTAAAAAAAGAACAAGTCATATCACAGTAGTGGTAAGTGAAAATAATTAAGCAAAGGAGGTAAACTGATGGGTCAAAAAGTTAGTCCAATTGGACTTAGAATTGGAATCAATAAAACTTGGGAATCTAAATGGTATGCCGGAAATAAAGATTTCTCTAAGTTTTTAAATAATGATATTAAAATTCGTAAATTCTTAACTTCGAGATTAAAAGACGCAGCAGTTTCAAATATTCTTATTGAAAGAACTGCCAAAAAGACTGAAGTAATTATTAACACTGCAAAACCTGGTGTTGTAATTGGTCATGGCGGAGATGAAATTGAAAAAATTAAGAAAGAATTATCTAAATTAGTTGGTGAAGATGTTCAAATATCTATCATGGAAATTAAAAATCCAGATATAGATGCTGCACTAGTTGCTGAGAATATCGCACATCAAATAGAAAATCGTGTTTCATTTAGAATTGCTCAAAAAAGAGCTATTAGAAACACTATGAAAGCAGGAGCAAAAGGAATTAAAACTGCAGTATCTGGTCGTTTAGGTGGAGCTGATATGGCAAGAACTGAAGGATATACTGAAGGAAATATTCCACTTCATACTTTAAGAGCTGATATTGATTATGCTCATAAAGAAGCTGATACTACTTATGGTAAAATCGGTGTAAAAGTATGGATTTATAAAGGAGAAATCCTTCCTGAAAAGAAAAATAAGGGAGGTAATGAAAATGGCAGTCATACCAAAAAGAACTAAATATAGAAGACCTCATAGATTACGTTATGATGGTGTAACTAGAGGAAATAAAGAATTACATTTTGGTGAATACGGTTTAATGGCAGAAGAAGGAGCTTGGATTACTCAACAACAAATTGAGGCTGCTCGTGTAGCGATGACTCGTTATATGAAACGTGGTGGTAAAGTATGGATTAATATTTTCCCTCACTTATCACTTACTAAAATACCTTTGGAAACTCGTATGGGTAAAGGTAAAGGTGAGCCAGAAGTATGGGTTGCTGTAGTTAAAAAAGGAAAAATTATGTTTGAAATAGCTGAAGTTGATGAAGCAACAGCTCGTGAAGCATTAAGACTTGCTATGCATAAGCTTCCTATCAAGTGTAAATTTGTTATGAAAGAAAGTGGTGAGACTAATGAAAAATAATGAAATAAGAGAACTTTCAACTGATGAAATTATAAAAAAAATAGAATCTGATAAAGAAGAATTATTTAATTTACGTTTTAGTCAAGCTACTGGTAGTTTGGAAAGTCCTTCTAGAATTAAAGAGTTAAGAAAAGAAGTTGCACGTATGAAAACAATTTTACGTGAACGTGAACTTAAGGAGGATTAGTAAATGAAAGAAGAAAAGAGAACTCGTGAATTAGTTGGAAAAGTTGTAAGTAACAAATGTGATAAAACTATTACAGTACTTGTTGAAACTTACAAAAAAGATCCACTATATGGAAAAAGAGTTAAATATTCAAAAAAATTCACTGCTCATGATTCTAAAAATGAAGCAAGTGTTGGAGATAAGGTTCGCATTGTTGAAACACGTCCTATCTCTAAAACAAAACGTTATCGTTTAGTTGAAATAGTAGAAAAAGCAATTATTTTATAATTGTAGCTCGGGAAGGAGAATTAATATATGGTTCAACAACAAACAGTGTTAAAAGTTGCTGATAACTCTGGAGCTCGTGAACTAATGGTTATTAGAGTTCTAGGTGGAAGCCACGTTAAAACAGGAAACATTGGAGATATAGTCGTTGGGACTGTAAAAAAAGCTACTCCTAATGGTACAGTTGCAAGAAGAAAAGTTGTAAAAGCTGTTATTGTTAGAAGTAAATCTGGTATACATAGAGAAGATGGATCTTATATTAAATTTGATGATAACGCTTGTGTTATTATTAAAGATGATAAGAGTCCAGTTGGAACTCGTGTATTTGGACCAGTTGCACGTGAATTACGTGACAAAGATTTTATGAAAATTGTATCACTTGCTAAAGAAGTGTTATAGTTATGGAGGGTAATCATGAACTTAAAAACTGGAGATAAAGTAGTCATAATTGCTGGTAAAGATAAAGGAAAAGAAGGAAAAATAACTAAAACTTTAAGAAGTGAAAATAAGGTAATTGTTGAAGGAGTTAACGTTGTTAAAAAACATATTAAACCTAATGGTCAAAATGAAGGTTCAATAGTTGAAATGGAAGCTCCAATACATGCATCTAATGTTATGATTCTTGATCCTAAAACTAAAAAAAGAACCAGAATTGGACATACAGTAAATAAAAAGGGCGTTAAAGTTAGAGTAAGTAAAAAATCTAATGAAGCTCTTGATTAATTGGAAGGAGGACAATTATGAACCGCCTAAAAGAAAGATATAATAAAGAAATCGTACCTAGTTTAAGAGAAAAATATAATTATAAAAGTGTTATGGAAGTACCTAAATTAGAAAAAATAGTTGTAAATATTGGTTGTGGAGATGCAGCTAGTAATTCTAAAATGCTAGAAGCAGCTATGAATGATCTTGAAATTATTACAGGTCAAAAACCAGTTGCTACAACTGCAAAAAAAGCGATTGCAGGATTTAAATTACGTCAAGGTCAAGCAATTGGTTGTAAGGTTACTTTACGTGGCGAAAATATGTATAACTTTTTAGATAAGTTAATTAGTATTACATTACCACGTGTACGTGACTTTAGAGGTATATCTACTAAATCATTTGATGGTAGAGGTAATTATACATTAGGTCTTACTGAACAATTAATTTTCTCAGAAATAGAATATGATAATGTTGTTAAAGTGCGTGGTATGGATATTGTATTTGTTACAACAGCTAATACTAACGAAGAAGCACTTGATCTCTTAAAAGGTTTTGGTATGCCTTTTAAGAAATAACTCTAAAATAAGGAGGATAATATGGCTAAAACAAGCATGAAAGTTAAAGCGAGTCGTCCACAAAAATTTAAAGTACGTGAATATACTCGTTGTCAAAGATGTGGAAGACCACATTCAGTTCTAAAAAAATATGGTATTTGCCGTATATGTTTTAGAGAACTAGCTTATAAAGGACAAATACCAGGTGTAAAAAAATCAAGTTGGTAGAATCTGGTATTGAAGGGAGGATATATAATGGGATTTGCTAATGATCCAATCGCAGATATGCTTACAAGAATTCGTAACGCTAATCAAATGCGATATAAGGAAGTTGAAGTACCCGCTTCAAATATTAAAATTGAAATAGCTAAAATATTAAAAGCAGAAGGATTTATCGAAGATTATAAAATAAAGAAAAATCCAGTTCAAAATATTATAGTTTTAATTTTAAAATATGGTGATAAAAAAGAACGTGTAATTACTGGCTTAAAGAGAATTTCAAAACCAGGATTACGTGTATATGCTAAATCTTCAGAAGTTCCTAGAGTATTAAATGGTTTAGGTATAGCTATCATTTCTACTTCAAAAGGAATTATGACAGATAAAGACGCTAGAAAAAACTCTCTTGGTGGAGAAGTGCTAGCATATATTTGGTAGAAAGTAAAGGAGGATATTATGAGTCGTATTGGTAATAGAAAATTAGTTTTACCAGCGGGAGTTACAGTAAATGTAGATGGAACTATTGTAACAGTAAAAGGTCCTAAGGGTGAACTTTCTACTGAAATACATCCAAATATTACTGTAAAAGTTGATGGTAATGAATTAAGCGTTGAAAGAACAGATGATAGTTTTAAAAACTTTCACGGTACTGCAAATGCTAATATTAAAAATATGATTATTGGTGTAACTGATGGCTTTGAAAAGAAATTAGAAGCAATAGGTGTAGGATACCGTTTTAATGTAAAAGGTAAAACTCTAGTTGTAAATGCTGGTTATTCTCATCCAGTAGATGTTGCTATACCTGATGGAATCACAGTTGAATCACCAAGCAATACTGAATTAACAATTAAAGGTATTGATAAAATAAAAGTTGGAGAATTTGCTGCCAATGTAAGAAAAATTAGACAACCAGAACCTTATAAAGGTAAAGGAATTCGTTATAAAGATGAATATGTACGTCGTAAAGAAGGAAAGAAAGCAGCTTAAGTTTAACAAAATTTAATATAGTAAAGGAGAAATACTAATGATTAAAAAAGTAGCTCGCAACGATTTACGTCAAGCAAGACATGCTCGTGTAAAAGAAAAATTAGTTGGAACTAAAGAAGTTCCAAGACTTAATGTTTTTAGATCAAATAAAAATATATTTGCTCAAATCATTGATGATGATGCACGTGTTACTTTAGTTAGTGCTTCGACAATTGACAAAGAATTAAAATTAGAAAATGGTTCAAATGTAGAAGCTGCTGTTAAAGTAGGAGAACTGTTAGCAAAAAGAGCAAAAAAAGCAAAAATTAAAAAAGTAGTTTTTGATAGAGGTGGATACCTTTATCATGGTCGTGTAAAAGCATTAGCTGATGCTGCACGTGAAAATGGATTAGAATTCTAAGAGGAGGGTAAATAATGGAAAAAAGAAGAAGAGAACCACGCCCAAAACAATATGAAGAAGAAATTATTAATATTGGAAGAGTTACAAAAGTAACTAAAGGTGGTCGTCATTTCCGTTTTTCTGCTACTGTTGCTGTAGGAGATAGAAAAGGTAAAGTAGGACTTGGTACTGGAAAAGCAAATGAAGTACCAGATGCTATTAAAAAAGCTGTTCAAGCTGCTACAAAAAACATAGTAGAAGTTTCAATTGTTGATAATAGAACAATTCCACATGAAGCTATAGGAGTAAGAAGTGCTAGTAAAGTTATGTTAAAACCTGCTTCAGAAGGTACTGGTGTAAAAGCTGGTGGACCTGTTAGAGCAGTACTAGAACTTGCTGGAGTTAAAGATATTTTATCTAAATCACTTGGTTCAAATACTAAAATAAATATGGCATATGCTACATTAGAAGCATTAAAATCACAAAGAACTATTGAACAAGTAGCTCGTTTACGTGGTAAGAAGAAAGAGGAGATTAGATAATGAAACTACATACAATAGTACAACCTGAAGGTGCAATAAAAACTCGTAAAATAGTTGGACGTGGACCTGGTAGTGGACTTGGAAAAACTAGTGGTAAAGGTCATAAAGGACAAAACGCTAGAAGTGGTGGTGGAGTTAGACCTGGTTTTGAAGGTGGACAATTACCACTTTTCAGAAGATTACCAAAAAGAGGATTTTCAAATGCTCCTTTCAAAACAAGATATGCTGTAATTAATTTAAGTGATTTAAATAAATTTGAAGATGGTGCTGTAGTAACACCAGAACTACTTCATGAAATGGGAATTGTTAAAAAACAATTAGATGGTATTAAAATACTTGGAAATGGAACTTTAGAAAAAAAATTAACTGTTAGAGCAAGTAAATTTTCTAAAGTAGCAAAAGAACAAATAGAAAAATTAGGTGGAAAAGCAGAGGTGATTTAAAATGTTTGCAAATTTGAAGCAGATATTTAATCCCAAAAATAAAGATTTAAGAAAAAGAATATATTTCACTTTATTTGTTTTGTTTATCTTTAAACTAGGTACTGCTGTAATAGTTCCTGGTATAGATCAAAAAAGCTTAGGTACAGATAATTTAGGATTTTTAGATTTGCTTAATTATATGGGTGGAGGAGCAATGGAAAAATTTTCAATTTTTTCACTTGGTGTTATGCCATACATTACTGCCTCTATTATTATCCAATTATTGCAAATGGATATTATTCCTTAATTTTCTGAACTTAGTAAGCAAGGACACACAGGAAGAATGAAATTAAACAGATATACAAGGTATTTAGGTATAGCACTTGCTTTCATACAAGGTTATATGTTCTCATTTGCCTTTATTGATGGTGGAAAACCTTTAGAATATATGCAATTTGCACTTATTTTAACTGCTGGTACTGCACTATTATTATGGTTAGGAGATCAAATAACACAAAAAGGTATTGGAAATGGAATTTCCTTAATAATTATGGCTGGAATTATAGCTAGTATGCCTTCTATGTTTGTTGAAGCATGGAATGGATTTGTTACAACTGGTACACTTCAAACTACAGTGTTTGGGATTATTAAATATATATTATTTGTAGTTGTTTATTTAGCAATAATTGTGGGAGTTGTTTATGAAGAAAATGCTGAAAGAAGAATTCCTATTCAATATGCTAATAAATCAAATAGTATTTTAGGTAAACAAAATTATATTCCATTTAAATTAAATTCGGCAGGAGTAATGCCAGTAATATTCGCATCTGCACTACTTTCTGTTCCAAGTTTAATTGCTGGAGTAATTAAAAACGAACAATTTAGTTTGTTTGTAAATGAATGGCTAACAATGCAAACTGTTACAGGGTTTATATTGTATATATTATTTATATTTGCGTTTACATATTTTTATACATTCTTACAATTAAAACCAAAAGAACTTGCTGAAAACTTACAAAAAAATGGTGGATTTATTCCAGGTGTAAGACCAGGTGAAGAAACGGTTGAATATGTATCAAAAGTATTAAAACGTATTACTGTAGCTGGAGCTTTATTTTTAAGCGTTATTGCTGGTCTTCCAATAATATTTGGAGCAATAACAAATTTATCTTCTAATGTTAGAATTGGTGGAACAGGACTTTTGATTGTTGTTGGTGTAGCACTTGAGACTACTAAACAATTAGAAAGTAGATTGTTAACACGCAATTATAAAGGAAGAAGATAGTATGAATATTATTTTTATTGCACCGCCTGCTGCAGGTAAAGGTACACAATCAAAACTTATAAGCAATAAATATAATATTCCTCATATTTCTACCGGAGATTTACTTAGAAATATTTCCGATGAAAAAGATAAAGAGTATATTAAACAACAGACACAGCTTGGAAAATTAATTAGCGATGAATTTATTGTAAAATTAGTTTATAAAGCTTTGAGTGATTCGAGTTGTGACAATGGTTATATACTAGATGGATTTCCTAGAGATATTAATCAAGCAATTGCTTACGAAGATATCTTAAAAAAGTTGAATAAAAAATTAGGTTATGTATTTTTATTAGATATTAGTTATGATCTAATCAAGCAAAGAGTTGTAGGTAGATTGAATTGTTCAAAATGTGGAAAAATTTATAACACATTTGATTCACTATCAAAGCCAACTATTGACAATATATGTGATGACTGTGGTAGTGCTTTAGTAAAGCGTGATGATGATAATGAAAAAACATTTAAAAAAAGATATGATACGTATTTGAAAGAAACAGCTCCGCTTATTTCTTATTATGAAAGAAAGGGTGTGTTGCATCATATTGACGCAAGTAAAAGTGTAGAAGAAATATTTGAGTCAATTGATACAATACTTAAGTGATATTATGATAACAATTAAATCTGAATATGAGATAGAACTTATGAAGAAAGCAGGAGCTATTGTTGGTAATACTCATCACTATTTAGAACAATTTATTAAACCAGGAATAACAACTTTAGAACTTAATAACTTGGCCAGGGATTATATTATTAAAAGTGGTGCAACTCCATCATTTGAAAATTTATATGGTTTTCCAGGAACAATTTGTATATCTGTTAATGACGAGGTTGTTCATGGGATTCCAGGAAATAGAAAATTAAAAGATGGTGATATTGTTAAACTTGATATAGGTGCATGTTATAAAGGATATCACGGTGATTCTGCATGGTCATATCCTGTTGGTAATGTAGATGATAAAGTAAAATATTTACTTGAACATACTCAAAAGGCATTATTTGAAGGATTAAAAGAGGTAAAGCCAGGAAACAGAATTGGTGATATTGGTGCAGCTATTGAAGAATATGCTACCAAACATAATCTTGGTGTCGTGAAAGAATTGGTTGGACATGGTATTGGAACAGAAGTTCATCAAGACCCTGACGTTCCTAATTACGGAAAAAGAGGAACTGGACCACTTCTTAAGGAAGGTATGACAATTGCAGTAGAGCCAATGTTAAATTATGGTACTGCAGATATTTACCAATTAGATGATGATTGGACTATTGTAACAGCGGATTATGAACCGTCAGCTCATTTTGAGCATACTATAGTTGTTACTAAAGATGGATATATGATTTTAACTAAGAGGTGATAAAATGGCAAAAGAAGAAATGATTGAAGTAGAAGGTAAGGTAATTGAGGCTTTACCTAAGGGAGGTTTTAAAGTAGAACTTCCAAATAAGCATGTTGTTATTGCCCAAGTTTCTGGTAAAATCCGAATGAATTTCATTCGCATTTTACCGGGTGATACTGTAACTATGGAATTATCTCCATATGATTTAACACGTGGGCGCATAACCTATAGAAAATAGGAGGAGAGATTTATGAAAGTAAAACCATCAGTAAAAAAGCAGTGTCCTAACTGCAAAATTATAAGACGTAAGGGTAAAGTACAAGTAATATGTACTAATCCTAAACATAAACAAAGACAAGGTTAATATAGGAGGTGTTTTATGGCACGTATTAAAGGTGTAGATATACCAAATAATAAAAGAATAGAAATTTCATTAACTTATATTTATGGTATAGGAAGAAGTCTTTCAAATACAATTTTAAAAGACGCAAAAGTTGATATTAATAAAAAAACAGGTGATTTATCAAATGATGAATTAACTCGTATTCGTGAACAAATTGATAAGTATACTATTGAAGGTGATTTACGTCGCGAAATTAATATGAACATTAAAACAAAAATGGAAATTAATTCTTATCAAGGAACTCGTCATAAAAAAGGTTTACCTGTAAGAGGTCAAAGAACAAATCGTAATGCTAGAACTCGTAAAGGTAAAGGAAAAGTAGTTGCTAATAAGAAAAAATAGTTTTAACTAAAAAGGAGGGAAACTTTATGGCTTACAAACCAAGAAAACGTAAAGTTAAAAAGAATGTTCCTGAAGGAAGAGCTTATATTCATTCAACTTTCAATAACACTATAGTAACATTAAGTGATAAAGAAGGTAATGCAATTAGTTGGGCATCTGCTGGAACATTAGGATTTAAAGGTAGTAAAAAATCTACCCCATTTGCAGCTGGAATGTCGGCTGAAGCAGCTGGTAAAGCAGCATATGATATGGGAATGAGAAAAGTAGAAGTATTTGTAAAAGGATTAGGATCTGGTAGAGAAACAGCAATTCGTTCTTTACAAACAGCTGGGCTTGAAATTACTTCAATATCTGATGTAACACCACTTCCACATAATGGATGTCGCCCACCAAAACGTCCTCGTGGATAAAAGAAAAGGAGTGTTAATATATGTTAAACTTTGAAAAACCAATATATAAAATAACAGATTACATAGAAAATAATAATTATGGTAAATTTGAATTAGAACCTCTTGAAAGAGGATTTGGAACAACAATTGGTAATGCACTTAGACGTGTTATGTTATCATCTATGCCAGGAGCTGCTATTGTTGCAGTTAAAATAGATGGTGTAATGCATGAATTTCAGACAATTGAAGGAGTAATAGAAGATGTAACTTCTATAATTCTTAATTTGAAAAATATTGTTATTAAATGTGAAACTGAAGAACCAACTATTATGTATTTATCTGCAAATACAGAGGGTGTTGTAACAGCAGCATCAATTGAAACAAATGAAAATGTTGAAATTATTAATAAAGATCAAGTAATTGCAACACTTTCAAAAGGTGGAAAATTAGAAATGGAAATGATTGTTGCTAGTGGACGTGGATATGTTCTTGCAAATGAAAATAAAAAGTATATTGAAAATACTAAATTGGGTTATATTCCAATGGATTCATCATTTTCACCTATTGAAAGAATTAGTTATGAAGTTGAAGATGCACGTGTTGGTCAAGATGCTAGTTTTGATAAATTGATAATGAATGTTTATACTAAAGGTTCTATTAAACCAGAGGAAGCAATGGCTTTAGGTGCTAAAATATTAATTGAACATTTAAACATTATTACTGATTTGAGTGATATAGCAGACAATACTGGAATTATGAATGCTAAACAAGAAGATAGTAAAATTAAAAAATTAGAAACTTCAATTGATGATTTAGATTTTTCAGTTAGAGCATATAATTGTTTAAAAAGAGCTGGAATTAATACATTAGGGGATTTAACAGAAAAATCTGAATTAGAAATGATGAAAATACGTAATTTAGGAAAGAAATCTTTAAAAGAAGTTATTGATAAAATTAAAGAGATGGGTCTTAAATTCCGTGATGATGATTAATAGTTAGGAGGATATTTATGGCTTATAGAAAATTAGGACGTACTAATAAACATCGTAGAAGTATGTTAGCTAATCTAACTATAGATTTAATTAACAATGAAAAAATTACTACAACTGAAACAAGAGCTAAGGAAGTACGTAAGTTTGTTGATAAAATGATAACTTATGGAAAAGATGGTTCACTAGTTTCAAGAAGAAAAGCAATTGCTTTCTTGCATAATGATGATAAAGTAGTTAAGAAGGTTTTTGATGATTTAGCTGTACGTTATCAAAATAGAAATGGTGGATATACTAGAATTTTAAAGCTAAATGAACGTAGAGGAGACGATGCGTTAATGGTAATTTTAGAATTAGTGGAGAAAGATGCAAAATAGGCATCTTTTTTTCATTATTATGTTATAATAAATATATAGGGTGATAATATGAATGAAAAAGCTTTTACACTTGTTGAACTAATTGCTGTAATTATTATAGTAGCTCTTATAGTCCTAATAAGTTCTCCAATAATATCCGGTTCGATGAGTAAGGCACGTGAAAAAACATATGAACAACAAGCATATAGTATTGAAACAGCTGCAAAAAAATGGGCTTTGTATAATGATATTTTAGATTCAGAATATTGTGTTTCATTAAATAAATTGAAGGAAGATGGATATATTGAAGACGATATAATAAATAATCCTATTGATAAAAGTGAAATGAATGGATCAGTTATTTTAGAATTTTCTAATAATTCTTATAAAGCGACATATCAAGAAAAGCAATGTGATTAATTTGAAATATTATAAAAAATAATGTATACTTATAGTGGTGAATGATATGAAAGCATTGATAACGGGAGCTTCTTCAGGTATAGGTTATGAAATGGCTAAAGTTTTATCTGAAAAAGGTTATGACTTAATTTTAGTAGCGCGTAGAAAAAAAAGACTTGAAAGTTTAAGTAAAGAATTAAAAACAAATGTTGAAATATATTCTTATGATTTATCGTCTACTTTTAATTGTATGAAACTTTATAATAAAGTTAAAAAAGAAAATATCGATGTTTTAATTAATAATGCTGGATTTGGAGTTTTCGGTGAATTTATTGAGACTAATATTGATTCTGAATTAGATTTAATTGATTTAAATATAAAAGCTGTACATGTTTTGACTAAATTGTTTTTAAAAGATTTTAGTCAGATAAACTATGGTTATATATTAAATGTTGCTTCATCGGCAGGTTTTATGGCAGGACCGTTAATGGCAAGTTATTATGCATCTAAAAACTATGTGTTGAAATTAACAGAAGCAATAAATGAAGAACTGAGAGTCAATAAGAGCAATGTATATGTTGGGGCTCTTTGTCCTGGTCCAGTTAATACAGAATTTAATGATGTAGCAGATGTAAATTTTTCTGTGAAAGCTTTAAGTCCCGTTTATGTTGCAAAATATGCTGCAGATAAAATGTTTAAACGAAAAATGATAATAATACCAGGTTTTAAAATAAAGATGGCATGTTTTATGACAAGATTTATGAGTACTCGTTCATTACTTAAAATGACGTATAAAATTCAAAAAAGAAAAGGTAGTGATTAGATATGAAGAAAGGGTTTACATTAGTTGAATTATTAGCTGTTATAGTAATTCTAGGGCTTTTAGCATTAATTGCAGTACCAACAGTTACTAAAACAATAAAAAATTATAGGCAAAACTTATATGATGTTCAATTATCTAATATTAAAGATGCTGCTAAAACATGGGCATCCGAGGATATAACAAGATTACCTGAAGATGGATCGACTAAAATTGTTACTCTTGAGACACTAAAGTCTGATGGATTAGTGGATGATGACATAAAAGATCCAAGAACTAAAGAAAGATTAGATGATAATTCAACATATGTTTTAATAAAAAATATATCAGGTAAATACAAATATATCGTCGTTTCGAACACTGTAGATTCTGAGTTTACGATGGATGCAATGTGTCCACAATGTGTATTTACAAAATATGATATTTCTAATTCACATTATTTAGATGGTAAAGGAAGTCCAAATACGTTGACAGATGTAACTACAACGACAGATTATACAACGTTAAATAGTGATTATTTTTTAGGCCATATATTAGAAAATGGTGTCATAAAAAGAAGTTTTGTGTGCGGAATAGAAGAATCTGGTGCATTTTGTTTAGAAGGATTTTTGTATGAGGAAAAAATAAATTCTGCAAAGTATAAAAGAAATGTTGACATATTAAAACATTTTTATCCAAATTGTGATGCAAACTATGATAGTTCAAGTGCACTTTGCGATGGTAAGGATATTTTGCATGCCTATAGTTTTTCAGAAGGGAATGTTAATATTTATAAAACTAATTCCATTTATTGTGGTGTTGGCTATGATGGTAAATCGGGTTGCGATTATTAATTGTTTCAAGTTTTAGAGATATTAAAACTCACCATTAATTAGATGGATGAGTTTTTTTTAATGTTAAAGAAATATAATTAATATGAAATAAAAAATAATATTTTAATTGAATAAACTATTTAAATATATTATAATAGTATTTATTAATGTGGTGATTATATGAATATAATAGAGATAAATAATTTATCATTTGATTATGGTAAAAAAATAATATTTAATGGTCTAAATTTAAATATAGAAAAAAATACTTTTACTACAATTATAGGGAATAGTTGTGGTAAAACATCATTGGCTCAAATTCTATGTGGTAATTTAAAATATAATGGTGAAGTTTTAATTGATAATATAATTGTTACAAAAAAGAATAAACGGGAATTAAGTAGAAAAATAAAATTATTAAGTGAAAATCCAGAAAAATATTTTTTGAAGGAAACAGTAATTGATGAAATTACATATTTGTGTGATGGTAGTGATGTGATTGATAATTTTAATTATTTAAAGAAATTATTTCAGATAAATGATATCTTATATAAAAATCCTATGAGCTTAAGTGCTGGTGAAAAACAACTAATATCATTCATTCAATCTATATTATTAAATCCAAAAATCATTATAATTGATAATGCTTTTACTATGGTAGATAGTGTATTAAAGAAAAAAATTTTTGAGTATTTAAAAAAACAAAAAGAAAACAAAAAAATGACAATTATAAACATTACAAACGATATTGAAGAATCATTGTATGGTGAAAATATTGTAGTTATGTATAATGGAGAAATAAAATATGATTGTAAAATAGTTGATATTTTAAAAAAAGAAAAGCAGTTGAAAAAAATAGGATTTGATATTCCATTTATTATTTCTTTATCTAATAAATTAAAATATTACGATTTAGTCGATCATACATATTATAGTATTAGAAAGCTAGTTGATGATTTATGGCAATAAAATTGTGTGATTTATCATATAAAGGTATACTTAAAAATATAAATATGTCTTTAGATTTGTCAAATATTTACGGTATTATCGGAGAATCTGGCTCAGGTAAATCAACATTGTTAAATATAATATTTAAAGATATAATACCGACAAATGGTACAATTGAAATTACTGAAAATGTAAATAATATAAGCTATTTAAGGCAATATCCAGAATATAATTTTTTTCATAAAAGCGTTAAAAAAGAAATAGAATATTATACACAAGGGCATCATTTTAAAAATGTTGAAAAGAGGATAATAGATTCTTTAATTATGGTAGGGCTTGATGAAAGCTATTTAGATTTAGATCCCTTTAAACTAAGTAGCAGCCAAAGACGAAAAGTTGCCTTAGCGTGCGTACTTGTTTCAAATCCTAAAGTATTATTACTTGATGAACCTATGGCAGGTCTAAACAATGTAGATAAAACTGAAATTATAAGATTATTAAAAAGATTGAAAAATAGATATAGTAAAACAATAATTATCTCTACTCATGATACTGATTTTCTTCATAAATTAGTAGATTATATATATGTACTACATAAAGGTAAAATAGTACTACATGGAGACAAATATGAAGTTTTTAAATATGATTTAAAAAGGTATGGCGTGTTATCTCCTAAAGAAGTAGAGTTTTCAAATATTGTTTTGAATAAAAAAGGTATTAAAATAGGATATAGAGATGATATCAACGATTTAATTAAAGATATATATAGATTTGTAAAATAAAGAAAAATATAGTATATTATTAGTAGTTATAACTGAGGTGATTATAGTGAGATTTTTAATGACATTTTCATATGACGGTTCTAAATATAGTGGGTATCAAAAACAACCAAATGAAAAGACAATACAAGGTGAATTAGAAGACGCTTTAAAAAGAATTAATAATGATCAGGAAGTAAGTATTAGTGCATCTGGTAGAACAGACGCTAAAGTACATGCCTTAAATCAAAAAGCACATTTTGATATTAATATTGATATAGAACCCGAGCAATTAAAAAAGGCATTGAATAGTTTGATTCCAAAAGATATATATGTAAAAAAAGTTGAACGTGTAAATGAAAGTTTTCATGCTAGATTTAATGTAAGAGCAAAAGAATATATTTATAAGATAAATATGGGTGAATATGACCCATTAGAAAAAGATTATGTTTTTCAATATAATAAAAAATTGGATGTTGTTGAAATTGAAAGAGCAATGAAATATTTAGAAGGTACGCATAATTTTAAATCATTTACTAAAACTGATGAGGAAAAAGATGATTATGTACGTACTATATCTCAAACTAATTTAATTCGTGATGTAAAAAATGTTAATAAAATTACATTATGTTTTGTTGGAACAGGTTTTCTAAGATATATGGTTAGAAATTTAGTTGGGACACTGATTGAAATAGGTGAAGGAAAGCGCAAAAGTGAAGATATTTTGACTATCTTAACTGCAGAGGATAGAAATGCAGCAGGCATAACAGCACATCCAGAAGGATTATATTTAAAAGATGTATTTTATATGTAAAAAAACTATATTTTATATATAAATTTATTGACTTTTTTCTATTTATTTAGTACAATTTTAACTGGTACATTTTATATCCCATGTTGGTAAGTGTTGGGACCACTTACTATAAATTAAAGAAAGGGAAAGGTATATGAAGAATACATATATGCAAAAAAAAGAAGAGATTGTTCGTAATTGGTATGTTATTGATGCCGAAGGACAAAATCTTGGTCGTGTAGCTACTAAAGTAGCACATATCTTACGTGGAAAACATAAACCTACATACACTCCTCATGTTGATACTGGAGATTTTGTAATTGTAGTAAATGCTTCAAAAGTAAATTTAACAGGAAATAAACTTGATAGCAAGATTTATTATAATCATAGTGGATATACTGGTGGTCTTAGAGAAAGAACTGCTCGTACAATGTTAGAAAAATATCCAGAAGAAATGATTGAAAGAGCTGTTAAAGGAATGCTTCCAAAAGGAAGACTTGGACGTCAAATGTATAGAAAGTTATTTGTTTATGCTGGTAGTGAACATCCACATATGGCTCAAAAACCAGTAGAAATGAAATTACAATAGCGGAGGGTTATATGGCAAAAGATAAAAAAGTTTATATTGGAACTGGTAGAAGAAAATCATCAGTTGCTCAAGTAAAAATGTATTCTGGAAAAGGAAAAATTATAGTTAATGGAATTGACGTTAATGAATTCTTTCCAGACAAAACTAATGTAATGGATTTAAAACAACCTTTAGTTGTAACAAATAATGAAGAAACATTTGATATTGAAGTAAAAGTAAATGGTGGAGGATATTCTGGGCAAACTGGTGCTACAAGATTAGGTATCACTAGAGCTTTATTAGAATATGATAAACCAAATGAAGAAAACGAAGATAGTTATCGTAAAATTCTAAAAAGAGCTGGATTCGTTACACGTGATCCAAGAAGCAAAGAACGTAAGAAACCAGGTTTAAAAGCAGCACGTCGTGCACCACAATTCTCAAAAAGATAGGAAAAACCTATTCAATTTGTTTCAAAAAGCCCGTATTTACAGGCTTTTTTGCATGTCTAAAAAATTGATTTTTGAACGTTTCTAGCGTCGTAGGCTACGAGTAGGTTACAAGTAGGCAACAAACTTTTAACAAATCTTTTATATATTTTAGACTAGTAAACCAGATAGGTAAACAAAAAAGGAATTAATGTGATATAATAATTTTTAGGGGGGAAATTTATATGTCTAAAGAACAAAATGTAATTAATTATTATATTTTATGTAACAAATTAAAAGATGTTATAAGAACTGGTTGGATAGATTGGAAAGTACAAAGAGGAAGAGTTGAAAGCATTGCAGAACACATATATGGAGTTCAAATGTTAGCTATAGTTATGAAATCTGAATATCAATATGATATAGATATCATGAAAGTTATTTATATGTTAGCAATTCATGAATTAGGAGAAACTATTATTGGAGATTTAACACAATTTCAAATTGATAAAAAACAAAAAGAAAAAATTGAACATGAAGCTGTACACAACATATTATCTTCTTTATTAGAGGGAGAACAAATAGAAGCTTTATTCTTAGAATTTGATGCTCATGAGACTCCAGAGGCAAAGTTCGCATATCAATGTGATAAATTGGAATGTGATATTCAAAGTAAACTATATGATCAAGAAGGGTGTGTTGTTTTAGAACATCAAGAAGGTAATGCAACAGCAAATAATGAATTTGTTAAGAAATTGCTTGAAAATGGACAATCTTGGTCCGATATGTGGTTAGAATTTGGACAAAGAAAATATCCATATGATGAGAATTTTATGTCAGTATCACATTATGTTAAAGAAAATTCAATAAGTGAATCATTTACTAAAAAATTAACTAGAAATAAATAGAAAAAGTATTTGAAGACTTTTGCTATTTAAGGATTAATATTATAAATTTTAAAATATATATTCTAGATAATATGTGTTATAATACATGAGAGGTTGATTATATGTATTTAAGTACTGAATGGAAAGATTATAAATTATTAGATGCTGGCAATGGAGAAAAGCTAGAAAAATGGGGAAGTATTATACTTAGAAGACCTGATCCACAAGCAATATGGCCAATTGATAATAAAGATTTAATATGGAATAAACCTGATGGCTTTTATCATAGAAGTGACAAAGGTGGCGGATATTGGGATTTTAAAAGTAAGTTGCCAGAATTTTGGACTGTAACTTATAAAAATTTGAAATTTAAAGTTAGTCCAACTAATTTCAAACATACTGGTTTATTTCCAGAACAAGCTATAAATTGGGATTATATGATTGATAAAATTAAAAATAGTAATAAAAAAATTAAAGTTCTTAATTTATTTGCTTATACAGGAGCTGCTACCATGGCAGTTGCTAGTGCAGGGGCTGATGTTGTTCAAGTTGATGCTTCAAAAGGGATGACTTCTTGGGCAAAAGAAAATATGCATTTGTCTAATTTAGATGATTGTTTTATAAGATTTATTGTTGATGATTGTGTTAAATTTGTTGAAAGAGAAATAAGACGAGGAAATAAATATGACGCTATTGTAATGGATCCTCCATCATATGGAAGAGGTCCAAATGGAGAAGTATGGAAGTTTGAACATAATATCTATAATTTAATAAAATTGTGTATGAATGTATTATCTGAAAAACCTTTATTTTTTCTAGTTAATTCATATACTACAGGTATTTCTTCTACAGTGTTAGATAATATATTAAAAACAACTATGTTGGTAAAATATCCAAATGGATTAGTATCTTCAGGAGAAATAGGACTTCCAATAGAAAAAAATAATTTAGTATTACCATGTGGAATATATGGTAGATGGGAAGAAAAATAATTTATCATAAGATAAATTTTTTTGTTATACATATAATTTATTAGGTGAATATATGTATAAATATAAGATAACTTCGATGCTATTGTTTTTTCTTTTCTTTATTGGATTAAATATTGTAGAAGCAGATTTGAATAAATTGCCTCTTAAAAATAAAATTATTTATTTAGATCCTGGACATGGTGGTGTTGATCCAGGTGCTATGTATAAATCAATAAAAGAAAAAGACATAAATTTAGAAATAAGTAAAAAATTAAAAACAGCATTAGAATTAAAAGGTGCAACAGTATATTTAACAAGATATGGAGATTATGATTTATCAGTTCCTAATACTATAAATAGAAAAAGAAGTGATTTATCAAGAAGAAGTAATATGATAAATAAATCAAATTGTGATATGTTTTTATCAATTCATTTAAATGCAGAAAGTACAAATACTTGGAGTGGAGCACAAGTTTTTTATGATGATATAAATGAAAACAACATAAAAATAGCTAAAATAATACAAGATATTTTTAGGCAATATTTAAATAGCAAAAGAAAATATAAGGAAACTAATGATTTATATTTGCAAAAAAGAATTACGAGACCCGGGGTACTAATGGAATTAGGTTTTTTATCAAATTCTAATGATAGATATTTGTTAAAACAAAATTATTATCAAAATAAGCTTGCAAGGCTTGTAACAGAAGGGGTTATCAAGTATTTTCAGAGCTAAAACTTTACATTTGTTTACACATTTTTAAAAAAATTTTCTTGTTATGAATTATATTATTTGATAGCATTATTATAGAAGGGTGTATGGGTGTTAGTATGGCTGAAGATATTCAAATTATTGATTTATATGATAATACTTTAGGTAGTTACTATAGTTATCCAGGGTTAAAAAAAGTATCTTTTAAAGATATTAATGTAGCTCGAATTGTAAGTATTGTTTCTACTATCGCTTTAATTTTGGGTATTTTCGTTTTTTATCAAAACGTTAAGGCATCTTCGATAACACAAAATTTAGATACTGCTGTTGCAAATGTTAAAGTTTTATATCAAGATTCTACTTTTGAAACACCTAATCTTGGTATAACTTTAAAAGATATAAATAGAGCAAAAACAAGTGTGTCTAAAATCACTGATTTAAAAACTAAAGCTCATTACTTAAATTTAATTCAAGGTTTATACAAATTTGAAGCAGTTAAGACAAAATTATATAATTATTTTGATGAAGATGATGTGGTTTTATCATCTATTACAGAAGAATCTGTTTTGGAACTTGAAAACTTAATTATGTCATTACCAACAAAGCATCAAAAACTTTTAACAAAAAAGTATGATGAACTTTTAGGTCAATATACAAATTTAGAAAATGCTAAATCATCATTAAAAAATTTATTTTCTGATACAGAATTAACTATCGTAAGAGATAATGTTACAATAGAAGAATTAGATTTTGTTGAAAGAAAATTTAGTGTTTTATCACAAACTGATGAAATTGAAAAGAGCAAACCATATTTGGAAACTGTAAGAGATTACATCCAAACAAGAGAAAGAAAAGAAGAATTAGAAAGAGCATATGTGAATGCTATAGCAAATGCCAATGTCGAAATTAGTGGTATTCCATATATAAGTCAAACTGCAAATAAAGTATACAATGGATGTGAGGCTGCTTCATTATTAATGGCTTTAAAATCAAAAGGTTTTGCGCAAAATTATGATTTAGTTACTTTTGCTAATGCTATGCCAAAACATGAATCTGATCCACACCAAGGTTTTGTTAATTCTATATTTGATGTTGCACCTCTTGATGTTGCTCATTGGATAGCACCTGATGCATTAGCATCGTTTGGTTCTAGATTTGCAACTACTAGAAATATAAGTGGCAGTAGTGTTGACGACATTAAACAATACTTAGATAACGGCATTCCTGTTATTATATATGGTACTTATAAATTTGAAGATGTTAAAACATGGAGTGGAGAAGTACCTCTAAATTTACACGTAATGTTAGCAATTGGCTACAATAAAATAACTGGGAATGTTATATTAAACGATCCATGGACTGGAAAAATAACAGTTGAAAAAGATAAATTTGAAAAAATATATAATGTATTAAAATATGCAGTTGTTGTTGAATAATATAAGTAGAAATACTTATATTTTTTCTCACAAAAATTACACAAAAAATCATATTTATTTTATATATTATGTGATATAATTAGTATGTTAAGGTGATACTATGAAAAGTAAAATATTTAAAACATTGGATGAACAAATTCAAATATTACAAGCTAAAGGGTTGACTATAACGGATATAGAGAAGTCAAAAGAAATATTACTTCGTGAAAATTATTTTTTTATAAGTGGATATAGACATTTGTTTATGAACGAAAAAGAAAGTTTTATAAATGGTACTACTTTTGATGAATTATATGCAGTATTTTTATTTGATAGAAAAATGCGAAATATTTTTTTTAAATATATTTTGGTTGTTGAAAATAATGTAAAATCTATTATTAGTTATCAATTATCTAAAAAATATGGTTTTAAGGAAAAAGATTATTTAAACCCAAATAATTATACGCAGGACACTATGAAAGTAAGACAAGTTCATGATATTTTGGAAAAAATGAAACGTCAAATAAGATTAAATGGGAGACAGCATAGTGCTACCCTACACTATATAAGTAATTATGGATATATTCCAATGTGGATTTTAGTAAAAGTATTATCATTTGGGATTATTTCCGAATTTTATTCTATATTAAAAGCAGAAGATAGGGAATCTATTTCAGAACTTTACAATGTAGATGCTGAAACGTTATCAATTTATTTGAGTTTGCTTGCTAATTATAGAAATTTATGTGCTCATGAAGATATATTATATGATCATAGGACTCAAAGAAGCATACCTGATAATATATATCATCATAAATTAAACATTGTAAAAGAAAATGATGAATATAAATACGGAAAAAATGATTTATATTCTATTATTTTGATAATGAAAAAAATGCTTAATGAAATGGAATTTAAAGATTTTATTAATGAAATTGGTTATGAAATAGATGCTTTAGATGGAAAAGTTGATATAGTAAGTTTAAATTCAATTTTAAATAAAATTGGTTTTCCAGATAACTGGAGAGAAATTTCAAATTTATAAGGAGACCAACTATGAATAGTCAATAGTTTTTTAATAAAAAAATTAAAAAAAATAGAAATAAAAATTATTGCATAGCAACGCACCGTAATGTGAGGGTACGGTTTTGGATCCTTTTGTCAATGAAGACGTTAAAATAAACA
>JAFUCZ010000021.1 GCA_017459425.1 Bacilli bacterium
AGATCATTTAGAAGATTTAAGGCAAGAATCATGATATGTAAAGGTCTATTAAAAATTAAAAAAATAGCCAACGCTTAACGCATTGACTATATAAATAATCATCACTTATTTGTGTCTACACACACTATTTGACAATTATCCTGTTTTTAAAAATTAAAGTTTGATTTTGTCTGTGGTGTAGGCACTGTAAATACTTGTCTTGGTTGTTGATTATTTTGTTGAATATTATTTTGATTTAAATTTTGTACAGGTGTTACACTTTGATAATTATTTGTTTGTATATCACTTGTAGTTTGATTAAGTGTATTATTAACTGGTTGTTGTACTTGAGTTGGTGTTACATTTGTATAAGAATTTGGTTGTTGAGTAGTTTGACTAGGTGTAACATTAACATTTTGATTAGTTTGAGTTTGTTGAGTAATATTAGTGTAATCAAGTGCTTTTTTTAAATCATAATTACCAGCTAATTTATCATCATCATCTAATTCTATAATTTTTAATAATTCTTCAAATGTTGTTATACCATTTACAACTTTTTCTAATCCATCTTGAAGTAGAGTAGTAACGTCTGATTTATAAACAAGTTCTCTTAATACATCTTTTTTAACGCCACTACTTACAGCGTCTTTAATTTCTTGATTAATAAGCAATACTTCATGTATTGCAATACGTCCATGATATCCGTTACCGCATTCTTCACAACCAACGGTATCATATATTTCATTTATATCTTTGTTTAATACTTTTTTAAATAATTCTTTTTCGTAATCATTTGTAGGTCTTAATTTTTTACATTTAGGACATAATCTACGAGCAAGTTTTTGTGAAATTATTCCAGTAAGTGAACTAGATAATAAGTATCTTTCAACACCCATATCAAATAAACGTTCTAGTGTGTTTAATGAGTTGTTGGTGTGAAGTGTAGATAAAACTAAGTGTCCTGTAATAGATGCACGAACCGCTATTTTAGCTGTTTCTGTATCACGAATTTCTCCTATCATTATAATATTAGGGTCTTGACGTAATATTGAACGAAGTGCAGTTGCAAATGTAAGACCAATTTCACTATTGGTTTGTACTTGATTTATTCCATCTATATCCATTTCTATTGGATCTTCAACTGTAATTATGTTTGTATCCTCTTTATTTAATTTTTGTAAAATAGAGTATACTGTTGTTGATTTACCTGAACCAGTAGCACCTGTAACAAGTACTATACCGTTTGGAACATTTATCATTTGTAATACTTTGTGGTAATTTGATTCACTAAATCCTAAAGTTTCAAGTCCACTTAAACTCATTGTATAGTCAAGTATACGAATAACTATTTTTTCACCTTCGCTAGTAGGTAGAGAAGACACACGAAGATCTAGTTCAATGTCTTGGATTGTAGCTTTAATAGCACCATCTTGTGGAAGTCTTGATTCAGTTATATTCATTCCAGATATAATTTTAATACGTGTAATTAAGTTTTTCTTAATGCTATTTGGAATCGCAGTGTAATTTACAAGTAATCCATCAATTCTTATACGTACTTTCATATAATCTGGAAGTGCATCAAAATGTATGTCACTAGCGCCACGTTTTGCAGCATCAACCATTATTTCATTTACTATTTCCACAACAGGCATTTTCTCAAAATCAAATGTTTTTAACATATATCATGGCCCCTTTTATTCTATTCTTATTAATTACCCCTAGCAATTATCTCAAAAATATTATATAATAAATCTAGAATAAAGTAAACCATAAAGGAGTGCATTTTATGAAAAAAAATACAAAGGGGTTTATGTTAGTTGAGTTTTTAGTTGTATCTATTTTTGTTCTTGGAACATTAATTTTTCTTACTGTTCAATTTAATAACATTAATAAAAGTTATAATAGAAGTTTTAAATATGATACAGTTTCAAATTTATATAGCGCGAAAAATATAAGAAAAATGATTATAAATGATAGTTATAATAGTTTTATAGAAGAACTTAAAAATAATCCTTATGTAGATTTTTCAAATTGTAATGTTAATTATTTTAATTCAAGAGATTACTGTAGAGCATTACTAGAAAACGAAAATGTAAAAACTGCTTTATTTGTATCACATGATTTAACTGCTTTTAAAAATTCAAATTATTATAAACAAGAAATTAGTGAAGGTTTAAGAAACTATATCAATACATTAAAAAGTAGTAGTAATTCATATTTAATAATTTTAGAATTTAACGATAAAACATTTTCTAGTTTAAAAGTTAATTAGGAGACCAACTATGAATAGTCAATAGTTTTTTAATAAAAAAATTAAAAAAAATAGAAATAAAAATTATTGCATAGCAACGCACCGTAATGTGAGGGTACGGTTTTGGATCCTTTTGTCAATGAAGACGTTAAAATAAACA
>JAFUCZ010000022.1 GCA_017459425.1 Bacilli bacterium
AAAAAACTACAACCCCACTAAAAGTTGTAGTTTTTTCTACCACGTGCCCCAATAAAACTTGTAGATTTAATATACTTATAGACCCCACTGAAGTTCGGAGACTATTCTTTATTTTTTCCCACTGAAGTTTTTAGAGCCTATTTTTTCCCACTGAAGTTTTTAGAGCCAAAAAAGCGACTAATGTCGCTTTATAATTTATTTTCTAGCTTTAGCAAATTTATTTTTATATAGTGTAAATCCACCAGCAACGATTGCTAAAGTACCAATAAAGTATATTAATTTTGATGCCCCAGCAAATGTATCTGGTACTTCTGGTGTTAAATCATTAACAATACTAATTTCTTGTCCAAATCCTTTTTTATCACCTGATACAAAGAATTCAACTGGACTATCATTTATTTCATAACCGTCTGGTGCTTCTGTTTCTTTTAAGTAATATTTTCCAGCTTTTAATCCTTTAACAACTATAGGACCATCAGTTGAAGTAAATGATTGAACTGTATTTCCATCTTCATCTAATATTTCTAATTTAGCTCCTTTAATATAATTACCTTTTGGATCTATTTTAGATATTTCAATTTCGGTTTTTTCATTAGTAACTTTTATATATTTAACACTACCACCATCACGAGTAACGCTAAATGGTTTTAAACCTTCGCTTATTACATAGCCATCTGGCGCTTCTGTTTCTTGTAAGAAATATTCACCAAGTTTAAGACCTTCAACAGTTATATAATCTTTAGTAGATTTAAATTCTGTAACTTCCTTACCATTGATTTTAACTTTTACTACATTTCCATCTTTATCAAGAATTTTTAATGTTGCTCCTTCAACAAAATTGTCTTTTTCATCAACTTTAGCAACTTTAACTACACTTGGTTTTTTACTATCAATTACTTTTACTATTTTAGCAATTCCACCATCATGATCTACAGTAAATTGTACTGGGTCAGGATTTATTTCATAACCACTTGGTTCTTTAGTTTCTTTTAAATAATAACTACCGTAATCTAATTCAACACTAATTGGAGATGTAGTTGATACATATTCCATTCCCTCAATTGGCTTTCCATATGAATCAAGTATTTGAAGAGTAGCTCCTGCAATGTATTCATCTTTTTCATTTACTTTTGCTATTTTAACAGTAGATGGTTTTTTATAGTTTACAACCTTATAAAAATCAAATGGTGCTCCAAAACCTGGACCTGTAGGTTTAGCATATTCATCAATTTCAAAATAAAGTCTTTCACCTTTTATATAGCCATCTGGTGTTTCAACTTCATCAACATAATATTCTCCTGGCTCAAGTTCTAAACTATTAGAGCCATAATTAATAAATAATGGCGAAGTACCTGTAACCCACTCGTGCATAAGTGAATTATCAGATTTTCTTCTTATTTGAAGTTTTGCACCAGCAAGTGCATGTCCTTCTCCGTCTACTTTCCATATAGCTGCTGCACCCGGTCTAGCCTTATTTTTCATATTTACTTCTTTAATTCTATCTTGTGTTACTTCAAAACAATCTGAAGATTCTTCAAGCTTTATATATCCTGATGGAGCTTGAGTTTCAACCAAATAATAACTTCCTGGTAAAACAGATTCATAATGAGGTTCATCGCTAGATGTCCATTCACTAACTAATTCTTCTGTTTTTGTTGAACCACTACATTTATATAATTGTAATCTAGCTCCTGCAATTTCTTCTCCACCAGTTGCATCTACTTTAGAAATCTTTAATCCTGTTTTGTTATTAACTGATGCTGTGCTTGCATGTTTAATATATGCTACATCATATCCATATGAAACCATTCTTTGATTCCATGATGTAGAACTATATTCATGTGCTTTATATATTTTAAATCCATTTGAATTTGTATAAAATCTTGCAGTATATTTATTATCATTATCAGCTACAACTGATGAAGGTATATAGATTCTAAATGTTACATTTTGACCATCAAATACATGTACACCTGAATCATCACTTATTTTACTACCATCAGTATTTGCAATATATACTCCTTTTGCTACATCAGAACTATCTAATTCAACTCTATAAGCGTTTATAAGATTTTTATATTTTGTAGCATTAATTTTTATTGTCTTATAGTAATAATTATTATCACTTGACATTCCTGATGCCCCAGAAGTATTATCAATTGAGTAATCTGGTTGATGTATTACGACTAAATCACTTTGATTAATGTCATAATAAGCATTTTTACTATTAAAATTCTTCGCATTATTATATAATTCGATTGCTTCACTCATTTGAGTAGAATAACTGCTATTATTTGGAACATATGCACCACCTGCATAATCCCTAGCATATAGCCATAAAGCATATTGATTAATATCAAAATCTGCTTGTGAAACTGTACCAGAAGTACTATGACCGTTTTCAAAAATATATGCAAAACCGGCACTTCCATCTAGTAAATTACCTTTAGAATAGTTACATCCACCACAAGCAACTTTATTTACATCTAAACAATAATAAACATTACTATCATTATCACTTAGATAAATACGCCACTCAGGCAATCCATTCATTTTCACTCCAGGGTTATAAAAATTCAAAGAAAAATTTTCTATCATTGATTTATAACCACCCTTTGTATTAATGTCTATATCTGCTTTTGTTGCAGACATTCCAACAATAAACACAAACAATGATACTAATAACAATTTAATTTTTTTCATAATTACCTCCTATTAAATCAATCATTCCATCATTTATTTTTCCCTATCTTGGAATAAGTATATCAAAATTAATTATTTTTTTCAACTATTTTTATACATAACAATCATAATAAAGTTGTTTTTACATTTACTTTACCTTTTTTAAAACAAAATATCTACATTCATACGAACAACTATCTTTAATATATTTATCAAGAGAGTTTATATCATTTATATCTTTGAATTTAGAATTATCTTTATCACAAAAACCTTTTAATCGTAATTTACCATATGCCCAATCACCTACAACATAATCATAATCTAAAAAATAGTCAGTAAATTTGTTTTTTACTTCTTCTACATCAAATCCATTTTTATAATCTTTTGTTAATTCGTACTCTTTATCTTGAAATACATATTTTTTCATATATTCATTCCCTTCTATTATGTACATTATATCACATTTTATTAATTATTATAATAACTTGAATTTCTATCTATCGTACCTAAATAATTTGGAACAGTTCCTTGGACTAATTTAATAAATAAAGGTATGCTTGATTTTACCTTAATTTCTTTTGTAGAAACCGGGAGTATAACTTTTTGATTCATTTCAACTAAAACTGATATTTCAATTAATGCATTATTTATTCCATAATTACTAACTTTAGTATTAATATTTGTTAATATATCACCTTCTAAATCTATTTTTACAGGAATTTTTGGACCTAAATTTTTTAAAAGAACACTATCAAAAACAATGCCTGATGGCATTTCATAAATTACTCCTTTTTTCTTTGATTTAATTGTTTTACTTAATTCATCCGTTAATTTACCAGACTCTATTTTTTTATAATTATTTTGAATATTATTAGTAATTTGATTTAATAATTTATTAACAACAATAGGATTAAAATCTATCATAATTACTTCATTTTTTTCATTTTTATCAATCATTAACATATCTTCATAATTTAAATTTTTAAAAACATCATCATTTACAGCATCGTTAATTATGACACTACCAATTTTTTTGGCCTCTACAGTAGCATAATCCATATATACAGGCACTAATTTACTATTAATAACTTTAAAACAAAAAATAATAGTAATTATTATTAATAAAATAGTACAAATAATTATATTTTTTTTACTTTTCTTTTTTTTAAATTTAATTAGTTTTATTTTTCTTTTTAAATGGAGCCTTTTTCTCAATGTAATCACCTAATAAAATATATGTAAAACGCATATTTAATATAATATTGCAAATAATATATTTGGTGATAAAATGGAAAACATTATTTCATATAACTTAATAACAAATAAAAATACAGATAAAATTTTTGAAGTAGCAAATAATATGCTAAAAAATAACATTGGATTCATTCCAATAGAAAAAGATAAAAAAATTATAGGTGTAATTACAGATAGAGATATTGCAATAAGAATAGTAGCAAATAAAATTGATTTAAATCAAAAAATTGAAGATTACATTACTAAAAATATAGTATGTATAAACAAAAATAATAGTATCGAAGAAGTTAAAAAAATAATGATTCAAAATAAAATCAAAAGATTGTTAGTAGAAGATAATAATAAAATAATCGGTGTAATTTCACTATCTGATATCATTTTAAAATTAAATGATTTAGAATGTAGCAATTTAATTAAAACTATATTTGAAAATCAAAATAAACTAAAAATAATTAATTCACATATAAATGATTTTGATTTATAAAAAAATCATAAAAATTTATGATTTTATATATATAATTTGTTTTTCTTTTTTTCATTAACTTCATAATATTTACTTACTAAAACTACTGTTTTACTATTTAAACTTTTTTGAACATCTATTATTCTTTGATTTTTAGATCCTCTAAATATAGCATCTAAACTTTTTTCTTTTAAAACAAATTTACCATCTACTAAGACATCTATTTGATTTAAAAAATCCATAATAGATTTTTTTGTTTTAGATAATTCTAGTAGTTGTTCATAAGTATAGCCAGTATAACACCAAACATCATAATTAAATTCATGACAAAATGATGCGACTGAAGCACAAGCTTCTGCTTGACACATAGGATCTCCCCCAGAAAAAGTAATTCCAGTTTGTCCTTCTAACTTAGATATTTCTTCTTTAATTAAATCAACATCAACTAGTGCGCCATCTGAAAAAGAATGTGTAGATGGATTATGACACCCTGCACAATTATGAGGACATCCTTGAGTCCAAATAACTGTTCTAATGCCTTCTCCATCTACAATACTATCTGTTTGCAAATCACTTGCAAGTCTTATTTGCATGCTTTACATTCACAGTCTTTTATAACTTCTTTAACACCAGTATGTTTAACGCGATCCTTTTCTTCAGCTCTTTTACCGTTATTGAATCTTTTAACATCTCCTGCTAAATATCCAGTAACCCTTCTAATTCTTTCAAAACCTACGCCTTCTCCAACTATTTTTTCCATATAAATCCTCCTTCTAACAATTACAATCTATTTTTTTTATTTCTTCAAATGGAACTCCATCGAATTCAGTTCTACCACATCCAGGACATTTATCTCCTATTACTCCAACATATCCACAAACAGGATCTCTATCTACTGGATGGTTTATTGCTCCATAACCAATTCCAAGTTCTTTCATTTCTCTAATTACACTTTCAAATGCTTCTATATTTTGTGTAGTATCTCCATCTAACTCGATATAACTAATATGTCCTCCATTAGTTAAATTGTGGTATGGTGCCTCTATTTCAAGTTTATGTTTAATGCTTGTATTATAATAAACTGGTACATGGAATGAGTTAGTATAGTATGCTCTATCAGTAACTCCTTTAATGCTACCATATATTGCTCTATCAATATTAACAAATCTACCTGATAAACCTTCTGCAGGTGTTGCAATCAAAGTAAAATTCAAATTATAATCACGTGAAAATTCATCAGTTTTCTTTCTCATAAATGAAATAATTTCAAGTCCTAATTTTTGAGCTTCTTCATCTTCACCTTGATGTTTACCAATTAATGCTTTAAGTGTTTCAGCTAATCCTATAAAACCAGTTGTTAAACTTCCATGTTTAAGGATTTTTCTTAATCTATCATTTGGTTTAACTTTTTCTCCATCTTTCCATACACCTTGTTGAATTAAGAATGGGAAATTATAACATCTTTTATTACATTGAATTTCAAATCTCTCTAGTAGTTGATCTCTAACAAGTTCCATTTTTTCAGATAACTCATTATAGAATCCTTTCATATCTGCTTTATCTCTTTCTTTTAAGCAAATACCGTATTTAATAGCAATTCTAGGTAAATTAATAGAGGTAAATGATAAATTACCACGTCCACCAGTTGTTTGGTTATTTAAATCTGTTACATCGCTCATAACTCTAGTTCTACAACCCATGTAACCTACTTCAGTTCTATAATCTCCCTCTTTATAGAATGCCTTATTAAATGGTGCATCCAAGAATGAGAAGTTAGGGAATAATCTTTTAGCAGATACTTTGCAAGCTAATTTAAACATATCATAGTTTTTATCTTCTTTATTGTAATTAATTCCCTCTTTAACTTTAAATATTGAAACTGGGAATATTGGTGTTTCACCTTTTCCAAGACCAGCATCAATACTCTTTAAGAAATTTTTAGTAACCATTCTACCTTCAGCTGAAGTATCTGTTCCAAAATTAATTGATGAAAATGGAACCTGAGCACCAGCTCTAGAATGCATTGTATTTAAATTATGTACAAAAGCTTCCATCGCTTGATATGTAATTCTGTCAGTTTTTTGTAATGCTTTTTCGTAACTTTTTTCAAATAATCTTTTTATTTGTTCTGATTCTTTATAAATAGGTGCGAATATATCTATATCAAATTCTATTGAATCAAGTTTATCAATTTCACGAGCAATCCTATCCATACTAATAAAACTAAATAAATCACTGTAATCAAGTAAATCATATATTTGTTGTTTAAATTGTTTTTTAAAAGTTTTCTTAACACCAGGTGCCATATAATAATCAAATGCTGGTATTGATTGTCCACCATGTTGATCATTTTGATTAGATTGAATTGCTATTGCAGCAAGTGCACTATATGACATAATGTCATTAGGTTCTCTTAAATGACCATGACCTGTTGAAAAACCACCTTTAAATAATTTATCAAGTTCAATTTGCATACATGTTGTTGTACCCATTGCTTCAAAATCCATATCATGTATATGAATATCTCCTAAATCATGAGCATCTGCAAATTTCTTTTTCATTAAATATGATTTGGCAAATTCCTTTGAAATAGTACTACCATATTGAAGCATAGTACCCATTGCAGTATCGCCATCAACATTAGCATTTTCTCTTTTATTATCATCTTCATTAGCAGATTTTAATCCTAAACCTTCTAATGTTTTTAAGAATTTATGAGTTTTCTTTTCATCAAAGAATAATTTTCTAGATTGATTTCTTCTTTCACGATATTCTGAAAAAGATTCATAAACATCCATATATTCTTTTTTTGATAATTCATCTTCTATCAAATCTTGTATTTCTTCTATTTTTATTTTAGAAGCATCTTTATATTCTTTTTCAATTCTTTTTATAACGGCATGATATATTTTTTGTACATCAGAAGCACTATATTTTTTTTCTTCTTCTTTATCTACACTATCAAAACCCTTTTTTATAGCAAGTGCGATTTTAGAACCATCAAAATTTACTTTTTTACCATTTCTTTTAACAACTTGTAATGATTCTAACACTTCGTTTTCTACTACCATATGTTCTTCCTCCTACTTTATTTTACAACTTAATTTTATATAAAAAAAAATCACTTGTCAATGATTTTTAGACACTTTTTTAAAACGTTTGTTCGCGCATTCTTTTTAGCCTTTATAAAAC
>JAFUCZ010000023.1 GCA_017459425.1 Bacilli bacterium
AAGGTGGAACAATCAAGGCATATTCTGAATATTCACGAGGAACATTCCCGGCTAGTAACAAAATTGGTGGTGAATATGTAACTAATTATGTTAAAGTATATGCAAGTGATGGATTAACATTAAAAGGATCTAGGTATGAAAGTTATAATACAATAACAAACTTTTTAAATGCATATCATAATAATTTAAGTAGATATGCTACATATGGACTTGAAACACCACAAACTGGAGATACAAATGGAACAGGATATTACTTTGATTATAATGGTGATGCATCAGATATAATAGTTGTAAAAGCATATCAAATAAGTGGTGATGATGATCAACACTCAACAACTGATGTAACTCCAATTATTCACACAAGTGATAGTTGTTCAGATAATGTTGCACCAACATGTACATTAACATCATTTGCACCACGTTCACAGCATGATGGAATGACAGCGTCATTTGAATGTACAGATGATGTAGATGTTGAAAAGATTAGTTCATATTTCCATTCAACAAGAAAAAATACAGCAGAAAGTTTTGATATGATAGGAACAGAAAAAACAATAACGGCAGCGGATAAATTTGATAAAGGAGCAAAACATTATAGTATATGGACAGCTCAGACTGATCCAAGTCATGTTCCATATCCAAATACATGTTATTATTTCCATTATGGAGCAAAAGATGCATGTGGAAATTACACAGCTTATGTAACAAATTATTGTTTAAGTTATTAAGGAAGTAAATCTTCCTTTTTAATTTTGTAAAGAAAAAAACTTTTTAGCACTCATATATTGACAATGCTAACGTATAATAGTATAATGAACGTAGCACTCAAGAATAAATAGTGCTAGAGGTGAAATATGATTAATGAAAGGCAAAGTGAATTATTAAAACTTATTGTTGAGGATTATATAAGAACTGCTAGACCAATTAGTTCAAAATCACTATGTGATAAGTTAAATTGCTCTAGTGCAACAATAAGAAATGAAATGAGTTTTTTAGAAGATGTAGGACTTTTAGAAAAAACTCACACTTCTTCTGGACGTATTCCTAGTGAAAAAGGATATAGATATTATGTTGATAATATTATGAAACCAAAGGAATTATCTGGAGATGACATTTTAAAATTACAAACTATATTCCATAACAATTCATTAATGCTTAGTGATGTAATTGTTAAAAGTATGGAAATAATTTCAGAATTAACTAATTATACTTCTATAGTACTTGGAAATAATTCTGATACTAATAAAGTAAATAAAGTAGAAGTGGTTCCTCTTAGTGATAATAAATTTATAGCAATTATTATTACAGATAAAGGACATGTTGAACATAGACAAATGTCTTTAAATGAACATATGGAGTTAGATGAAATAAGAAAAACAGTTGAGCTTATAAATAAATTAATTGTTGGTACTCCAATTACAGAAGTAAGTGAGAAATTAGAATATGAAGTTAAGCCTGTTATAAAAGAATACATTAAGCAACACGATGCTATATATAATGCATTTTATAATGTATTTCAAGGTTTTGTAAATGATACAAATATTAGAATGGTTGGAACAAGTCATATGATAGCTTCTCCTGAATTTAATGATGTTGATAAGATTCGTGAAATAGTTTCTAAATTTGAAGACAAAGATATTGTTAAAAGTATAAAAGAGGAAGATTCTGGTATTAATATTTATATAGGTTCTGAAAATGATTTCGATGATGATGTAACTGTAATTAAAACTAAGTACAATATTGATGGAGAAGAAGGAACAATTGCTTTAATTGGTCCTAAGAGAATGGAATATGATAGGGTAATTACTTTGCTAAATTACATTAAGGAAAACATAAAGAGGTGATGACATGGAAAAAGAAAAAAAATGTAATTGTGATGAAAAGTGTACATGTGGTTGCAATGAAGGTAAAGAATGCACTTGTACTGATGAAAAATGTACATGTGGTTGCAGCGAAGGTAAAGAATGCACTTGTGGCGATGATTGTGATTGCAAAGAAAACAATTGTACATGTAATGAAGACTGCTGTTGCGATGATGTAAACAAAAAGAAGAATAAGAAGGAAAAAAAAGATAAACATAAAGAAAAAATAAATGAATTAGAAAATAAAGTAAAATCTTTAGAGGATGAGCTTTTACGTAATAAAGCAGAAGTTATTAATTATCGTAAAAGAAAAGATGAAGAAGTATCTAGACTTCTTAAGTATTCAAATGAAGATTTAATTAATGAAATGCTTCCAATTATAGATACATTTGAAAATGCAATTAAGATGGATGATGATAATTTAGATGATGAAGTATCAAAATTCTTAAGTGGATTTAAAATGATGTATTGTAATTTGATTTCAGTATTAGAACACTATGGTGTAAAGGAAATAGATGGTGCTAATAAACCATTTGATCCAACATACCATCAAGCTGTAATGCAAGAAGCAAGTGAGAAGCATGAATCAGGTTATGTAATTGAAGTGTTACGTAAAGGATATATTTTGAAAGATAAAGTAATAAGACCTGCAATGGTTAAGGTCAGTGAATAGGAAAGGTGATAAAATGAGTAAAATAATAGGTATTGATTTAGGAACAACTAATAGTTGTGTTTCAGTTTTTGAAGGAGGAGAAGCAAAAGTTATTGCTAATCCTGAAGGAAGTAGAACTACTCCTTCTGTAGTAGCTTTTAAAAATGGCGAAACAATCGTTGGTATAAAAGCTAAAAACCAAATGATTACAAATAAGGATGTAGTTTATTCTGTAAAAAGAAAAATGGGAACTAGTGAAAAAGTTCATGTAAATGGAAAAGATTATACACCACAAGAAATTTCTGCAATGATTTTAGGAGATTTAAAGAAAACTGCAGAAAGTTATTTAGGTGAAACAGTTACTAAAGCTGTTATTACTGTTCCAGCATATTTTAATGATGCACAAAGACAAGCAACAAAAGATGCTGGTAAAATAGCAGGACTTGAAGTTGAAAGAATTATAAATGAACCAACTGCTGCTGCTTTAGCATATGGTCTTGATAAACAAGATAAAAATGAAAAAGTTTTAGTATATGACCTTGGTGGAGGTACATTTGATGTATCTATTCTAGAACTTGGAGATGGAGTGTTTGAAGTTTTATCGACAAGTGGTAATAATCATCTAGGTGGAGATGATTTTGATAATCGTATTATGGATTACTTAGTTGATGAATTTAAAAAAGAAAATGGTATTGACTTAACAAAAGATTCAATGGCAATGCAAAGGGTAAAAGATGCTTCTGAAAAAGCTAAAAAAGATTTATCTGGTATGAGTTCAACTGAAGTTTCTATTCCATTTATTACACAAAGTGAAAATGGACCACTTCATTTATCAGTTAATTTAACTAGAGCTAAATTTGAAGATTTAATTGGAGATTTACTTGAGTCTACTTTAGAACCTGTTAGAAATGCATTAAAAGATGCATCATTAACTAAAAATGATATAGATAAAATATTACTTGTAGGTGGATCTACACGTATTCCAAAGGTAGTGGATTTAATCAAAGCTGAACTTGGAAAAGAACCATCTAAAGGAGTAAATCCAGATGAAGTAGTTGCAATGGGTGCTGCTATACAAGGTGGAGTATTACAAGGAGAAGTAAACGATATTGTTTTACTTGATGTAACGCCACTTTCACTTGGTATTGAAACACTTGGTGGAGTATGTACTGTATTAATTCCAAGAAATACTACAATTCCAACAAGCAAATCACAAATATTCTCAACTGCTGCAGATAATCAACCAGCTGTAGACATTCATATATTACAAGGTGAAAGACCAATGGCTGCAGATAATAAAACATTAGGTAATTTCCAACTTGGAAATATTCCAGCAGCTCCACGTGGAGTACCTCAAATTGAAGTTACATTTGATATTGACGCTAATGGTATAGTTAATGTTAAAGCTAAAGATTTGGGAACAAATAAAGAACAATCTATTACTATTACAGCATCAACAAATTTAAGTGATGATGAAATAGATAAAATGGTTAAGGAAGCTGAAGCTAATCGTGAAGCTGATCAAAAACGTAAGGAAGAAGCAGATGTTAAAAATGAAGCAGAACAATTAATTTTAACTACTGAAAAATCTATTAAAGATTTAGGTGATAAAATTGATGTTTCTGATAAAGAAAAAGCTGAAAGTGAAATAAAAGAATTGAAGGATGCTTTAAGTAGTAATAATATCGATGATATTAAAGCTAAAAAAGATAAATTACAAGAAACAGCTATGGCTTTTGCAACTAAGGTTTATGAACAAGCTGCAAAAGAAAATCAATCAAATCAAACAAGTGAAACAACAGAAGAAAAAAAAGATGATGTAATTGATGCTGAATATGAAGAAAAATAATAATTTAAAGTTCTAGTTTTCTAGAACTTTAAATTGTAAAAATAAAGGAGAGAATATGCCAGAGGAAAGAAATAAAATAAATGATTCATATAAGTGGGATTTAACAACAATTTTTAAAAGTGAAAAAGAATATGATGAAGTTTTTAACGGTGTAAAAAAAGATTTAAATAAAATTAGTGATTATGAAACTTCACTAATGGATAATAGTAAAAAATTACTTGAAGGTCTAGATTTAATATATGATATAAGTAGAAATATTGAAAAATTATATACTTATTCAAGTCTGTTACATGATGAAGATACTGGGAATACAAAAAATCAAGAAAGACTTGGTAAAATTGAAAATTTATATAATGAATTTCAGAAAAAAACTTCTTTTATAGATCCACTTCTTTTAAAATATGATAAAAGTATAATAGATTCTTATTTAAAAGAAGAAAAAGGTCTAATTAAATACAAAAAAAATATAGAAGAAATATATAGATATAAAGAACATACTTTAGATGAAAAAAGTGAAAAGCTATTATCTACATTTAGTCAAATATTTGGTAAGGCGGAGGAAACATACTCTTTGTTACTTGATGCTGATATGAAATATGGAAATATTACTAATGAATTAGGAGAAGAAGTAGAACTTACGGATAGTAATTATGCATTATTTAGAATATCAAATGATAGAAGAGTAAGAAAAGATGCATTTGATAAATTGTATACAGTTTTTAGTAATTTTAAAAATACAATTTCTTCTACTTTTCAAACACAATTATTAACCGAAAAAACTTTAAGTAAAACTAGAAAATTTAATAGTTGCTTAGAAGCATCATTATTTTCAGATGAAGTAAATACTAGTGTGTATCATAATTTAATAGATACTGTAAGTAAAAATTTAAAACCTTTATATAGATATTATGATGAAAAAAGAAAAATGTTGAATTTAGATGAAATTCATATGTATGATATATATGCTAAAGTAATAGATGATAATTCAAAAAAATATTCTTTTGATGAAGCTAAACAAATTGTATTAAAAGCTTTATCTCCACTTGGTGAAAATTACATCAAAGATTTAAATAAAGCATTTGATGAAAGATGGATAGATATTTATCCAAATATAGGTAAAAGAAGTGGTGCATATAGTGGTGGATGTTATGATACAAATCCATTTGTTCTTCTTAATTTTCAAGGGACTTTAAATGATGTATCAACTCTTGCTCACGAATTAGGACATTCTATGCATAGTTTTTATTCAAGGAACAATAATGAATATCCGGATTCTAGTTATAAAATATTTGTAGCAGAAGTAGCATCAACGGTAAATGAATTATTACTAGCTCATTATATGTTAGAACATTCTGATAAAAAAGAAGAAAAACTTGCTATATTAAATGAATTATTAGAATTATATAAAGGAACTCTTTACCGTCAAACAATGTTTGCTGAATTTGAATTAAAAACTCATGAACTTGTAGAACAAGGTGAAGTGCTTACAAATGATGTTTTATGTAATTTATATTATGAATTAAATAAAAAGTATTTTGGTGATAAAGTAGTAAGTGATGATTTAATTAAATTTGAATGGATGAAAGTACCACATTTCTATTACAATTTTTATGTATATAAATATGCAACAGGAATATCCGCTGCAACACATATTGTAAAAGGAATATTAAATAAAGAAGATAACGCTTTAGAAAATTATTTGAAATTTTTAACACTTGGTGGATCACTTTCACCACTTGAGGAATTAAAAGTAGCTGGCGTAGATTTAAATAAAAGTGAAGTTATTGAAAGTGCTGCATATGCATTTTCAAAATACTTAGATGATTTTGTAAATATTTATAATAGTAAGTAGGTGTAAAATGGGAAAGCGAGATTATTACGAGGTTCTTGGTGTAAGTAAGAATGCAAGTGATGCTGAAATAAAATCAGCGTTTCGTAAATTAGCCAAGAAGTACCACCCTGATGTTTCTAAAGAACCAGATGCCGCTGAAAAATTTAAAGAAGCACAAGAAGCATATGCAGTATTATCTGATGAAAACAAAAGAAGACAATACGATCAATATGGCCATGCAGCATTTGATCAAATGAATGGTGGAACTGGCGGATTTGACTTTTCAGGATTTGATTTTTCAGATATATTTGGTGATTTATTTGGTGGTGGATTTGGCTTTGGAAATAGTTCTAAAAGACGTAATAGACCAACCAAAGGTAGAGATACATTAATGCATATTGAACTTTCTTTTGAAGAAGCTGTGTTTGGGTGCAAAAAAACAATTAATTTAAATGTTTTGGATGAATGTAGTGAATGTAACGGTAAAGGTGGACATGGAGAGTCTACTTGTAGCAAATGCCACGGAAGTGGAGAAGTTACTAGCGAACAAAGAACAATATTTGGAAGTTTCATGACAAAAACTACTTGTTCAACATGTAAAGGAACAGGTAAAATATTTAAAACAACATGTAGTAAGTGTAGAGGAAAAGGTCAAGTAAAAGCTAATAAAGATATAGAAGTTAAGATACCAGCAGGTGTAGATACAGGTAATCAACTTAGAGTGGCTGGTAAAGGTGAAGCTGGAACTAATGGTGGACCCAATGGAGATGTATATTTAGAATTTACTGTACAAGATCACCCATTATACATTAGAAATGAAAATGATGTGTATTTGCATTTACCTTTAACTATAACAGAAGCTGTACTTGGGTGTAAAAAAGACATTCCAACATTATATGGCGATGTAACTTTATCTATTCCAGCTGGAGCTCAAAATAATGATAAACATAGATTAAAAGGTAAAGGAATAGAAGATGTTTCATATCATAAAAAAGGTGATATGTATGTAGTTATTAATGTTATAATTCCAAGAAGTCTTACTCGTGAACAAAAGAAAATATTTAATGAATTAAGTGAAACAAAATTAAATGATGAAGTCGAATTTAAAAAGATAGATAAATATAGAAATAAATAATGAAGTTTAATAAATGTAAAAAATTATGAGTTAAATGTTAGTTTATATCTAAAGGTTACATAAAAATATTTAGTTTCTTTCTCTTGATTTTGTAATCTTTAAGATATTAGAATATAACTATATTTAGTTATTTGTAACTTATTGAAAATTCATTACAAAAAGGTCAATTTTATTGACTTTTTTTGTTTGTATTTGTATACTATATTATGAAAGAGGATGATTAAATGGATGATATTTTAACTGAAGCAGAATTAAAAATGGAAAACGCTATTGAATCTATGGATAAAAGATTACTAAATATTAGAGCAGGTAGAGCAAATCCAGCTATGCTTGATGGAGTAATGGTTTCTTATTATGGAGTAGATACTCCTTTAAAACAGTTAGCTAATATTTCTATTCCTGAAGCAAGACAACTTTGTATTAAACCTTTTGATAAATCAACACTAGGCGCTATGGAAAAAGCTATATATGAAGCTAATTTAGGTATAGCTCCAAATAATAATGGTGAAACTATTATATTAAATATTCCAGCTTTAACAGAAGACAGAAGAAGAGATTTTGTAAAGCAAGCAAAAGGTATTTGTGAGGATGCTAAAATAGTTTTAAGAAATGTTAGGCAAGATGCAAATAACGACATAAAGAAATTAGAAATAACTGATGATTTAAAAAAATCGGCTACTGAAGATATTCAAGAGTTAATTAATAAGTATAATAAAATAGTTGATGAAAAGATGAAACAAAAAGAAAATGAACTTATGAGTATTTAGGTGATATAATGTTTAGAAAAAAAGAAAACAATAATAATATTGATTATGGAAATTTAAATGATACTATTGTTTTAGGTAAAAAAATACTTAAAATTGCGTATATTTTAGTTATAATACTTGGAATTTTTGTAGCTACAAAATTGTTTCAAGAATGGGAAATAAAAAAACTAATATACACTTTTCTTTCTATTTTATCGCCATTATTTATTGGTATAATTATTGCTTGGTTATTTGATCCAGTAGTAAGTTATTTACAACGAAAAGGATTAAAAAGAGGGTTAGGTACAATTATACTATATGCCATTATAATAGGAATTTTATGGTTAGTACTTTATTCACTTATACCACTTCTTATAACTCAAGTTAATGATTTTGCTAAAAGTTTACCGGGAATCGTTAATACAGTAAAAGATTGGATTGATGAATTATTTGATAAAATTAATATTCCAGGAGTAGATTCACAAAATATAAAGGCGAATATATTTAATAATATTAATAAATTTGGTTCAAATCTAACTAATGAATTACCAACAAGTATTATGAATATTGTTAAATCAATTATCTCCGGTACAGGTACATTTATAGTTGGATTAATTATTGGATTTTTCTTACTTGTTAGCTTCAATAATGCGAATGAATTATTTATTACTTTGTTTCCAAAAAGTATAAAAGATGATGCAAGAGATTTAACAAATGAAGTTAATACTTCACTTAGAAGATTTGTAAGAGGAGCTTTCCTTGATTGTTTACTTATATTTGTTGTATCATCAATTGGATTTGTTATATGTGGATTAAAAGCACCACTTTTATTTGGATTATTTTGTGGAATTACTAATATTATTCCATATGCAGGACCTTACATTGGAGGAGCGCCTGCTGTTATAGTTGCGTTTTCACAAAGTACACCAACAGGTATATTTGTGTTAATTACAATATTTGTAATTCAATTTTTGGAAGGAAATTTCTTACAACCAATTATAATGAGTAAAACTACAAGACTTCATCCTGTTACAATAATAATTGGATTGCTTATTTTTGGACATTTCTTTGGTATAATTGGTATGGCAATATCTACACCAGTTATAGCAGCAATTAAGTCTATAATATTATTTTTTAATGATAAATATGAATTTTTAAAATTTAATTAAAACGTTGATAAGAAAATTAGCTATATTTTATTTTAAAGAGAGTCTATGGTGGGTGTAAATAGATAAATGAATATAGTGAAAGCTATCTTTGAGTGCAACTAATAATTGCCGGGTAAAACCGTTATAGAAATTAAGTTAAATTAGGATGGTACCACGGTTTTTTCGTTCCTAGAAAAGGCGTGGTTTTTGTGTGTAAAGGAGGTAATTATGGAAATAAAATACACAGAACCAACAATTTATATTTTTGCTGGAAAGGCAAGGCATGGTAAAGATACATGTGCTGCTATTGTAAATGAATTAAAAGATGAAACTATTAATTTGAATTTCGCGTATACTTTAAAAGATTACGCTAAAAGAATATCAAACTGGGATGGTAGTGATGAAACAAAACCTAGAGAATTATTACAACAATTGGGAACTAATATAATTAGAAAAAATATTGATGAGATGTTTTTTGTAAAGCGTATGATTGAAGATATTAAAGTATTTGGATATTTCTTTAAATATATAACTATTAGCGATGCTAGATTTAAAAATGAAATAGATAGTATTAGAAAAAACTTTAAAAAAGTAGTAGTAGTTAGAGTTAATAGACCAAATTTTGATAATGGTTTAACTTTAGAACAAAAAAATCATCCAACTGAAATTGATTTAGATGATTATAATAATTATGATTATATTGTAGAAAATGATTCTACAATAGAAGAATTAAAAGAAAAAATAAATAAAATAGTTAGCGAGGTAGATAATAAATGGATTTAAAAGATTTATATATAGATTATTTTGTTAGTTTAAATCACAAACAAATTCCATCAGCTCCAGTAGTTCCTGAAAATGATGCATCAGTTTTATTTAATACAGCTGGGATGCAACCATTAATACCATATTTATTAGGTGAAGAACATCCTTTTGGAAAAAGACTTTGTGATTATCAAAAATGTATTAGAACTAATGATTTAGATGAAGTAGGTGATAAAACACATCATACCTTCTTTGAAATGCTTGGTAACTGGTCACTTGGAGATTATTTTAAAGAAGAAAGCATTACATATAGTTTTAATTTTTTAACACAAGTTTTAAATATACCAATAGATAGACTTGCAGTTACTGTTTTTAGCGGTAATGAAGGTATAAAAAAAGATGAAATATCTGTTAATGTTTGGAAAAAACTTGGAATAAAAGAAGAAAGAATAGCGTATTTAGATGATAACTTTTGGATAGCTGGTAGTACAGGCCCATGTGGAAGTGATACTGAAATATTCTATTTTAGAAGTGATGATGAAATACCTGCAGTTTTTGATCCAGAAGATGATAGATGGGTTGAAATATGGAATAACGTTTTTATGGAATTTTATAAAAACGAGGATGGTACATATAAACCACTTCCTAAAAAGAATGTAGATACAGGTATGGGATATGAAAGAGTAGTAGCAGTTTTAGAAGGCGTAGATGATAACTATAAATCTAGTGTTTGGAAAGATGTTATTAAAAAAATAGAAGACATATCTTCTAAGCCATATGTAGGAAATGAAAAAAGCATGAGAATAATAGCAGATCACATCAGAACATCAATATTCATAATAGCAGATCCTTCTGGAATTAAGCCATCTAATACAGATCAAGGATATATTCTAAGAAGATTGATTAGACGTGCTATTAGACATGCCAAAAAATTAGATATTGATTATTATGGTAATTGGTATAAAGAAATAGCTTCAATGATAATTGATAAATATTCAAAATATTATTCAGAATTAGAAAAAAATAAAGAAATGATTTTTGAGGTATTAAAAGGTGAAATAGAAAAGTTTAATAGGACACTTGAAAAAGGTTTAAAGGAATTTGAAAAGGCAAAAACAAAACTAAATACAAATATAATTGATGCTACAACTGCTTTTCATTTATATGATACATACGGTTTTCCAATTGAACTTACTAAAGAATTAGCGCTTGAATCAAATTTAGATGTTGACATAAAAGGTTTTGAACAAAAATTCAAAGAACATCAAGAAAAATCAAGAGCAGGCGCTAAAGAAAAATTTAAAGGTGGACTTGCTTCAACAGGAGAAATGGAAACTAAATATCATACAGCAACTCATTTACTTAATGCTGCATTAAAAGTAGTTGTAAATAAAGATGTACATCAAAGAGGATCTAATATAACAGATAAACGTTTAAGATTTGATTTTTCATGTGATCATAAATTAACAGATTTAGAAAAGCAAAAAACAGAAGAACTTGTAAATAAATGGATTAGTGAAGGTTTAGAAGTAACTAAAAAACAAATGAGTAAACAAGAGGCAATTAATAGTGGTGCAGAATGTATGTTTATTGAAAAATATCCTGATATAGTTACAGTTTACAGTATTGGCGATGTTTCACATGAATTATGTGGTGGACCACATGTAAAAAATACTAGTTGTTTAGGTAAATTCAAAATTACAAAGGAAGAAGCTTCTTCTTCAGGTGTTAGAAGAATTAAAGCAATATTAGAATAATGAAAACAAATATGTATAAAAATGAATCTAACTTATCTGTTTATGCAACTTTATCTGACAAAGCTATAAGATTAAAACCAATTGACAATGATTTTAGACCACCATTCTTTAGAGATTCAGATAAAATTATTTATTCACTTTCATATAGTAGATATATAGATAAAACACAAGTTTTTAGTAAAATTACAAATGATCATGTAAGTAAAAGAATAATACATGTTCAATTTGTTAGTAAAATCGCACGTACTATAGGAAGAGCTTTAAACTTAAATGAAGATTTAATTGAGGCAATGTCACTTGGACATGATATTGGACATGTTCCATTTGGACATGTTGGTGAGTCTATTTTAAATAAAATAAGTCTTGAAAATAATGAAGGATATTTTATGCATAATGTTCAAAGTGTTAGAACATTAATGAATTTAGAAAAAAATGGATTAGGATCTAATCTAACTATACAAGTACTTGATGGAATATTATGTCATAATGGAGAAGTATTAGAAAAAAAATATACTTTTAAAGAAAAAACAAAAGAAGATTTTTTAAATGATTATAATTTATGTTATAAAGATAAATCTCATAAATTAGTGCCAATGACACTTGAAGGATGCGTAGTAAGAATAAGTGATATAATTGGTTATATCGGTAGAGATATAGAAGACGCAATAATGCTTAATATTATTAAAGAAGAAGATATTCCGCAAGATATTAAAGACGTATTAGGTAGTGATAATAAATCTATTATTAATAAAATTGTTTTAAACATAATTAAAAACAGTATGGATAAACCATATATAACTATGTCAGATGAAATTTTTAACACTTTAAATAAATTAATTAAATTTAATTATGAAAATATTTATTTCAAAGCAAATACTAAAGAACAATTAGATGAATATGAAAAAATGTTTAGAAAAGTGTTTGAATATAATTTAAAAAATTTAAAAGATAATAATAAAAATTCAAGAATTTATAATATTTATTTAAAAAATATGAGTGAAGATTATATAAGTAATAATACTAAAGAACGTATTGTAATAGATTATATTGCAGGTATGACAGATGATTACTTTATAGAAGAATATAATAAAACAACTATTTAATAGTTGTTTTTATGCTTTATAATTAATTCCATATTTATGATGTTTTGGATCATAGAAAAAATCTTCTTTTGGTGGGAAATATGTTAAATATCCAATAATAATATATAAAAATACTATTATAGGTAAAGCTAGATTATCAAACTTAATTTTTCTTAAACTGTACATATAGTAACTTATTATTTCAGATATTATGATACTTACAAATAACCATGAAATTGTAAAAACCATATTTTCACCAAATATATAATAAATTGGTAAATAGATAGCTAAATAAATAATAATACAAGAAATAGCTGTAAATAAGGTATTAAATAAAAAATTTTTATCAAGTAAATTATATTTTGTTTGTAAAAAATATTCAATTAAACTATATAAAAGAAAAGTTGTAAAAATCATTTTTACGTGTTCAAATATAGACTCATTTACAGGAAAAAATATAGAAAATAAAAAATTAGGAAATAAATCATATAAAAAATGGGTTAAAAAACATAATAAAAAAACACCTATCGCACTTATTATTTTTATAGTTTTAATTTTCATAAATTCCTCCTTTCATTACATAATATAAATGGTGATAAAATGAAGATAAGATTAGGATATGTTGCTATATCAAAAGTGTTAAATATTACATCAAGTCATACAATAACATTTAAAAATTATTCTAAGCTAGAAAAAAATAATCAAGATAAAAAGCTAGATGAATTAATAAATAAAAATTTAGATTCATTGTTAAGAATATTAAAGTATAATTTAGAAAATGAAATATATTTTTATAGAATGACTAGCTCTTTAATACCACTTTCTACACATAGTGAAGTTAATTATAATTGGGAAAATAAATATAATAAAAAATTTATTGAAATTGGGAAGTTTATTAAAAAAAATAAAATGAGAGTTGATTTTCATGTAAGTGAATTTTGTGTTTTAAATAGTATTCATGAAAACGTAGTGCGTTCTAGTATTAATATACTCAAAATTCATAAAACTATGTTAGATAAATTTAAAATTGATTCTAAAGTAGTATTACATATTGGAAGCATATATCCAAATAAAACTGAAGCAATAAAGAGATTTATGAGTGTTTTTAATAAGCTTGATAAAGATATAAAAAATATTATTATTTTAGAAAATGACGACAAGTGTTTTACAATGAAAGATACATTACAAATATGCGAAAAGTTAAATATTCCTATGGTATTAGATTATCATCATCATATATGTTTAAATAATGGTGAACAAATAGAACATTATATAAAACGTATTTTTGATACGTGGGGAAATACTAATTTACCACCAAAAATTCATTTTTCATCTCCTAAAAATGATATTGATTATAGAGCACATAATGAATATATTAATGTAAAAGATTTTATTAAATTTATTAAAAAAATTGAGTTTATAAATAAAGACTTTGATGTAATGTTAGAAGCAAAAGGAAAAGATAAAGCATTGTTTAAATTAATAGATGAATTAAAAAATAACTATAAATTTATAAAAAAATCAATTTTTTTGGTTCAAAAAAAAGGAAATTGAATACTTTTGTCGTATATTATAAGTAGGGGAGTGAATTTATGCCAGTATCACAAGATTTAGCAACCACTATTAGAAATAGCGTGGATATAGTAGAAATAGTATCTGGATATATACCTCTTACTCAAAGAGGTAAAAATTTTGTTGGCGTATGTCCATTCCATGATGATCATTCGCCAAGTATGTCGGTATCTAAAGATAAACAAATATACAAATGTTTTTCTTGTGGAGCTGCAGGTAATGTTATTAATTTTGTAATGGATTATGAACATGTAAGTTTCATTGATGCTTTAAATATATTAGGTGAAAAATGCGGTATAAAAGTAAATAGTAAAAGTAAAATCAGTGAATCTAATAAATTTAAAGCGTTATATGAGATATTTGAATTATCAAATAAGTTTTATCAGAATAATTTAAATACTAGCATGGGATTAAGTGCGAAAGAATATTTAAAAAAACGTAATATCGATCAAAATATAATAAAGGAATTTGGTATAGGTTTATCATTAATTAAGAATGATTTATTATCACAATTATTAATAAAAAAATATGCTGAAGAAGATATTAAAAAAACAGGATTAATTTTAAAAACAGATTACGGATATCATGATATCTATACTCATAGAATAATGTTTCCAATTCATGATTTAAATGGTAGAGTTGTAGCTTTTAGTGGTAGAATTTATGAACATACTGATAATTCTAAATATATTAACAGTATGGAATCTCCAATTTTTAAAAAAGGAGAAATGTTATATCACTATCATTTTGCTCGTGAAGAATGTAGACTTAAAAAAAGTGTTATAGTAATGGAAGGTTTTATGGATGTTATTCGTGCATCAACTATTGGTATTAAAAATACAGTAGCAACTATGGGTACAGCTATAACAAAAAATCAGGCGAATTTAATTAAAAGATTATCAAATAATGTTATTTTATGCTTTGATGGCGATTCAGCTGGGGAAAAAGCAACGCTTGCATGCGCAAATGAATTAATAAGTATTGGTGTTACTCCAAAAGTAATTAGATTAAAAGATAATTTAGATCCAGATGAATATATATTAAAATATGGCAAAGATGCATTTTTAAATGAAATCGATAATGCACTTGGATTCATGGATTTTAAAATGCTTAATTTGAAAAATAATAAAAACATGAATAATAACACTGATGTTTCGCGTTATATAAAAGAAGTAATAGATAGCTTAAATAAAATAGAAGATGATATTTTAAAAGAAGTTACTATTAATAAAGTTAGTAAAGAAACTGGCGTAGATAAAGAATTTTTAAAATCAAAATTAGAAAAACATGAATATAAAGAAATTAAAAAACCTAAATTAAAAGAAAAAAAACATTTTGATAAATATCAAAAAGCTGAAGTAAGACTTATATTTTACATGTTAAAAGATAAAGAAGTAGTTAAATTATATAGAAAAAAAATTACATATATGCCAACGCTTAAATATAGAAATTTAGCTCGTATTATAGATTATTATGTTAAAAATAATGGTGATATTGTACTTGCAGATTTTTTAACATTTATAACAGATACAGATGATTATAAAACTGCTACTGAAATAATATCACTTAATATTAAAGAAAATTATACAAAAGATGAAATAATAGATTACATAAATGTAATAAAAGAGTATAATATAGACTCAGAAAAAAACAGATTAAAAACATTAATGGAAAAAGAAACAGATCCAAAGAAAAAAATAGAAATAGCTCAAAAAATATTAGATTTAAAAGTTAGGGGAGAAAGAAATGATTAACGAAATAAAAACATTTGATGAAAGAAAAGTAGAACTAGTAAAAAAAGGAAAAGAAAAGGGATTTATTACATATGAAGAATTAGCAGCAGCTCTTAAAGGATTAGAACTAGATTCTGATTCGCTTGATGATTTATATAATTTATTTAATGAAAATAGTATTGCAATAGTATCTGAAGATGAAGCTGGTACTTCAGGTGAAGAAAAAATATTACTTGATGATAATGCGCTTACAAAAGATTTAAATATAAACGATCCTGTTAGAATGTATTTAAAAGAAATTGGACAAATTAAATTATTAACACTTGAAGAAGAATTAGAACTTGCTGATAGAATAGAACAAGGTGATGAACTTGCTAAAACTACATTAGCTGAAGCAAATCTAAGATTAGTTGTTAGTATTGCTAAAAGATATGTAGGTCGTGGGATGTTATTTTTGGATTTAATTCAAGAAGGTAATATTGGTTTAATGAAAGCAGTAGAAAAGTTTGATGTTAGTAAAGGATATAAATTTTCTACATATGCTACTTGGTGGATTAGACAAGCTATCACTCGTGCAATAGCAGATCAAGCTCGTACAATAAGAGTTCCAGTACATATGGTTGAAACAATAAACAAACTTGCTCGTATTCAAAGACAATTAACTCTTGAACTTAATCGTGAACCAACGGAAGAAGAACTTGCTAAAAAAATGAATACTTCTGTTGATAAAATAAGAGATATATATAAAATTTCACAGGAACCAGTTAGTTTAGAAACACCTATAGGAGAAGAAGAAGATTCACATTTAGGAGATTTTATTAAAGATGAAGCTAATATGAGTCCTGAAGAATATGCAACAAATGAACTTTTAAAAGATGAAATAGCTGAGGTACTACTTACTTTAACTGAAAGAGAAGAAAAAGTAATTAGACTTAGATTTGGACTTGAAGATGGTAAATCTAGAACTCTAGAAGAAGTTGGTCAAATGTTTGGAGTAACTAGAGAGCGTATCCGTCAAATAGAAGCTAAAGCTTTAAGAAAATTAAGACATCCATCTAGATCTCGCAAATTAAAAGATTATATGGGTGACTAATGAATTTATCAAAAAGATTAAAAACCATACAAAATTTTATAGATAATGATGTTAGGGTAGTTGATGTTGGATGTGATCATGCGCTTTTAGATATATATTTAACTTTAAATAGAAATATAAAGTGTGTGGCATCAGATATTAATGAACAAGCACTTAATATAGCTAAGAAAAACATAAAAAAATACAATTTAGAAAATAAAATTGATGTGATTTTATCTGATGGATTAGATAATATTAAATTACTAGAAAATGATGTAATTGTCATATCTGGTATGGGTACAAAAACAATAATAAATATTTTAAAAAATAAAAATTTAAAAACACAAAAGTTAATAATTCAATCAAACACTGAAATATTTTTACTAAGAAAACAATTAAAAAAACTTGGATATCGTGTAATAGATGAAGCAGTTTGTTTTGAAAAAGGTAAATATTATCCAACAATTTTTTATGAAAAAGGTGTTGAGGTAAAAAATATTTTAATTGGCGATTTATTATATAAAGAAAACGGTAAAGAGTATGTTGAATTTTTAATAAATAAATTAAGTAATACTTATTCAAAAATGCCATTTTCTTTTGAAAAAATTAAATTAAAATCAAAAATTTTATTTTTAAAAAAATCCTTAAGAAAATACTTAAGGAATTCTAGATAAAAAATGTTGGGCCATTATTTTTAATAGGTTCAATTTTTTTTTCGTTTTTGACTACTGTATTACTTTTATTAGGTGTTGGAGTATCAATTTTTTTAAACTCATTCATTACTTTAAACATTGTTTTAGCGTTTTTCATAACAGGACCAATTTGTTTTACTACTGGTATAGTTTGATTTATAAGATTTAATGTTTTTTGAGTACCATTTAATATACTACTAAATGAAAAATTACTAAATGTTCTTCTAAATAAACCTCCAAGTCCAGTAGAACCAGTAGTGTATGGATAATGTATATAAGGATTATAATAGTTCATAATATACTCCTTTCAAAAATATTATATGCATAATAAAAAAATGATTTACATTTTTTAAATTTATTAAAAATGTTTTAAAAAATTAATAAATATGTTATAATTTATAATAGGTGTACTAATGTAGAGAGGTGTGCTTAATATATGAAGGATAAAAAGGGTAAAAAACAATCAAATATTAATAATAAAAAATCACCTCTTAAAGTATTTGAGTGGATAGGGATTGGCATATATACAGTATTTGTTTCTATATTAAATTTTATTAAATATATGTGTCATGGAATTGTAGTTATTTTTTATTTAATATTTAGACTTATTTATTTTATTGGACTAGGTTTTTGTGTTCCTATTATAGCGTTTTTAGGTTTATTTAAATTTAAAGGTAATACTAAAAAACAAAAATCAAGAGAAGAAAAATTACTTAGAAAAGCTCAAATTAAATTAGAAAAAGATAAAAGAAGAGAAGAAAAATTAAGAGAAAAACAAAAAAGAAAAGATTCAAAATATGAAGTAAAACAAAAAAAGGAAAAGAAAGATAAAGATGTTTATAAAAATGAAAATGTCATTATAGAAAAAGAAAAAATATCTGATAAATTTAAAAAATTATTTAGTAAAATTTCAAATATACCACAAGCAATAAAAGATAAGTATAACAATTCTACATTTGTAAAAAATAGGCGTAATAAAAAAGATATTGAAAGACAAGCATTACTGATTAATTTTGAAGGTGAAGATGCTGAAAAAAGTGATGTAAAACTTTTATATGAATATGTAGCAAAAGATTCAAACGGAAAAGTTGTAAAAGGATATTTTGAAGCTTTTTCAAAAGTAGAAGTTCATTCATTTTTACTTAGTGAAGGCTTTGAAGTTTATAGTATTAAAACTTCTAAATGGATTAGATTATTACATGCTGGATCTGCATCAACAAATAAAAAAATAAAAATAAAAGATTTAATATTTTTCTTAACTCAATTATCAACTTATATAAAAGCAGGTATTCCTTTAGTTGATTCACTTAAAATATTGTCACGTCAATATAAAAATAAAAGCTATAAATTTATATTTAGATCAATGATTTATGATTTATCAATGGGTGATAATTTCAGTACAGCTTTAGAAAAACAAGGAAAAGCATTTCCTAGATTATTAATTAATATGATTAAAACTAGTGAAATGACTGGTGAATTACCTGAAGCACTTGATGATATGGCAAATTATTATACCGAGACAAATAAAACAAAAAAACAAATGGTTACAGCTTTAATGTATCCTATGATAGTACTTTTTGTATCGATTTGTGTTATTATATTTATTATGGTATTTGTAATACCAAAATTTGTTGCTATATATGATAGTTTAGATCCATCAGCAATACCACAATTTACTAGAGTAATTATTGGCATAAGTGATTTCTTACAACATCATGGAATAATGTTAGCACTTATAATAGTTGCTTCTATTGTAATACTTGTAGTATTATATAAAAATGTAAAAATGATTCGTGCTGGATTTCAGTGGGTAGCAATGCATATGCCAGTATTTGGAAATGTAATAATTTATAATGAAGTTACGATGTTTACTAAAACATTTGCATCATTACTATCTCATAACGTATTTATAACAGATAGTATGGAAATATTAAATAAAATTACAAATAATGAAATATATAAAATGTTAATACTTGATACCATTACAAATCTAGCGCACGGAGATAAAATATCTTTAGCGTTTAAAGATCAATGGGCATTTCCAATTCCAGCATATGAAATGTTAGTTACTGGAGAAAAAACCGGTGAATTACCAGAAATGATGGAAAAAGTTGCAGAATACTATCAAGAATTACACAAAGAATCAGTTGCAAGAATTAAAACATTCTTAGAGCCAATTTTAATTATATTTTTAACTGCGGTAGTTGGTGTAATAGTACTAGCAGTAGTTATACCAATGTTTGGAATGTATAGTGCAATTGGTATGGAGTAGGGGGATATTGTGTTTATATATTATGTGATTATAAGCTTTATATTTGGTACGATTTTAGGTTCATTTTATAATGTAGTGGCATATAGACTTCCAAAGGGTGAATCAATAATTTACCCTTCTTCTCATTGCCCAAATTGTAATCATAAATTAGGACCAAGTGAATTAATACCAATATTTTCATTTTTATTTCAAAAAGGAAAATGTAAAAATTGTAAACAAAAAATATCATGGTTCTATACAATATTTGAATTTATAACAGGTGTTTTATTTTCACTTTGTTTTATAAAATTTCATGACAGTAACATGTTTTTTGTAAACTTAGTTTTTATATCAACTTTAATAATCGTATTTATAAGTGATTATCAAACAATGATAATACCTGATGAAGTAATAATAACATCAACTATATTAATTTCAATATTATTGTTAATATTTTCAGGATATAAAGTATTATTAAATTCATTATTAAATGCATTATTATCATTTGCTTTTATGTTTTTACTTAAAAAACTCGGTGACTTTTTATTTAAAAAAGAATCAATGGGTGGTGGAGATATAAAACTATTATTTGTATTTGGATTAGTTTTAGGTTTAGAAAAAGCAATTATATCTATCTTTTTAGGGGCTATTATTGCTTTACCTATATCTTTAATACAATTAAAAAAAGATAGTAATCATATAATTCCATTTGGGCCATTTTTAAGTATTGCTGCCTTAATATTGTTATTTGTTAAATTTAGTTTATTTAATACATTGTAAAATAAGTGTAAATTTAAAAATTAGTTTAACCTTATAAAATAAGGATTAATTAAAAATAAAATGAGAAGTTTAATAAATTTCTCATTTTCTATTGACAAGTAGGGGGGTTGTGATATAATGCGTTTGTAAAATAGAGGAGGAATTATGACAGAAAGAAACAAAAACATCCTACTAGGAGTACTTGTAGTAGGAATAGTATCAATGACAGTAGTCTTTGCCGCACTATCCCAAAATTTAAATATAAATGGGCGTGCAAAAGTACAAAATTTAGATAGTAGTTGGAATATTCATTTCGCACATATATCAGATACAGCAAATGAAGTAAAGAATTATGAATACGCAACAACTACAGGAACACTTGATTTAAGTAACAATGATACAACAGTTACAGTACCACATGTTACACTAAAAGCACCAGGAGATAAAGTAGAATACAGATTTAAAGTAG
>JAFUCZ010000024.1 GCA_017459425.1 Bacilli bacterium
AATATCGTTTAATGATTTACCAATTGCAGATTTAGCAATAAGTTCAATTTCTTGTCTATCATATAATCTACCTTTTTTCATAAAATTCTCCTTTCGATCTTGTTTTAATTAAAAATTTAGTTTAAAATATAAATATAAGGTTGATCTTTATAATTAATTATTATATAATATTATTTGTCAAAAGTTGATCTTTTTAATCAAATATATTATAATATATTTGGGGGATTTAGACAATGTCAGGAGGTAGAAAATCATGGAAAAAACTGTAGTAGAATTATTTGCTGGTGTTGGTGGATTTAGATGCGGTTTAAATAAAGTTGAACTTATAGATGATAAAGTTAAAGAAAATGGTAATTGGAAATTTGTATGGGCTAATCAATGGGAACCTGCAACCAAAACTCAAGAAGCTTTTGATTGTTATGTTAAAAGATTCGGAGATAAAGATGCAAGCAATGTTGATATATTTCAAGTTGATAAAAAGAAGATTCCAAACCATACGCTTTTAGTTGGTGGGTTTCCATGTCAAGATTATTCAGTTGCTCAAACACTTTCAAATAGTAAAGGTATTGAAGGTAAAAAAGGAGTTTTATGGTGGGCTATCAATGATATTTTAAAAGCTAAGAAGCCACCATTTGTTTTATTAGAAAATGTTGATAGATTATTATTATCTCCTGCTAAGCAAAGAGGTAGAGATTTCGGTATTATCTTAAGAAGTTTTATGGATAATGGATATGATGTTCAATGGCGAGTTATTAATGCTGGTGAATATGGTTTACCACAAAAAAGAAGAAGAGTATTTATATTTGCTTATCATAAATCTACTGAGTATTATAAATCATTATCCAAAAGTAATCCTAAAGATATAATTTTTAAAGATGGAATGTTTGTTAAACAATTCCCAATTAAAGATGTTGAATTAGAATTTAATACAACTAATTTATCAAAAGATTCATTTAAAGATTTAGTTGAAGTAAGTGATAAGTTTAAAGCACAATTTTATAATGCTGGAATTATGATGAATGGTAAAGTATATACTTCAAAAGTATCAGCAGATTGTGATAAAGTTTTTCCATTAAAGAAAATTATACAACATGAAGAAATAGATAAAAAGTTCTTCTTAAGTGATGAAGCATATAAAAAGTTTGAATACTTAAAAGGTAATAAAAGAATTCCAAGAGTTAAACCTAATGGAGAAGAATATTTCTATACTGAAGGTGCTATGCCATGTCCCGATAATTTAGAGTCCCCAGCTAGAACAATGTTAACTAGTGAGGGTGGAATAAGTAGAACTACCCATATAGTTGAAGATTATAAAACTAAAAAAATTAGATTATTAACTCCAATTGAGTGTGAAAGAATAAATTGTTTTCCAGACAACTGGACTAATACAGGTATGACAGATAAAAAAAGAAACTTCATGATGGGTAATGCCTTAGTAGTTGGAATTATAGAAAAAATAGGAATTGAATTAGAAAATATAATAGAAAAAGAAGATTAATTTAAGTTTAATCTTCTTTTTTAATATCAAGTCACCAGATTTATAGATTTTCTTCTTTTACATAATTCAATTGATTATACTTATACTTTTCATAATCAGTTGGATGTTCAGCAATATAGCTAATTACATTATCTTTTAAACAAGGATATTCTTTTCTTATTTTGGTTCTAGATGGAACTATTCCTCTTTTTAATATTTTAACTAATCCACATGAAGGATCTTTCATAACTTCAAGTTCATAGTGAGGAAGCATTTCTATATTGTAGAATCTACTATATGTATAAACTAAATATGGTCTAACAAAATTCTTAGGTACCAAAATAATTGGCTTATTATCAAATACAGGTAATTGAATACTTTCCATCATTATCCACTTTTCCTTTTCTGTACACCATACTGGTCTTTTTAATTTAACAGTTTCCATATGTACATTATATAACTTGCATTGCTCCTGAGTATATTTTATTAATTCGTCTAATATTATGTTAATAGTTAAATCAGATATTTTGTCATAACCAACCTTTTCAATCATAATACTAGCATCAAATATATCAGAAACAAGACCTGTTTTAACTGCCTTTGATTTACATAATATATCAAATAATTCCTTTCCTTTGTTGCTACCTAATCCACGTCCTATCGGAGTACCTTTTGAATATCCTAATCTAATTTCGTTGTTTTCTTGAAGATATTTTACTAACTTATATCCATTGCCCTTGTCTCCTAATCTTGCATACTTTAATAACTTAGTGAAATAATCAACTATTTTATTAGAGCATTGAATACTTAATTTGTCATCCGAGATATAAATTAAATACGGATCAACAAAAAGCATATTATCTGTCCCAAGCTCAATATCTTCAAAACTAACTTCATCATCAATTTTAAAGTATTCTTTAAAAGTCATCAATAACTCTCCTTTCCTCATATTCCTGATGTTATACTAAAACTTTACAAAAATAGTTAATGATGACTTGATAAATACTACTTTTTGTGTTAAATTATATTTAGGGATGTCTCAAATTCCTAAACTGTGTTTTAGTATAACACAGGAGCACTATCTTTTATTAAGATAGTTTTTTTGTGCCTATTACTCTAGCACAACTTAAATTTACCATATGAAGCAGCTAATGTCAAGTCTTTTTTATGTTTTTTGAGGGTATTTATCGCACTTATTGAACTTTTTTTGTATTTTTTTGCATTTTTTTGCTATTTACTTGTTGACTTTATGTACTTTTTAATGTATTATTTATACAGGTGGTGTATTATGATAATAAAAGCTACTATTAAAAATTTTATGGGAATAGAAAAAGAAGTATCTATATCTTGTTTATCAAATAATAAAATCAAGAGAAATAATAATTTTATTATAAAAAATGAAAATGGTGAAAGTATATTAAAGGCTATAGGAATAATCGGAAGTAACGGAAGTGGTAAAACAAGTTTATTAAAAGCCATTGCTACTATACAAACATTCATTACTTTTCCATATAGAAAATCATCTGAAAAATCTAAAGCATTTGTTGAGCAAATAAAAAGCTTGCCCGATGAACTTTTAAATCAATTACTACAAAGCATAAATAATTTAAATTTGCCTTCGCAAAATGTTAATAACCCATTAGATGATACTATAATTGAATTAGAATTATTTATTCCTCATGATAAAAAAGATGAAAATATTATTAGTGGAATTTACAAATATAGATTAGTCTATGATTCAAATTACAATATTAACGGAGTTAAAGAAGAAAGTTTATATTATAGAAAAAAAATAAACTCAAAGAAAATAATAAAAATTTTCAGTGTAAATAATATTATAGAAAGTGAAATCGGAACAAAGTTGTTATATCAAAACAATACAATTATTTCAGAAAATAAAGAAATAAAATATTACCATTCATTTGGTAATGAAATAATGCATAAATTTGAATTTATGTTTAATGGTGATTTTTTAGATTTTGGTGCCGATGAAAAATATTTAATTGATATTCTAGAAAAAAATAAAAAGAGATTTGTAGATTTGTGCAGTCTAGCTGATGATAAAATTATTGATGTTATTATTGAAAATGAAAATGACAAAAAGAATTTGTTTTTTATAAATAATAAAAAGAATAAATTAAGATTTGAACAATTATCTACTGGTACTAAAAAAATCATATTATATGGTAATAGAATCTTATATGCTTTAGAAAATAATAAGAATTTATTTATAGATGAAATGGAAAACTCTTTGCATCCATCATTAGCATGTTTTTTATTACAATTAGTAGGATATCCAATTAAAAATTCATATTCACAAATATTTTTTACAACTCATTCAATATATCTTTCTTCTTTACTAGATAATGATCAACTATATTATATTGATAATAAAAAAGATAGTTATAATATTTCAAATATTTCAACAGCAATAAAAAACAATGTTATAACGAAAGATAAAACTCTTGCAATTGCCCTATTGGAAGATTTACTTATCAAAAATCCAGATTCAAAAAAGATTGTAGATTTCTTAAATGATAAAAACTAGATTCAGATGATATGAATCTAGTTTTATTTTTCTCGAAGAAAGATAATTTACCACTAGGGTTATCTCCACCTCCTGCATTAATATGATTAGATACTACAATTACATCATTGTTATCACCATATGCATTTAATATTCTATTTACCCTTTCTGTAGGGGATATTGTTTCATCTGTGGTTCTTGTCATTGTTACTGGAACACCTAAATTTCTTAATCTATCGTAAATATACTTAGAAATATTTAAAGTTAAATTTTTTTCTATAATTCCATTACCAGTCGCACCCGAATCTTCACCACCATGACCAGCATCAATTACTATTTTATAATTATTCATAAAAGCCTCCTCAAATTATTTTATGAAAAAATCAAAAAAATGATAATTCAAGTAAAAAAAGGCATAAATATTATGCCTTTTTTTAATTACTAATTTGCTTTTATTGAATCTATGTAGTAATAAATCTTACTAGCCCATTCACTGCTTCCCGCATATTTTGGACCTATTGTTTCTGGAGTAGTTAAACCTTGTGCGTAGTAATTGTTGTATAAATTATTTAAATAACCTTTTATTCCTTCTTCAAGTGAGTCAAAAGCTTTATAGCTTCCTCCACCACATCCAGGTTGCCCCTTCATTCCCCCAACATTATTACATGCCTTAACTAAATTACTACAATTCCACTTACATCCAGTTTCATGTAGTGTAATAGCAAGAGCTAAATATGGATCCAACCCAAGTTCTAAAGAATATCTTGCATAAACTTCTCCATAACCTGCTATTGTTGAATTCATAGAACGGTTTAACTTAGCACTTAATTCTTCCATTGTAAGTCCATCATACACTATTTCTTGTGTATTAGTAGGATTCGAATTAGATTCTACAGAAGATGCTTCTATAGATTCTTCATTACTATCATTGTTTGTATTTTCATTTATGGGTTCTACAGTATTTTCTTCTTCAGTTGTTTCTTTTGTTTCGGTTTCTTCTTTTTTTGATTCTGAAGTATTTGGAACTCCTTGCATATAAAGCAATTTGTTTTCTACCTCATTATCTTTTTCTAGTAGTACATTACCTTTGTTTACTAAAAATATACCTACTACTAAAACAAATATTCCGATTAGAAAATATCTAATCTCCCTAAAATTCAGTTTCAATTCATTCACCTCTCATATTTCGGGGAAACAACTTAATTTTACCACATTACTGCTTAAAAGTCAAATTTGTGTAAAGTTTTGAGTTTTTATTAAAATAATACTTGACTTTTTAATTTTTATTTATCAAGAAATTTACAAGATAATCTATATCTTTGTTTTTATAAATAATATCATGTAACAAATCTATTATTTTCATATCTACTTTTTTCTTTTTTAATAATTTATAAATAGAATTCAGTGTATTTATACCTTCAACTGTTGTACTATTTATATATTCATTTAATTTGTTTTTGTCTGTTCTTTTACCTAACATTACACCAAATTTATAATTTCTACTTTTAGAACTAGTAGCTGTAAGCATTAAATCACCAAATCCTGCATATGATAAAATTGTTTTAGGATTACCGCCTAAAGCTCTAATTAAACCTTTAATATCATGTAAAGATTCAGTTATAAACATTGCTTGAGTAGATTCTGAATAACCCATACCATTAAGAATTCCAGCACCTATTGCTAGAACATTTTTTATTGATCCACATATTTCAACACCTATTACATCGCGTGTTGTTCTTATTTTTAAACTACTATTATCAAATGCATCTAAAACTATTTCTTTTGTTTTTTTAGAACGTGTTGCAAGTGTTAATCCTATTGGATTATGATTACACATATCTATTGCAAAAGAAGGTCCTGATATTACAGATACATTTCTGGTTTTAATTATTCTTGTAAATATATCATATACAAAAAGATATGTTTGTTCATCTATACCTTTTGAAGCTATACAAATATGTTGATTTCTTTTTAGATATTTTTTTAGTTCTTTTGTTACGTCATCTACTACTGGTGCTGGTACAGCAACTATTATTAAATTTGAGTCTTTTACTGCTTCTTCCATATTTGTAGTTATACTTACATTTTTTCCAACTTTATATCCAGGTAAAACCTTATCATTGCCGCCGGTATTTAAAATTAGGTCTTTTTCTTCTATAAACTTTGTCCATAATACTATTTTATGTTCGTTTTTTATGTTTGATGATAATGCTAGTGCATATGCACCTGCACCTAATATTGTTATTTTCATGATTCCTCCTATTTATTAGTATTTTGATAATAATTAGTTTCAGCTAAAGTACTAGCAAGCCATTCTAATTCTTCTATATTTTCTTCTTCCAAATATTCATCTATTTTATATATTAATTCATTTATTGATTTAACATTTTTGTAATCAATATTATACATATTTAAAATACTTATTTCTTCATCGCTTAAATATATTCCATTACCTATATTTTTCTTCATATAGTAATCAAAATCAACATCTTTAATCATTTTATTAATATATTCATCCATTTTACTCACCAATTATATTTTCTATAGCCTTCATTACTCCAAGTTTACCATAATTATATGTAAGTCCACCCTGCATATAAGCTATATATGGTTCTCTTATTGGACCATCGCATGATAATTCAATAGATGAGCCTTGGGTAAATGAGCCTGATGCCATAATTACTTGATCATTATATCCTGGCATATCCCAAGGAATTGGTGTTACAAAAGAATCTATTGGAGATCCTGCTTGTATACCTTGAGTATATTTTATTAATTTTTCTTTATCTTTAAATATAATATTTTGAACTATATCTACTCTTTTTTCATTATATTTAGGTTCTACTTCAATACCTATTTTTTCAAGCATAAGGCTAGCTAAAATAGCTGTTTTAAGTGAACTTGCTACTGCACTAGGAGATAAAAACAACCCTTGTAACAATTGTTTATTCATACCCATTGTTGGGCCAACTTCTTTACCTTCTCCAGGAACTGTTAATCTTTCGCTAGCTAGTTTTATCAAATTTTTCTTGCCTACTATGTATGCTCCATTAGAAGCTATACCTCCACCTAAATTTTTTATTAGTGAACCTACAACAATATCTGCACCAACTTCTGTTGGTTCTTTTGTATCTACAAATTCGCAATAACAATTATCTATCATTACGATAGTTTCAGGACTTACTTTTTTTATTAAATTTATTACTTTTTCAACCCTATCTATATCAATGCTTTTTCTAGTAGAATATCCTTTTGATCGCTGTATTTCAATTAATTTTACAAAAGAGTTCTTTAATCTTTTTTCTATTTCTTTATAATTAAAATCATTATCAACCAAATCAATTTGTTCATAATTAATGCCAAATGATTTTAAAGAACTATTGTTATCTGTTATACCTATTACTTCATCTAATGTATCATAAGGTTTACCATTTATACTAAGTAATGTATCGTTTGGTCTTAAAACACTAAACAATGCGACTGTTAAAGCGTGAGTACCAGATATAAATTGCGTTCTAACAAGTGCATCTTCACATTTAAATATGTCACTATATATTTTTTCGATTACATCTCTTCCTAAATCATTATAACCATATCCTGTTGTGCCATTAAAGTGTGCGACTTCAACTTTTTCTTTTTTGAATGCATTAAGGACCTTTAGACTATTTATTTCCTCTATTTTATCGATTGATGTGAAAATTTCCTTTAGTTCACTTTCACATTCTCTCATTAAATTTAGTGTTTTATCGCTTATACCAAATTCACTATACATAAAATCCTCCATCTACTCTAATCACTGCATTATTTATGTAGCTTGCTTCTTCGCTACCTAAAAAATATATAACATTAGCTATTTCTTTTGGGTTTGCAAATCTGTTTACTAATATTTTTTGGCTTTCTTCACTAATAAATTCATCATCTAATTCTTTATTCATATCAGTATTTACCCAACCAGGCGCTACAGCATTAACTCTTATATTTGGTGAATATTCTAATGCCATATTATGTGTTAGTGATATTACACCGGCTTTTGATGCATCATAATCTAAACTCATTGGATAATATGTATCTATTCCATTAGTAGATGAAACATTTACAATACTTCCTTGACCTTGTTTTATCATATATTCACCTACATATTTACTTACTAGAAATGTCCCAATCAAATTAACATCTAATGTTTTTCTAAAGTTTTCAACTGTTTTATCTTCATATAAAGTATCTATAGCAATTCCCGCATTATTTACTAAAACATCAATTTTACTAAATTTGGCAATGATTTCTTCAACCATTTTTTCAACTTCATCTTCTTTTGATATATCACATTTAGATAGCAATACTTCGACTTTATAATTGTTTTTTATTTCTTCACTTAGTTTTTTTGCTTCATCTTTTGAATTTAAATAATTTATAACTACATTATATCCATGTGATGCATAAACACGCGCAGTCTCTGCTCCTATACCACGACTAGATCCTGTTATTAATACTGTTTTATTCAAATTAATCACTTCCTAACAAATAATTATATCATGTTTTATTTAAAATATATACTAATTTAAAAGACAAACAAGTTTTATCTTATTTGTCTTTCCATTTCCAATTTCTGATTTCTTCTAAGTCAATACCATATTCTTTAATGTACTCTTTATGTTCAACTAATTTATCTTTGCACCATTGATTTAATTTAGATCCTCTATTACCTAGCCCTGGTAAATAATTTAAGGCATCCATTACCAAATGAAATCTATCTAATTTATTTTGTACTCTCATATCAAAAGGCGTTGTAATTGTACCTTCTTCTATATATCCATGCACATGTAATTCTTGATTTTTTCTTTTATATGTTAATTGATGTATTAAAGATGGATATCCGTGGAATCCAAATATAATAGGTTTATCAATAGTAAATATAGAATTATATTCATCATCTGTAAGCCCATGAGGATGTGTATCACTTGATTGTAAGCGCATTAAATCTACTACGTTTACTACTCTAATTTTTAATTCAGGAAAACTATTTCTTAAAATCATAGTTGCTGCTAGTATTTCTAAAGTTGGAGTATCGCCGCAACTTGCAAGTACTATATCAGGTTCACTATTTTGATCATTACTTGCCCAATCCCAAATGCTTACTCCCTGACTACAATGTTTAATAGCTTGTTCCATTGTTAACCACTGAGGTCTAGGATGTTTTGAAGCAACAATTGTATTAATATAATTTTTACTTTTAATGCAATGATCAAACACTGAAATTAAACAGTTTGAATCAGGTGGCAAATAAATACGAACTGTATCTGCTTTTTTAGTAACTATGTGATTTAAAAACCCAGGATCCTGATGAGTAAATCCGTTATGATCTTGTTGCCAAGCATGAGATGTTAAAATAATATTTAAGGAAGAAATATCTCTTCTCCAAGGAAGATTTTTAGTGACTTTTAACCATTTTGCGTGTTGACTAATCATTGAATCAATAATACGAGCAAACGCTTCATAGCTATGTATAAAACCATGTCTTCCTGTAAGTAAATATCCTTCTAACCAACCTTCACAAACGTGTTCTGATAAATATGAATCCATTACTCTTCCATTATCGCTTAAGAATTCATCTGTTTCTAATCTTTCACCATTGAATTGACGCAAAGTATTATCAAATACATAGTTTAACCTATTAGATAATGCTTCATCTGGTCCAAAAATTCTAAAGTTTCTTTTATCATTATTTAATTTAATAACATCTGATATATACTTACCTAATTCCATCATATCTTGTGCTTCTACACTACCTGGTTTTTTAACTTTTACACCATATTCTTTAAAATCTGGAAGTCTTAATTCTTCAAGTAACTCTCCACCATTTGCGTATTTACTTGCACTCATTCTTTTTTCGCCTACTGGGCATAATTCTTTTAATTCAGGTATTAACTTACCATTATTATCAAATAGCTCTTCTGGTTTATAACTTTTTAACCATGATTCTAGTAATTTTAAATTCTTTTTATTATCATTATTTACTGTTATTGGTACTTGATGAGATCTAAAACTACCTTCTACTACTTTTCCATCTATTTCTTTTGGACCAGTCCATCCCTTAGGTGATTTAAGTATAATCATAGGCCAAATTGGTCTTGCAGAATTAGTATTTTCACGAGCACTTTTCCATATTTTTTTTATATCTTTAATAGCTCTATCAAGTGCTTGAGCCATTTTTTCGTGCATTATTTTAGGGTCGCTTCCAATTACATAATATGGATGGTATCCACATCCTTTAAAATATGAATCTAATTCAGATTCAGAGATTCTAGCAAGCACTGTAGGGTTCGCAATTTTATATCCATTTAAATGTAATATTGGAAGTACTGCCCCATCAGTAATTGGATTGATAAACTTATTAGAATGCCAAGATGTAGCAAGTGGGCCAGTTTCAGCCTCACCATCTCCTACAACACATGCAGCAATTAAATTTGGATTATCAAGTACAGCTCCATATGCATGAGATAAACTATACCCAAGTTCACCACCTTCATTAATAGAACCAGGTGTTTCGGGTGCGACATGACTAGATATCCCTCCTGGGAAACTAAACTGTTTGAAAAGTTTTTTTAGTCCATCTTCATCTTCGGTTACATTTGGATACACTTCACTATATGTTCCCTCTAAATATGCATTAGATACAGCAGCTTGTCCACCATGACCTGGACCTGATACATAAATCATATCTAAATTATATTTTTTTATAACTCTATTTAAATGAACATAAATAAAATTTTGTCCTGGAGTTGTACCCCAATGTCCTACAACATTACTCTTTACATCTGATAATTGTAAAGGACGCCTTAGCAAAGGATTATCAAGTAAATATAATTGTCCTACCGACAAATAGTTACATGCCCTAAAGTAAGCATCTATTTTATTTAGTTCATCTGCGTTCAGTATTTTAGCTGGCATATTACCCTCCTTATTCTTATATTAATATTATATAACAGAGTTTTAAAAAGAACAAATATAATTTGAATAATTATTAATAAAGTGATTAAATTTTTTAAGAAGTGATTTTATATGAAAAAAAGATATAATTTATATCTATTTTAGTTTATAATATTTTAACTATAGAATCTACATTAATATTAATTTCTTCTATTTTTTCTTTAACTTCTAACTTAATATTGAAATCACTTTTATTAATTCTTGTGATATTGCATTTATACTCACCTAAATTAAGTGAAATCCAGCCATTTTCATCTGCATATAGAATATCAGAAATATACTCTGTTATATCAACATTCTCATTTGTTTTCATACTTTCTAAATTTTCTTTAGAATAAGTCATTTCTAGTCCAACAGCAATTAAATCAGATATACTAAATGTTATAAAAGGCGCTAATCCTATTCTTTTTGCAACTGATTTACCATTATGTTTACTAACACTAAATTTATCTAAAGATACGTCAATTTTATAATTATCATATTTCTTTTTATTATTTTGTTGATCAATTACTATCATTTTTTTCACCCATCAGTTCTTCAAATATTTCTTTAATTTTATCATTATCATTATTCATTTTAAAACTATCATTTAATTTATATTTAATAAAATATAGATCATTTATTTTATAATATCTTTTATAATTAAACTCTGAATCAAAATTATCACACGAAGAAATAATTTCTTGTACTTCACAAGAAAATACAATATTATTAAACATTTTTATAGAGTCTTTGTTAGATATTACTTCACTTTTTATTTTTCCTTTATCATCATATTGTACTATATAATATTCACTATATTTGCTACCATCATTTTTACTCATTAGGTATTTTTCATTAAATTCAAATTCACTTATTATTTTATAATCATATTCTTTCTCATAAATCATATTTTCACATTCTTTCAACAGTAATTACAATTCTTTTTCACCCATTACACTTTTTTAAAAATTCTTGTTTATTATCATTTAGGTATTTTAATCCTTTTTTAATAGAACTTTCAACATCATTATTATCAAATATTCTTTTTATAGCATCAACTATACATTCACCATTAATCTCTATATCATAAAAATTATCATATGTTCTAAAATCATGTTTAAATAATTTTTGAAATTCATCTCTATTTAATATAGCATCAATAGATATTTCACTTAAATACCAAAGCATACTTGGATTATTAAAATCTTCATTTTTTAAATTTTTAAATATCTTTTTACAAGTTTCAAAAAAGTAATAATGACAACATTCATGCATACATGTATCAATTAATCTTTCATCATCTCGTAAATCTACTGAAAATGATAAATCATCAATATCTCTTGGACATACAGGAATTAAACCAATCGATGCATCAACATCTTTATTTAACTTCACATTAAAATAATTTGATAAAGTTTTAAAATAATCATCATTATATTTATACCATACATCTTGATAGTGTTCTTTAATTTTTTTATTATTAAATTCATTAATACAATCATCATATTTTTCTTTAATTAATTTACTGATAATATCAATTCTTTTATTGTAATCTGCATCTTGCAAAATATTAATATTATCTTTTATCTCAGGATATAAATAAAATGTTCCTTCACTTAAAGGCAAAATACCATCTGTTTGAAAAGCTGACCATCCTAAAACAAATGAAACTTCATCTAATGTCATATATCTAAATTTTATGTTCATTTATACACCTCACTTTATTAAATAAATTATAACATAAATTCTAAACATTTATAAAAAAACAATTCTAACTTAGAATTGTTTTTAATTCTCATTTGCGGTAATTTTTTTTACTATGAAATACGCAAACATATATATATATGTAAGAAGCATAAATCTATATTCATCTATTGAAACTGCAATTATTAAAAGTATGAAAAATCCAAGTAATAATCCTTTAAAAATATCAACTAAGTTTATAATTTTTTCTTTTTCGTATTTCATAGTTTACTCCTATCTATTTTGATATTCATTATCTAATTTAATTAATTTTCTAATTAATTCTTTTCTCAAAATTATTTTATCTGTTTTATATATACCGTTTTGTACATTAAATTTAAAAAACTCATTTAAAAATTTTTCTGTATTTTTATCATTACATAATATTATATTATATCCATTTAATATATCTATGCAATTAATAAAAATAATATCTGTGTTATAATTGTTTTTAACTTCATTTAATATTGAATCTATTTGTTTTGTTCTTGATTTAATAAATTCTTCAACATTAGCTATTTCTAAAACTCCTATATTAATATTTTTACCCAATAAATTAATTGTATGTTCTATTTCCATAACTTTTCTTAAATTAGAATCTTCAATTTGCGATTTTTTTATAAATATTTCTTTTATTTTTGATTTTGTAATTTCACTATATTTGCTTTCTAACCATTTGCATGCATTAATATCTCTAGTATCAGTTACACTAGATTTTAAATTAATGCTATTGGATATAATACCATAATATAACAAAATTGCGGCTTCTTTTGAAATGTCAATGTTTTCTTTTATAAATCTTTCTGTTACTATTGTTGCAGCTGCACCTATTATATCTATTTGAACTTTTATATGAGATGGAAAAGTAACTCCATTATATACTGTATGATGGTCTATTATTTCAACTATTTTATTAGTATCATGATTTTTAAAATTATTCAAATCATGGTTATCGACTATTACAATTTCGTCTTCTTCATCTATAGTTTTTTTACTATTTAATTTTATATTAAAAATATCGCAAACTATGTTTACTTCTTCTTTAGCATTTCCTATTATACAATAACTACTTTTAATTCCGGTTTTATTTAAAAATTCGCTATATGCGTACATGCATGCAATTCCATCTAAATCTGGATTAATATATGATGTAACAACACGTGTCATATTACACCTCCACTATTTTGATTATAACACATATAATGATGTTTTTGTCTTAAACTATTTAAAAAATAATATTTTTATGATAATATTTTAGTGGGAGAGATTGATATGAAAATAATTGAAAAGAAATGTCCAAATTGTGGAGCGGATTTGAAATTTGATATTAAAGATAAAGAAACAAAATGTAGATATTGTAAATCTGAATTTATTATTGAAGATAATAATATAGATAAAAATAATATTAACTTAGATGATATTGTTTTAAATAAAAAAATAATAAAAGTTTTTAGTATATTTCATTTTTTAATTGCATTTGTAATTTTTGCTATTACTATTGCAATGTTTATAGTCGGGTTTAATCATTTTAAAGATAGTGAAGGTGTAAGTAAGGAAAAAACTGTTAAAATTAACATCAATGAAATAGATGAAAAAATTGAAAATAAATTAGTTAAAGCATCTATTAATGAAATTAAAAAATGGAACATTATGCATAATAATTATGAATTAGATGGCGAATATGAAGAAGCAGGACTTTATTATTTAAAAAATACTTTAAGTGTTAGAATCATTGTTGTTTTAAAATATACTTATAAAAATGAATCCGATTCTAAAACTATATATTGTGGAATAAAATATATGGGAAATGATATTAATTCTTTAAATTACACTCCACATTTAAATACAAATCAGGTTGTATTAGGTGATTTTGACTATGCATATGGATATGAAAGCATAGAAGAATTATATGATGGATTTGTTAGATCAGATAAAAGTTTAGGTTATAAAATTGTAGCAAGTAAAGATTTATTTATTGATTAATTTTTACAATATTATAGTATTCAAAATTTAAATTATTATAACTGAAATTAATATTGAATTTATCGTTACTAAAAGCAAAAACTGGCTAATATATAGTCAGTTTTATATTGCAATAAAATTTATTGATTTTTAGCTAATTCATCCATAGAATATGTGTTATATCCTTCATATTGATAGCTAACATCAATACCTTTCATATACACTTCTCTATCATTTACTTTATCGGTCAATGCATTTTCTAGAAGTATTTTTATTTCAGTATCTTTAATAGGACTTCGTTCCATAGCTAATAGGTATTCTTCTTTATTCACTTTACTCCAATCAACAACTTTACCAATTTCATTTTTTAATATCATATCAAGCCAAATTCTTGTACTTCTACCATTACCTTCTCTAAATGGATGAGCAACATTCATTTCTACATATTTCTTGATAATGTTATCAATATTATCTTGTGGCATTTTATCAATTTTATTTAATACTTCTTCTAAATACATAACCGGTACAAATCTAAAATTACCTTTTGATATATTAGTATATCTCATCTTACCTGCAAATTCATAAATATCTGAAAATAAATATTTGTGAATGGATGCAAGTCCCTCGTATGTTCCAACTTCAAAATTTTTAATTTCATTAGTATCAAATAAATCTAATGCTTTTAATTTTGTAATTCTTTCTTCCTCTTTGGCAAGCTCTACTTCATTAGTTATTCCAAGTTTATTTTTCAGCATTTTATCACCTCTATAGTGTCAATATTATATCATATTATAATTGTTTTTACCACAAATAAACGGTACATTTGTTTACTGTTTTTTAAAATTTAAAACATTGATTTATAAAAAAGAAAAAATCGAACTAAAAAGTTCGACTGTCTTCTTAAATGGGGCGCGATGTGGGGATCGAACCCACGCATAACGGAACCACAATCCGCCGTGTTAACCACTTCACCAATCACGCCATGTAATACATGTATTATTTTATCAAACATTATTTATAATTTCAAGCATTTTAATTAATTTTATATTAAATGGGCTAATATCTATACATCTAAAATAGTTATTAATACTATAAAGTGAGGGGGAAATTTATGAATAATTACTATGATAGATCAAAATTGGATACTTATAATTATAATAACAATAATTATAATAAACCAATGTATTCTAAAGATGAAAATCCTAATTCATTATATGATCCATATGAAGGATTTATAAGAGGAAATTTATTTAAAAACTTATATAATGGTTATAAGCTTAAAAATCCAATAGATATTGAACCATTAAATGAACAAGCAGATTTACTTACTTATATAGATGCTTTTTCTTTTGCAGCACATGATATATCACTTTATTTAGATATTTATCCAAAGGATCCAGATATGATACAACTTTTTAATAAATATAAAAATGAAACAAATAGATTAGTTAAAGAATATGAAAACAAATTTGGACCATTATTTGCAAATAGTAATGCAGATATGAGAGTTCCTTGGGCTTGGAGTAAAAGTCCATGGCCATGGGAAAAATAGGGGGTTAGATTATGTGGATTTATGAAAAAAAATTACAATATCCAGTTAATATTAGAAAAAAAGATTTAAAAATGGCAAAATATTTATTATCTCAATATGGGGGACCAGATTCAGAGTTATCTGCTTCACTTAGATATTTAAATCAAAGATATACAATGCCAGATGATAAGGGTAAAGCTCTTTTAACAGACATTGGGACTGAAGAATTAGCGCATTTAGAAATAATAGCTACTATGGCATATCAACTAATGCAAGGCGCTACAATCGATGAAATTAAAAATGCTGGATTAGGTGGTATGTTTGCACAGCATGATAGTGGATTATTTCCAACTGATGCGATGGGTGTTCCATTTACAACAGCTTATATTGAAACATCAGGTGATCATATAGCTGATATTGAAAGTGATATGGCTGCAGAGCAAAGAGCTAGAGCTACTTATGAGCATTTAATGGATTTAACTAATGATCCTGATGTTTTAGCGCCGCTTTCATTTTTAAGACAAAGAGAAGTAGTTCATTATCAAAGATTTAAAGAACTTAGAAATTATTATTTGGATAATAAAATATAAATACTTGTTTTCAAGTATTTTTTTTATAAAATATATCATCTGGTTTCATATCAAAAATGTTTGATATTTTTACTGCCATATCGTAAAAGAGTCTTCTTTTTTTGTTTTCTATTTGACTATAATATGCTGGAGTAATGTTTAAAATATGCGCTACTTGAGCGCTTGTTAAATTGTTTTGTATTCTTATTTTCTTTAAGTTTTCTGTGTTATACATCTTTATTCACCTATAACAGTATATCATTATATGGACTATTAGTCCATTTATATTTAGATGTTATCTATGAGAAAATTAAATGGGTGATACAATGGCTTATAGCAAACAAAATGATATTTATAATGTAATTGGTAAAAATATAAAAAAGTATAGAAAACAAAAAGGAATATCACAAAAAGAACTTGCTGAAAAACTTTTATTATCTGATAATTTTATAGCTAAATTAGAATCTGTTACACGTCAAACGTTATCAATTGATACTTTATATGAAATAAGTAAGGAATTAGATGTAGATATTTCAAAATTTTTTGATAAATAAGTTTTACTTGTAAATTTTTTAATTTTTTTGTAGTATATTATTGTGATATATATGAATGAGGAAAAATTAATTAATTATTATAATAAGTTTAATGAAGATAAACGTTTAAGTAGAAAACACGCTAAAGTTGAATTTTTAACATCAATTCATTATTTGGAAAAATATTTATCCAAATTTGATAATCCTAAGGTTATTGATATAGGTGCTGGGACTGGTGCATATAGCCTTTATTTATATGAAAAAGGAATTGATGTTACTGCTTTAGAATTAGTTAAACATAATTTAAAAGTAATTGAAAAGAAAAATCCCAATATCAAAACAATTTTAGGTAATGCGGTTAATTTAAGTAAAATACGTGATAATTCTTTTGATATTGTTATTTTATTTGGACCAATGTATCACTTAATGACTCTTGATTTAAAGTTAAAAGCTTTGAGTGAAGCAAAACGTATTACAAAATCAGGCGGATATATTTTTATTAGTTACTGTATGAATGAATATGCTATTATAAAACATGGTTTTATAGATAAATATATTACTAATTCCAAAGAGTTAATTAATGAAGATTTTAAAATTATTAAGGATGAATTATATTCTTATGTTAGAATTGAAGATATAAATTATTTAAAAGATAAGTTAAATTTAGAAAGAAGTATTATTTTATCTCAAGATGGACCTGCTGAATATTTAAAAAAAGAAATTAATAATATGACTGATGAAGAATTTGATTTGTTTTTAAAATATCATTTTAAAACATGTACTAGGCATGAATTGTTAGGTGCTGGGAGACATATTTTAGATATATTAAAAAAGGTATAATTTTTTATACCTTTTTACTATCTAGTTTTTTTCTTTCACTTGTATTTAATACTTTTTTTCTCATTCTGAAGCTAAGTGGTGTTACTTCAACTAATTCATCACTATTGATATAATCTAAACATACTTCAAGTGACATTTTTCTAGGACGTTTTAATACGACTGTATGATCTTTACCTGCACTTCTTGTGTTTGTTAAGTTTTTACCTTTAACAACGTTAACTGCTAAATCATTATCGTGGTTATGTTCACCTACTATCATACCTTCATATACTTGATCTCCAGGTTCAATAAACATAACTCCTCTTTCTTCTAATTGTCCAAGTGAGTAAGCAGTTGCTTGTCCATTTTCCATAGAAACTAACACTCCAAGTTTTCTTTCACCTACTTGTGTACCCGCTAATTTTCTATATTCTTTATATGTATGGTTTAATATACCATAACCTTTAGTCATAGTCATAAATTCTGTCATAAATCCGATTAACCCGCGTGATGGCATTGTATAATATAGTCTAACTTGGTTTTCTTGTGTAACCATATTTTCCATGATTCCTTCTCTATTTCCAAGTGCTTCTATTACTGCACCAACATATTCTTCAGGGACATCTATTTGAACATCTTCAAATGGTTCACACATTACACCATCTATTTCTTTTTTTATTACTACTGGTTTTGATACTTGAAGTTCGAATCCTTCTCTTCGCATGTTTTCAATTAAAATTGATAAATGTAATTCTCCACGACCTGATACTGTAAATGATTCATTGTCGTAGGGTTCTACTTTTAAAGATACGTCTTTTTCTGTTTCTTTATATAGTCTTTCTTCTATTTTTCTGGCTGTAACTATTTTACCTTCACGTCCAACAAATGGTGAAGTATTAACACCAAATGTCATTTGAAGTGTTGGCTCATCAATTCTAAGTATTGGAAGTGCTTCTTCTTTTCCTATTGTACAAACAGTTTCTCCCACACTTATATCAGGTAATCCCGATATTGCTATTATATCCCCTGCATGTGCTTCTTTTACTTCAATTCTTTTAAGTCCAATAAACCCAAACATTTTTTGGATTCTAAATTGTTTAATTGATCCATCTAGTCTTACACATGATACCATTTCATTTGCTTTTACTGTTCCACGTTTTACTAATCCTATACCTATTCTACCAACGAAATCATTATAATCTAGAAGTGCTGGTTGGAATTGAAGTCCACCCTCTTCTTCTACTTTTGGACATGGTATTGTATTAATAATTGTGTCAAATATAGGATCCATTGTTTCTTTTTGTGTGTTTATATCTGGATCTAAGCTACATGTTCCACTTAAAGCTGAAGCATATATTACTGGGAATTCTAGTTGATCTATGTCAGCACCTAATTCTATAAATAAATCAAGGACTTCATCTACTACTTCTTTAGGACGAGCTGATGGTTTATCAACTTTATTTACTACTACTATTGGGGTAACATGAGCTTCTAATGCTTTTTTTAGTACAAATCTTGTTTGTGGCATTGTTCCTTCATAGGCATCTACTATTAATAAAACTCCATCAACCATATTCATAATACGCTCTACTTCTCCACCAAAGTCAGCATGTCCTGGTGTATCTAGGATGTTTATTCTATAACCGTTATAATCTATTGATGTAGTTTTAGCAAGTATTGTTATTCCTCTTTCTCTTTCGATATCATTTGAATCCATTACTCTATCATTTACTTCTTCGTTTTCTCTAAAAGTTCCTGACATTTTAAGTAATTTATCAACAAGTGTTGTTTTACCGTGGTCTACATGTGCGATGATTGCGATATTTCTAATATTTTTCACTTATTTCACTTCCCTTTACGACTGCGATATTATATCACATTTTATTAGTTTATGTAAAGTTTTTTTATTTATCTTGAAACCATTAATTTTTTAATTTATAATTAAATAGAGGTAATTATGAAAAAAATAATATTAAGTTTAATTATATTTTTATTTGTGTTTAACGTGAGTGCAGAAGAAAAGGTAAGTGTTACTCTTAAAAGTTGTGTTGATGGAGATACAGCTAATTTTATTATGAAAAAGAAAGAGATAAAAGTGCGTTTTTTAGCAATTGATGCCCCGGAAATTAAACATGGTAGTAAAAAAGCTGATCCATATGGTGAAGAAGCAAAGTTTTATACTTGTTCTGAGCTTAAAAAAGCTGATAATATTTATCTTGAATTTGATGATAATAGTGATAAATTAGATAGGTATGATAGATATTTAGCCTGGGTTTTTGTAGATGATGATTTGCTTCAATATAAAATTGTTAAAAAAGGGCTTGCTAAGGTGGCGTATTTATATGATGATTATAAATATACGGATGTTTTAAAAAAAGCTGAAAATAAGGCTAAAATTAGCACTAAAGGTATATGGAGTAATAATAAATTAGAATTTGATTTCGATTTTATAAAAGAAAATTATATATATATAATTATTGTAGTATTATTTGTTTTATTAATATGTTTAATTAGTAAGAAAGCTAGAAAACTTATTAAGAAAAAAATTTATAAAAAAATTAAAAAGTACTAATTTTGGTAATTAGTACTATTTTTTATACAATTTAATTAAATTTGTATATATAAAAATAGTAATCTGTTTTAATTTTTTTACAAATCGTTAAAATTAGTGTTTTGACATATTTTTTTTAATATATTAAATTCTTCTTGAAAGGAGATTTTGTATGTTAAAGCTTAGAAAAAATTTAAATTTAAAAGAAGTTTATGACTATCCGCTTGATCCTACATATGTTAAGAAATTACTTAAAACATGTGAATTAACTGAAAATGACAAACTATCAATATTAGGAGATTCTATGTTTAATACTATGTTTTTAAATAAACATGGATTAAAATACTCAGCTAAACTTTTTTCTTATTTCTTTAGAATTAGATATGAAGCACTACTAAAAAAATTAAAATTTTTTAAAAATAATGTAGGTAAAATTAGAAATGGTTCTAGAAACTCTAGATGTGATTTGGTAGCCCAAATTGATGATTCTATAATTAATTTAGAAGTAAATAACAACGATTCTGTTTATGTAATGCAAAGAAATATTGATTATGCATTTAGATTATATTCAGAAAGCTCTGTAAAAGTTAAAGCGGGATATGATTTTTCACAAATAATTCAAATTAATTTAAACAATTTTGCTTTTAAAGATACTAATGAAACTTATGAAATATATACTATCAATAATGGATCTAAAATACTTACTTATAAGTTAATTATTATCAATATTTATGTTCCAAACATAATCAAAAAATGGTATAATGAGGGTGTAGAAGCTTTAAGTGAAATGGAAAGATACATCCTTGGACTTGTAGAAGAAGATACAACTAAAGCTAGTACTTTAGGAAAGGATATTGATATTATGGATGAATTTATTGGTGAAGCACTATCGAAAAGTAGAAATGAAAGGCTAAGAAGATCATATGATAAAGAACTAGCCCTTTTAGATCAAGGTGATAGAAACGGATTTAAAAGGGGTATGATGAAAGGAATGGATAGAGGATTTCAAGAAGGAATTGAAAAGGGAATTGAAAAAGGATTTGAACAAGGTATTGAACAAGGTATTGAACAAGGTATTGAACAAGGTATTGAACAAGGAATCAAGCAAGGAATTAACCAAAGTAAATTTGAAATAGCACAAAAAATGATTGATAATAATGATAATATTGAATATATTTCATTTATTACTAATTTATCAATCGATGATATTAAAAAAATAAAATCTAAAGTTAATTAAAATAATAACCCCTATTTCTAATTATGAAATAGGGGTTATTTTTAATCTTTATTTTTTTTAAATCTTTTTATAATTTCTTTTAATCCTTCATGTTCAAATACAACATTTGTTGTAGCAACAAATATTATTACTATAATTAAAAGTATTCCATATATTATATAACCTAACATATTATCCTTTATTACATATATAATAGAGGCAAAAGCAAATAGAGCATCAATTAAATATATAATTAAAACTGTTGTCCTATGTGATAAATTTCTATTTAATAATTGGTGATGAATATGAAATTTATCTGCTTTAGTTGGACTTTCACCTTTTAAAGTTCTTCTAATAATAGCAAATAAAGTATCAAGAATTGGAATAGCAATTAATAAAAGCGGTATTATTAAAGAAGATAAAGTTACATTTTTAAATCCAAATAACGCTATTACAGCTATAGTAAATCCCATAAACATAGATCCACTATCACCAGCAAATATCTTAGCCGGATAAAAATTATGAACTAAAAATCCTAACGTAGAACCTAACATTACCATTGTAAGTACATAATCAAGTCCAAATTTTTGTTGAATAAATGCTATTATACCAATCGTTAAATAATAAATACTACTTATACCACCTGATAATCCATCTAAACCATCTATTAAATTAATACAATTAATACATCCTAAAATAAATATAACAGTAATAGGATAAGATAATACTCCAAATTTAATATATATGCCAAATGCACTTAAATCTTGCATTATAATATTACCATAAAATACAACTACGCATGCTGCTGCAAACTGACCAATAAACTTAGTTAACGGTTTTAATTCGCTAATATCATCAACAACACCAGTCAAAATTATAAAAAAACTACCAATTAGTACAGCATTCATTTGACTACTATGTGTACCAAATATCATGTATCCCAGTAAAAAACCTAAAAATATAGCAACTCCACCTAATTTTGGCATAGGTACTTTATGTATATGACGAGCTCTAGGCTTATCAATCGCACCTATTTGAAAAGCAAGTTTTTTCATATAAGGTATAATACCTGCTACAAATACAAATGGTACTACAATCATAAGTATAGTGTTTAATAACATATCTTCTCTCATATTATCACTTCTCTTGTATTTAATTATAGCATATTTAAGTAATTCTTTAAAGATTTTAGTAAAGTATTTTATATTTTCATTTAGTTTTTTGATTATTTATTACTAATACCTTTTTTTATTTAATATAAAAATACCTCATTTAGAGGTACTATAACATGCTTTTTATTGTATAATCATTAAAATAATTCCGGGTGACTACCAGTAGCAACAAGCACTAATATTAATTGATTATTTATATATTGATAAACTAATAGCCAATCTGGTTCTATATGACTTTCGAAACTTTTTTTATAATGCCTACTGTCAGTAAGTATATGATTTTTATATTTTTCACCTAATTCTACTCCATTTACTGACTAATAACTTTAAGCTTGTGAACATACTTGCCTTGCTTCTTCATCTTTTTTTAATTCTTTACTAGGTTTAGATTCTTCTATTTTAAATGGAATACTAGGTGTTTTAACACACTTAGTCAAGAACATATTAATTACTGTACTCATGTTTAAACCTAAATTTTTAAATAACATATGACTTTCTTGTTTAAGCGTTGCATCAACTCTGACATTTAAATTAGTAGTATTGTGAATACTTTCCATACTCTCCCTACTTGCGTATTATTATATACTGGGACTAATATTTGTTAACATATTTTCATTACATCGTCATTATTTTGTAAAGTATTTAGTAGAATTACTGATTACTACATATAATTAAAGAAGTTTTATTATATTTCCTTATCTATTTTCGGTAATATATGCTATATTTATTTAAAACAAAAGAAATGATTTTCTTATGAAAACACACTTTTTTGTGCACTTACTTTTGATTCAACGTTTTATTTTTTTATAATTTCATTTAGTTTTTTGATTATTATTTCTTTTTCTCTTGAACCATTTGTTTTAAATCTAAGTAGTGGAATATCACACTTTTTTAAAATATTATTTTTTATTTGGTCTCTTATTATTTGTTTCTTTTTATTATGAAAAAAATATCCATCTACTTCTATTGCAAGTACAGGCTTTTTATCAAATTTATTAAATATTAGAAAATCTATATGTGAATTATGATTAATAAATTCAATTTCTCTTTCATTTAAAATAGTTTTATCTTTAACTATTTTTCTTAATGGATATACTTTATCTAAAACATCATATGTACTATATTCATCCATTTGTAGTATTTCTTTTATAGTATTATACATAATAGTTTCTGAATCAAATTTAGAAAAAATAGTATGTGCTTTTAAATATTGTTTTTTAGTATCTTCATTTACTTTGTATAGTAAATCAAATATTGAGTTTATTTTACTTTCTACTTCTTCAAATTTATTATATTTAATATAACTTATTAAATTAGAAATATTAGAATTATTACTTGATTTATATTCATCTGGTGTAACTAAAAATAGTTTATTAATAGCTCTAGATACTGCTACATTAATAGAATTAGGATTATCTAAAAATTTTGTTATATTGTTTGCTACTGTAGAAAAAATAATAGTATCTTTTTCTCTTCCTTGAAATCCATGAACTGTATCTATAGATACATTTGGGCAATTAATTTCACCTATTAGATAATTTTTTTGGGCTTTATATGGAGTTATAATTCCTACCCGATCTTTATTTATATCTATTTTTTCATTTGGTATTAGTTCATCTATTATAATTTCTGCTTGTCTTAAATTATACCAACTATTATCTCTTTTTCTAGCGTGATTACCTTTTACTGATTTATATTGTTTAATTGGCTCATTATTATTACTTTCTGATAGTATTATTAATTCATTATTATAGAATTTTTTATTACAAAAATTTATTATTTTAGGATGACATCTATAATGTTCTCTTAAAATGACTATATTATTAACTGTTTTTTTAGTTAAATCAAGTAAACTATTTTTAGTGTAATTAAATTTTTCTTCTATATCATATTTATTAAATATTTCATTAAAATCTATATTTTTATCAACTATGTTAGGTAGTTGCTTAGAATCTCCTACTATTATTACGTTTTTAGCCATGCTAAGTGCAGCAAATGAAGATACTAGATCTGCTTGAGAAGATTCATCTATAATCATGTAATCAAACATAAAAGATTTATTAACACAATTTATTAATGAATATGTAGTACTAAGTATTACAGGGTAATCTTTTATTAATTCTTGTGTATTATAAATTGTTTTTTTATCATATATTTTTTTATTATTATAATTTTTATATACATAATCTTTAAATAATTTCATAGAAATATCTGTATATGTTTTAAATAATTTTTCATAATTTAAATTCTTTATATAATCTTTTTTTTCTTGTACTTGTGTTTCTAATTCTTTTATTCTTTTTTCGTAATATGAATATTCTAAATAATTTAAAATATCTACTATTTTATTACTAGTATCAATTTTATATTTTATTTTTGATTTAATTTGTATTAATTTACTAAAATATTCTTTTTTGTTTTTTTGTTTATTTAAAAACATTAAAACTTCATGTAATTTTTTTGAATCATAATCAGGTAAATTAATTACTTTTATATTAGATATATCAATACTTTTTTTAAAATAATTATATTCTGTTTTTAATTCATCTAATTCTTGATTTGCTGCAGCTATTTCATTTTTTATATTTAAATATGAATCTATATCACTATTCATTATATTTAAATTATTTTTTATTTTATTTATTTCTTCGTCATTTAATTTCCAATTATCAGGATATAATTCATTAGATTGATTATTAATAAAATCTTTAATATTACTAGATTTACCTAATTTCGCACATATAGAAGATAAAGATTGTTTTTTTAATTTTTCATATACGTTATCAGTGGCACTATTATTATTAGATATAACAGCTACACTATAATTTGAAATAATACAATTAGATATTATATTTAAAATTGTTTGTGTTTTACCTGTACCAGGTTGTCCTTCTATTGCACTAACATAATTATTAAGTGCATTATTTAATGCTTTTTTTTGACTTAAATTAAAACTAAATGGAAATATATTAGTATCTATTTTAGTGCCTTTATCTTTAATACCATTAACATAATACTTAATGACTGAATCTTCATTTATAAATTTTAATTTATCATATATCTTACTTAATACACTATTATCTTCATTATTTGATATATCTTTAATAGTTAAATAACTTGATATTTCATTTAAATAATTATAAACATTTCTTACATTTATATTAGATAGCAAATTACTTTTAATTGTAACTTCAGAATTATTATATAATTTAGTAGTATTATTACTAAAAAATACTTTTATATAATTATCAAACTTTAATATTTTTTCTACATTAATTAAAGTATTATATGAAGTTGATATTATAGAATCTTTTATGATTATAGGATATTCTTTTATTATTAAATTAGATTTATTATATGTATATATTTTATCACTATAATTAACACTTACTAAATTATCATTAATATCAACTACATTTTTAGTTATATCTTTATCATTATTTATTACTAATATCTTTTCTTCATTTAACATAAAAATACCTCATTCAGAGGTATTATATCATCATTTTTATTATATTTAAAGATATTATAAATAACTATCTATAATTTTTTCTATTTTTTTCTTATTACATCTATATGAATAATAATAATTCATCATAGATGAAAAATATGTTTCAAATTTTAATTTTTCATTTTTGTATAAATATATTTTCTTTTTTACATTTTTCTTCATATTCTTAACAGAACTTCTTTTAACAATCATTATTGTTTTTTTATTTTGTATAAAAAATTTATAACCTAGAAATGTAAAACCATATTTAGAACTCGTAATAAATGTTTTATTTATACTTATATCCAATTTATATTCATTATTTAGTTTATTAATTATTATTTCTTTGCATTTTTTTAAATATAATAAATCATCACTAAAAATTAAAAAATCATCCATATACCTTACATAGTGTTTTAATTTTAATGTATGAATTATATAGTGATCTAGTCTGGATAAATAATATATTGACAAGCATTGACTACTTAAATTACCAATTGGTAAGCCTTTGCCGTATTCATATAAAGGTACTTTTAAATTTTTATTATTTTTAAGGATTTTTTTTATATTTGAATTTATATAATCATAATTAGTACTATCAATTATTTTACATACAAAATTATATTCACAATCACTTAAATCTGTTTTTAACATTGCCTTTAATATGTCATGATCTATCCTATAAAAATACTTACTTATATCTATTTTTAAAACATAAAATATTTTATTTTTTCTTTTATAAAACTCTATATATTTTTTTACTAAATTTATGGCATAATCGGTACCTTTGCCTATACGTGTAGCAACATTTCTATCATCTAATTTTTTTTCTAATTTAGGTATTAGATAATTAGTAGTATAATAATGATTTATTATTTTGTCGTTAATACTTAATGACATAATAAGCCTAGGTTTTGGTTCATATATTAAAAAAATATTGTATTTATGAATAAGTGGCTCTATACCATTTAATACATCAACAATATATTTTAAATGCTCTGATTTATGCATTTCCAAATTAATTAATTTATTTTTATTTTTTACTGTCTTTTTTAATGTTTGTTCATAAAATTCAAGTACATCACGTATTGTTATTTTTTTCATATACTATCCAACCCCTAACTTTTTTATTTAAATCTAATAAAAGTGCGGTTTTTTCATGAAAAATAGATTCAGTAATATATCCCTTTTTATATGATTCTTCAAGTAATAAATCAATCATACTAATTTTTGATAAAATTTTACTTTGATTTAAAATACGAATATCTTTAAATTTATTAAGTGGTATATAATTAGATTCATAAATAAGTTCTATTATCTCATAGGTTAATGTTTTTATTTTATCTTTAAGTATTATTTCCCTATTTGGAAATCTACATAAAATAGTATCTATTTCAAACAGGAATGTTTTAGCAATTACAATTATTTTAAACTTATTTTCTTTCATTTAAAAAATTATCTATTACATCAATTAAATCATTTAATTGATTAAAATTTGCTTTCATTATTTTTTCTTGTATTTGATTAATTTTTAAATCAAGAATTAATTTGTTTTTTGATTCTATTAAATAATTACTGTAATTATCGTCTTCAAAATGTTTTATTTCATCATTTAATTTATAATCAATATGTAATTCGTCTAATTTTGATTTAACCTTGTCAATACTACTTAGTGGAAAACCAACTCTACTATCTTTTAGTTTATAATTAAATAAATTATGTAATATTGTTGCGTCATCATCAAATACTGAATAAAAATTACCTGCTTTTCTAAAAACTATCATTAATAAACCTCACTTCATAAATATTAGTAAGGAGTAAATAACTCCTTACCATTACAACATACTACATTTTTACAAGATTATAGAATCGGTACGTATACCTATCGTCTTGTACTATCTTTAGGGTTACCCCTAGGACATGTGCTGTCTCCTACAATTATCATATTATTTGCGAGAAAATAATACCCGAATAAATATTTGACTACATTGTAAACTGAAATTGTAGCAGTCTACAGGGCGGACAGAACCGGCATTTAACGCATTGTTGTTATTGACGTTTCCTGTAGAGTTCACATTGAACACATTATTGGAATTTGAAGAATTCGCACGAGGCGAAAGGGAAAACAAAAGCCAAAACTCAGAAAACTATCTTACCCTAACACACCTGCCCTAATTCTATCTAATATATCTATAACTATAAACTTATATACGTACTCAGTATATCTATTTATATTGTTTTCATATGTTTTATCTATATTTAAATTATCTACTATAATATAATTAATACTTAATTTTTGAAATTTTTTTAATACTACAGTAATATCATCATTATATTTTTTAATATAATTTAAAATAATTTTATCTATACCAAAACATTTATACCCAAATTTATTTTTACTAGTTTTAAATAGCAATACATAATTAGGATATATTTTTTTTAAAAACCAATATCTATTATTGTACATATATAATTTATTAGTAGAATCCTTTTCTACCCGTCCAGTCTTGAATACAAGACCGGACGATTCCTTTCATTTTATCTTTTAATTCAATTATTCTGTGTAATTTAGAACAAATGGTTTTGATTGTGTTCCATCACCAGAGGTGATTGTAACACCTGATTTTAAGTAGACTACAGGGCGGACAGAACCGGCATCCAACGCATGGTCGCCAGTGACGTAGCCTGTAGAGCGCACAATGAACACAATATAGGAATAAGAAGAAGTCGCACGAGGCGAAAGGGTCCATGTCCACATACTTGTATTTAATAACCAATCATTATTCTTACAGTCTGTATATGTATTTTGCCAATTTGGTATACTTGAATCTGATACGTATCCTACAGTATATGATAAACATGCATCTCTATCATGTGTACTTCCACCACTTGTCGCATATGCATAATCACTTGGATATATTAGTCCTACTTTACCTGTCCAACGCGTTGTTCTATTTACTGTATCACTACAATGTGTTGCATTTGAACATTGCTTACCTGTACTACTTGATCGCTCCCAACTATATAGTAGTGACGCTGTTATTCTTCCATCCCAGATATTTGCACTTGGTGTATCTAATGAGCCTAAGTACCATGTTGCATTATCTATCATATTTTTACTTGCTGTATCGCTCAATCCTGTATTTGTAAAATCACAGTTTGCTGTATTATAATTTCCATATGTATAACATTTGCCACTTTCTGCATTCCAATACAAACTATTATTTACTTCGATTGTATCATAATTTGACGCGCTGTTATCTCCACAGTTAACTATTGAATTTGCTGAATCTAAAGTTGAACCTGCAATACATCTTAAATCTTCGTTCTCTTCATATCCTGGATTTAATAATTTCATTAAATCTGCTCCATCATAATCAGTTCCATCAGTTAGTGTTGATTCACCCCATTGGTTTACACCATATCCTCTATTAACATCTACCGCTGATGTATCAAATGAATAATTTCCAATTGGGCTTTGAACAAGTTTTAGTCTTCCATCAAATACTCCTATTATTCTCCATACTTGATCATTAAATCTTACATAGTTATCTGGATTACTTCCTATAAACCTTAATTCATTTTCGTGATCTGTTGTTGATATTCCCTCACCCTCTGTATTTAATGCTTTTATATATGATTCTGGTGTTTTCGGATTTGTACAACTATATTCACCATTTGTTCCATTAATTCTTACATATCCGCTAGGACAACCTACATTAACTTCACAGAATGTTGCTTTTGTATATAATTCATCTAATGCAGTTTGTACATCTTCTACATCATTTCCACTCGAATCTTTAAAGCCGGAAGAGCTATTATCATATCCAACGTTATCACTTTGGTAAAGAATCGTAGCACCATAGACAGTTGTACTTGCTACAATTATTCCAATTATTATTCCATAAAATAATTTTTTGTTATTATTAATATTATTTATTATTTTCTTCATAATTATTTCCTCCTAATTTAGCATCTCGTACAACTTGTCTATCATACATTGTACATTACTACATCCAAGTGTACTATTAATATGTTCTATATTTTCTGCCATTACTCTTGTCCATTTAGCATATAATACTCCACTGTTATCTGTAAAAATAGTAGCAGACACTTGTGAAGACAATTTACCACTAGAATCAATTACTTTGGTTCCAGTTCCATTCTTGCCTGTATAATATCCACCAAATGCATATCCTTTTTTTGTTGGTATTGTTATTCCATTACTACTTGTTGTAATTTGTGTAGTAGCTTCACTATTTAAATAATATCCTGTATTATATTTTTCATATATACTTGTTGTTCCTGTTGTAGTAGCATTTCTATTATCTAATTTTACTGAATATGTATCTGATGTTGGATCAGTTAAAACAAATGGTTTTGATTGTGTTCCATCACCAGAGGTGATTGTAACACCTGATTTTAAGTAGACTACAGGGCGGACAGAACCGGCAAAGAACGCATCGGTGCTAATGACGTATCCTGTAGAGTGCACATAGAACACACTATTGGAATCTGAAGAAATCGCACGAGGCGAAAGGGTCCATGTCCACACGCCTGTATTTAATAACCAATCATTATTCTTACAGTCTGTATATGTATTTTGCCAATTTGGTATACTTGAATCTGATACATATCCTACAGTATATGATAAACATGCATCTCTATCATGTGTACTTCCTCCACTTGTTGCATATGCATAATCACTTGGATATATTAGTCCTACTTTTCCTGTCCAACGCGTTGTTCTATTTACTGTATCACTACAATGTGCATTATTTTGTGTACATTGCTTACCTGTACTACTTGATCGCTCCCAACTATATAGTAGTGACGCTGTTACTCTTCCATCCCAGATATTTGCACTTGGTGTATCTAATGAGCCTAAGTACCATGTTGCATTATCTATCATATTTTTACTTGCTGTATCGCTCAATCCTGTATTTGTAAAATCACAGTTTGCTGTATTATAGTTTCCATATGTATAACATTTGCCACTTCCTGCATTCCAATACAAACTATTATTTACTGAAACTGTATCATAATTTGACGCACTGTTATCTCCGCAGTTAACTATTGAATTTGTACTATCTAAAGTTGAACCTGCAATACATCTTAAATCTTGATTACTCTCATATCCTGGATTTAATAATTTCATTAAATCTGCTCCATCATAATCAGTTCCATCAGTTAGTGTTGATTCACCCCATTGGTTTACACCATACCCTTTATTTACATCTACCGCTGATGTATCAAATGAGTAACTACCTATTGGACTTTGAACAAGTTTTAATCTTCCATCAAATACTCCTATTATTCTCCATATTTGATTATTAAATCTTACATAGTTATCTGGATTACTTCCTATAAATCTTAATTCATTTTCGTGATCTGTTGTTGATATTCCCTCACCCTCTGTATTTAATATTTTAATTACAGATTCAGGATCGTTACCAACATATGTCCAATTTGCAGTATAACTTCTATTACCTGTTGAACCTGTAGGTATAGTTACATTTTTGCTTGGAGTATTTCCATTAGACCCAGTCCATCCATCAAATAAATAACCTGTTTTTTTTGGATTATTTAATGTGATTGCACTGCTTTCTTTTGTGTAACTTGTTGGATTTGTAGCACTTCCACCATTTAATGTGTATTCAATTGTATATGATATTGGTTCACATACTCCATATAACGCTACATCCGTTATTGGTGTTATTGTTTCGCCACTTGTATGTTGAATAGTTGTACCATTTTCATTTGCTGTCCATCCACAAGTATATCCTGTTTTTTCTATTGTTGGAAGTGTTATATTTCCACTACCACTAAATCTAGCAAATAAAGTAATATCTTCATCATGTATCCAATTTGATTCTTCATCTGTATATTCGTTTATACTTGGAGTTAATACTGGTTTATTTGTATTATCTAGCATTAGATCTCCACCATTTTGTAATGTATACCAACCATTAAATGAATATGAAGTAGTTAAGTTTTCATTACTACTTACTGTAGCGCCATTTGATTTTCTTGAATTTGATAATTCAAATCCACTTACTGTGTATTCTTTTTGTGGTACTACTATTTCTTCTGGATTAATATCTGCTGCATCGTATGTTACTTCAACACTAGCAGTTGGGTTATTTGTTGCTCCATTTTTATTTAAAGTAATAGTATAGGTATTTGCTATCCAATGTGCTGTTATAGTTTCTGATTTTTTAGCTAAAGTTTCAGGAGTAACCTTTACATCATTTGACGTATACCAGCCATCAAATGTGTATCCAGTTTTACTAACTGTAGGTAATTCACCATAAGAAGTATTATATTCTATTCTTTTTGTAATTACTTCTTCTCCATTATTAGGATCAAATGTTATAGTGTAAATATCTGTTGTGTATATTGCATATAGTGTATAAATTGGATATTCATTTAAATCTACTGTTAATTTATCTCCTTTACGATATTTAATTCTTGTACCATTTTGTTCATCTGTCCAACCACTAAATGTATATCCTTCTTTTACTGGTTCTTCTAGTACGTTATTAACTAAGTTTAAAGTTAAATCTTCACCCTCATATTTTATTTGATCTGTTACACTGCTTCCGCCATTTTCTTGATAAGTAATATAGTATACTTTTCTAAAATCAAATACATTTGTTACATTTATTGTAGATGTACTTGGATTTGTTGTAGTATAAGTTACATATAAATCTAGTGTAGATTTTTTTTCAATTACATCTTTGAAATTAAATATAGTACCATTTGCATATTTTATAGTTGTAATTAATCCATTATCGTTTGAAGTTGTAGTCATGTTATATATAGTTTGATCGAAATCACCATTGTTTGCAATAGTTACTTTATATGTTATAGATGAATTACTATTAGGTAAAACAAACCCACTAGTTATTTTATCAACATTATATTCGCTTTCATATTTTATTTCTGCACCATTTAATGTACTACCACTTAAAACTATTCCATCTACTCTAATATCAGATATAGGTCTGATTTTTACTTCTGATGTGATAGACAAAGAAGTAGAAAGTGCTGAATATGCTACTGTTGTAAGCATTACAAAAATAACGCTTAAAAAAATCATAATTTTCTTCTGCATATTCTAACCTCCTATACTATTATCACTATATCTAATTTTACTATATTTGTCGAATTTTATCAATAGATAAGACATATTTTCACCATATATTATTTACTATTTTACACTTTGTATGTAATTTTTTGTAAATATAATTTTAAAACTGTTTTTTAAATAAAAAAACTAACATTTAATATGTTAGAAATTTAAGATTAAAAAATATTTTTATAAAGCAAAAGAAATGATTAATCCATTTCTTTTCTAGTTACTTTATATTCATAATTTTGAGTATCCATAATTACAAATTTAGATTCATTTTCATTTACTTTTACATAAATTATAGGTTTTTCTAAATTATTTCTTACATCCAATAATTCTTTAAAACTATTAATAGATACAACAGGTGCATTACTATCAATAAATGAATTATTAGATTCTGTAATATATGAATCATTTTCTCTTAAAAGTTTTTTAATATATCTTTCATATTTACTTTCTTTACTAAGTCTACTTTTAATTTTAAGTGCTAGTATTACTAGAGAAACAAAACCTAAAGCAGCAAGCATAATAGATATACCAAACATTACTTTATTAAGTGGTGATTCACTTGTTCTTAAAGAGTATGGTTCATTACTAGAAATATCAGAGCTTTTAGAAATATTAATCATTTGTCTAGAAAGAGGTATTTCTACAGTCATTTTCTTACTACCTACTATATCGTTTTCTTTACTCTCATACATTAAATCATAATCGATAACTAAATTACAATTAGCGCTTATTCCATAATCACTTTTAAATTTATTTGCTAAATTATTATATTTAGTATAATCAATTTTTATTTGATCAGATACATCTATATTTTCACTAGTATTAGCATCTTGTTTTAATATATCATTTTCAGAATAAATTACTTTATCGTTATTTTCTGTATCAACTATTTTTATATCAGCAACAATTTTTTTATTTATATCAAAAGTATCTTTAATGTCATAAGTTGCCTTATAATTGAAATTTAAATCAATATAATCTACTATACTAGAAATATATTGCATTCCTTCATCTAAATAATCCCTATTGTAATAAGTTTTATCATTTAAATATACTTTGTATTTAACCCCACCATTTTCTTTAAAATCAACCACTGTTGATATTTGTTGCTTTGATTGCATAAAGAAATAAAAACTTAATATTCCTAATATTACTGTCAAAACAACCATTGCCAACTCGCTTTTACTCTTTTCCATTTTTATCCTCCTTTAAAACATTTCATTTAACCAAATACTTGGCAAACCTACTTTATCAACGATAAATATTACTTTTCCAAGAACATCATCGTCCCCAACAACACCAGCATCTACCTGGTCATTGTTATCACCTTTTGTAGAATAAAATCTATAATTTTGTCTTTCATACACTTTATAAATTCTATGTGATATCAATTTATTTTCATGTCTGAATACAATTATGTCGCCAACTTCTAATTTGGATTTTTCAGTATCACGTAGTTTTTTTAGAATTACAACATCACCTTTTTCAAAAGTACCTAACATTGAATTAGATCCAATAACTAAAGATTGATATTTAAAAAAGCCTGAATTTAAACCCACTAAAGAAAGTAATACAACTAAACAAATACCAAAAACAATGTTATTTCTGTGTCTGTTTTTTGGTTTTTCAAGTTTTTTCATTCTATTATTAAGTAACATAAAAGAAATAAATGTTGGTAATACTATCATAAATACTGATGAAACATAAGTACCCATATTAGGTACAAATGGAACAATATAAATATACAATTCCATTATTAATCTATAAATAATTCCATTATAAAAATCACTCTTCATTGCAAATATTGTCATCAGTACATTTCTACTAATTCCATCTATTACTACAATTGCTATAAATTTATATAATTGTTCTTTATCAGCTAAATTATAATTAGTGAATCCAATACTAATATCTAGCATTACAAACACTAAAAAACTCATAAAAATAACTAATTTATTGTTATCTGATTTTTTGATAAATTGATATCTTAAAACTTCACTTGCGATTATAACTGTCGATACCGGAATAATGTTTTTAACAAAGTTTACTACCGACCAAGAATAAATTGTACGTGCGAATGAAATAAAAAGACCAAGTAAGTAAATAAATAAGAAATAAATAATTAAATAAATGAGTAAACTTTTTAAAATTTCTTTATGATTCGAAGGTTTTTTTATATCTATTCCTATAGCAAAATAAACTATAGCAAAAGATACACATAAAAAGATAAGATATTTATCATGAGTGAACAATGCAGGTTGCAAGAAGCTTATCAATATTACTACAAGCATTAATATTTCAATAATTAATAACTTTTTTACCCCACTTTTCATAACTCACCTTCTCACTCTTATCTACTCTAAAAATAATTATATTAAATTATTTTTATTTTGTCAAATACAATAAATTGATTAAAAAAAACATAAGTAAATACTTATGTTAATTATTATAATCTTGTCCATATATTAGAACAGCTGTTATATTATTAAAATGCACACTATGACTTGGTAATACTTGCGGTTCATCTCTTCTTACATATTCAATAGTAACCATTAATTCACGTGTTCCATTATTTTTTTCTAATTTATCGCCTATTTTTATATCTGTACCATCTGCATATGTGAATTTAATTTCAATGTCATTTATTAGATTTTTTCTTGAAATATCATCTAATGTTTCAGCAGAATTCCAAATTATATTTCCTACTTTTATATCAGTTTTACCTGTTAATATAGCATTAATATCACCTTTATTTTTTACATTCCATTTATATATCACTTTATCGCCTGGTGCTTTTAGTAATGCGTGTGGCAATGTAATTATTGTTGAATTTGGATTGAATGTTAAATAATCTTGTTCAACACTTGCATACTCTAATATTGTAATAGATGAACCACTATCTAATAGATTAAAACTGACATCCCAATTATTTGAATTATTTTCAGATAGCATATTATTACTAATAGCAGGTTTTCTAGTAAAGGTAGCAAAAATAATTGTTACTATTACTACACCAACTATAAGTATTGATAATAATGTATTTTTTTCTTTCTTCGACATAACACACCTCTATCATAAATTAATGATATTAAATTATTTTAAATTTGTCAATAAAAAGAAAAAAACTTAAGTATAAACTTAAGTTTTATGCATTGTCTTGTCCGTAAGTTAATGCTGCTGTGATGTTACTAAATGTTACATCTTTACTTGGTAAAGTTTGAGTTTCACCAGTTTTCTTGTATTCAACTGTAACTTTTAAAAGTGCTTTACCAGTTGTTTTAGCTAACTTATCAGTATTTGCTGTAATAGCAGTTCCATCAGCATAAGTGAATTTAACATCAATATCGTTAATTAATGCTGCTTTACCATTAGCATCTAAAGTTTCATCATTTGCCCAAGTTGCAGCACCTAAAGTGATATCAGTTTTACCAGTTAAAACTGCATTAATATCACCAGTATTTTCAACAGCCCAAACATATTCAACTTTATCACCAGGTGCTTTTAAAGTAACCATTGGTAAAGTTACGATTGTTGAGTCAGAAGTAAATGATAATGCTGCATCTTGTGCCATAGTAGCATATCCAGTTGTAGTAATAGGTTGGTAAGTACTTCCATCTTTAGTAGTATCTAAAGCTCTAAAACGTACCTTCCAGCTTGATGCAATATTTTGCACTGTAGCACTACCATTAATATTTAATGTTTGAGTAAGTGCTGCATAAGCAACTGTCATTGAAACAAGTCCTACAACTAATACTCCTAGTAAAACATTCTTTGTCTTTTCGTTCACAATTATTACTCCTTTCATATTTTACAATTTAATGATACTTTATTTATTTTTTTTTGTCAATACGTTTTTTAAAATTTGACATATTGTTATCTTTTTTTCACAAAAAAACACTTTTAAATGAAGTGAACTATTTGGGGTTCACTTCAAAATAGTGTTTTTATTTATCAATTAAATTTATATTATCAAGTAACACTCCAGTACCTTCAGCAACACATGTTAGAGGGCTTTCAGCTACAAATACAGGCACCTTTAATTCATGTGATAATAGTTTATCAAATCCATCTATTAAGGCTCCTCCACCTGTTATAACTATACCTTTATCTATAATATCTGCTGATAATTCTGGTGGAGTTTGTTCTAATACATTTTTAGCAGTATTTACTATTATGTATGCACTTTCTCTTAATGCTTCTTCTATTTCTTCAGAAGATAAAGTTATAGTGTGAGGAAGTCCTGTTACTAAATCTCTACCTCTTACTTCCATTTTTTCTTGTCTTGAATCAGGAAAAACTGTTCCAATTGTTACTTTGATTTCTTCTGCAGTACGATCACCTATTAAAAGTTTATATTTATCTTTGATATATTTTATAATATCATTATCAAACACATTACCAGCTACTTTTATTGATGAACTAGTTACAATTCCACCAAGAGATAAAATTGCTATATCAGTTGTACCACCACCAATATCTATTACCATATTACCACTTGGTTTTGATATATCCATACCTGCACCTATTGCAGCAACCTTTGGTTCTTCCTCTAAAAATACTTTTTTAGCGCCTGTTCTTTCAGCAGCTTCTCTTATAGCGTTTTTTTCAACTTGAGTTATATTTGATGGGCAACAAATTAAAATTCTTGGTCTAGATAAAAAGCTTTTCCCATTAATTTTTTTAATAAAATGGTTAAGCATTATTTCAGTTACTTCATAATCAGCTATTACTCCATCTTTCATAGGTCTAATTGCTTTTACCTGTCCTGGTGTTCTACCTAACATTTCACGAGCTTCGTGACCTACAGCTAGAGCTTTTTTAGTATCACAATCAATAGCTACTACGCTTGGTTCATTTAAAACAATTCCTTGTCCTTTTACATAAATTAATACATTAGCCGTCCCCAAATCTATTCCAATATCTTTTGCAAACATAAATATCCCTCTTTTCTACATGCACTATTTTGATTATACCATATCATCGTTATTTTTCCTACTTAATTTGCTAATTTTAAATACTTTTTTTTAGTCGACTGGCCACCTCTAATATGTCTTACATCTGTATGATATTTTAATATTTTATCAACTTCTTTAAATAATTTTTTATCTACATTTATAAGTCTATCATGCAAATCTTTATGTACCGTGCTTTTAGATACATTAAAAATAAGTGCTAATTCTCTTACTGTTTGTTTAGTTTCAATCATATATTTTGCTTCTTCTAGCACTCTTTTGCTTATTTTATTAATAATACCACCACCTAATTTATTATATAAATTAGATGTCAGTTTATACCTAAAAAAGAGCCTAAGCTCTTATATTTCATTTAGTTTTTTATTGTAGTATTTTTCAGGATTTACGTTAACTCCATTATGTATTAATTCAAAACTCAAATGATTATTAAGCTCAACCGATATATTAGAATTACCACTTTTACCTATTACTTGTCCTTGATTAATTGAATCACCTTTTTTTACATTTACTTCACCTAAGCTTTGATAAATACTTATCAAATTATTATCATGATTAATTCTTACAATATTACCAAGTAATTCATCTTCTTTTACTTCTTCAACAGTACCTGAAAGTATTGCCACTACATCAAAATTATCCTTACCACCATAACATACACCACTATTTTGCATGTATACATTGTCATGATATATAATTGATTTTTCTTGATTACTTTCTTCACCTTCAAAATCATAATAATCTTTTACGATAGATATTTCACTATCAGTATAAGGTCTAATAATAGTTACATCGGTTGATACAACTGGAATATGCGTATCAAAAATAGTTTTACTTACATATCCATAAGTTTCATCTTTAAAATCACCTTTATTTAAAGTCACATCAAGTCCATACGCTATTCCTAAAACAGTAATAATACTAAGTCCATAAATACCAAACACTATACTTTTTTTTAGTTTTCTTTTCTTCATTCTTTCACCTCTATTTAAAGTTTGAACAAAGAAAATAATTTTATACTTGTTTTTTTAAATTTTTTTAATTTCCGTTCCTTGATAATAATATTTTAATATTTCATCATATTTATATCCACGCTTTGCCATTGCTAGTGCACCATATTGACTCATTCCAACTCCATGTCCAAATCCTTTTGTATAAACATTAATTGTATTATTATTTTGTTCAATACTAAAAAAAGTAGATCTTAAATTTAATGCACTATAAACTTCACTACCGCTAAATTCACGTTCATTTATTTTTATTCTTTTTATTCTACCGGTACTTGTTGTTTCTAATACCTTAGTTGTAACTTTATTATTATTTTTTAATCCAAGTATATTTAAAAATTCATTTAAAGAAAATGTGTATGAATCATTAAATACAGGCGATACTTCTTCATCCCATTTAGAATCAACACTTACTAAATATGGAAGTGCTGTTGAAAAAATTTCTTCGCTATTCTCTGTTTTACCGGTACTTGTTGAAAAAAATAGTGTTTGAGCAATTTTATTATCATAACTTAAATATTGACCTCTTGTGGAATTAACAGCTTCTTTTAGTTTATTAATATTTTCTATATAATTATTACTAAATTTTTCTTTTAATTCGTTTTGATCTAAATAAACCTGATTTAATACAGTATCTACTACGTCATATTCTTTTTCTTGATTTGTTTCTATCTCTTTTAACACATAACTTCTTGCAGCTACAGCTTGCGATTTCAAAGCCTCAATATCAAATTCAATTGGCATTTCACCAGCTAATACACCCATTACATATTCTTCTAAAGGAACTTCTTCTATTTTATCTTTACTTACTCTTTTTACTCGAACCTTTAGGTTGTCCACATAATAAAATCTTAAATCAGCAATTTTTTCTTCAGTAGCTAAAGAAGATACAACTAAATAAGGAATTACAATTATTGATAGTATTGCGATTAAAAGTTTTTTCATATTTTCACTCTTTCCACTATATATTATTCACATTTTTTAATATTATAAATAAAAAAATCATAAAAAAATGTCGTATTTTAAGTTTTTAAGCAGGTAAAAGTATCATCAAAATTTAATTATATAAATAGGAGATGATAATATGAATTTAATAAAACAAAAAATAACTAATAGTTATTTAGAAGAAATGCAAAAAAAACGTCCCATGGTTAAACTTACATTTGATGTTATGTTAAAATCATTCTTCGCTCGCAATGTTCTTGCCTATAAGCGTTTTTTAAATAGTGTTGCTCATCTAAATATCCAAATTGATGAAATGAATCTAACGAATAAAAATACTGAATTACCCCTATATAATTTTAGAGAATACAGTAAAAGAGTTGATTTTTATACTGATATTAATGGAAATATATTTATAAATTTAGAATTAAATAATGCATTATTTAAAAATTTAAAATTTAGAAACCGAATATATCAAAGTAAAAAAATCAGTTTACTTTTAAAAAGAGGGGCAAAGAAAAAAGATATAGAAAAATTAGAAAAAATACAAAATATACAATTAAATTTAAATGTTAAAGATAAAAGTAGTAATTTAGGTGAAGATATTGTTGTTCCATACAGTATTGTTACTGACACAATTTATCTAAACAACGAAAAAACATACATAAGATATCTTGATTATTATAGAAATTTATATTATAATGGTAACATAGAATTAACTGAAGCCGATTATTGGCTTGCACTGCTTACATCTGAAAATTACATAGAATTAAATGAAATTCTAAGTAAATTCGTTGATGATGATTTTAGAGAAGAAATAGTTAGGGATGTGATTGCCTTGAGTAATGATGAAAATATTTTTGACATTTATGATGGTATAGTTGGAGACATGCTTGTAGAAGCATCAATAGAACGAGATAGAGAAGAAGAAAAAAAACAATTTCAAAAAGAAGTAGATGAAGCATTAAAAGTGTTGAAAGAAAAAAACGATGAATTGAAAGAAAAAAGCGACGAATTGAAAGAAAAAAAAGATGAATTGAAAGAAAAAAAAGATGAATTGAAAGAAAAAGATAAGGAATTAAAAGAAAAGGACAAGGAATTAAAAGAAAAGGATAACATTTTAAAAAAATACAATGATATTTTAGCCGAACAAGAAAAAAAGAAACACGATGAAAGTTTAAAAATAGCAAAAAAAATGTTAATGGAAAACATTGATATAGATATCATTTCAAAGTGTACTGGTATAGCTAAAAAAGAACTTTTAAAAATTAAATAACATCAAAAAAATACTCTATAATCTAGAGTATTTTTGAATTCATAAAAAAGTCATAAAAGAAATTAACTAGTAAATATGATAAACAAAGACAAAGACTTAAATATAATAATCTTGCTTGTACTATTTTATTTTTTTTAAATATATCATTTATTCTTACACTATCTAAAATATATATAACAAATGGAACAGATAATAAATATAAAATTGTTTTTATATTCATTTTAATTCCTCTAGTTTTTTTAAACGAATATTATGTCTTTCTAAATCTGAATAAGACGTTTCTAAAAATATATCTATTATTTTTTTAATTTTAAAAAAGCACATTTTACTACTGAAAGCTAATACATTAGCGTTATTGTGTAGACGAGTCATACGTGCTTCATATTTATTAAATACTCTAGCACATCTGACATTTTTCATTCTATTTGCGGCCATACACATTCCTATGCCTGTTCCACAAATTAAAAATCCATAGTTTATTTCATTGTTTTGAATAGCGTTTCCAATTTTAAATGCATAATCTGTATAATCTACGCTTTCTGCAGTATCTGTTCCAAAATTAATAACTTCATAACCTTTTGAATTTAAATATTTAATTATTTTTGATTTTAGTTTTACGCCATGATGATCACATGCTATACCTATTTTCATTAAATCACCTCAATTTTTTTATTATTTTACTTAGTTTATACATTGGTGTAATTGGAAGATTAAAGTCTCCTATATACTCTTCTACATGTCCGCCAAAACTTTTTTTGAATTTGTATACACCATAATCTTCATCATTTTTATCAAAATTACCTTTTATTCCTAAAAAATTATATATTTTAAAATTATTTTCAACTGCATATTTAAGCATTTCATATTGAATTAAATATTGAGCATTAAAATTCATATATCTATAGTCACTTCCGCTGAAATAATAGTACACGGTCGAACTAAAACACATGAACATTGCTACTGACAATATTATATTGTCACCATGTTCTTTATACATAACTTGTGCTTCTTCAATTCTTTTTTTAAGCCCATTTATAGTAATTAACTCTTCTTTTTTCTTACCGCTATTAGAACTCATTTTATTGTATTTTTCTTCTTCACTTTTTAACTCATTTTCTAAGTTTTTTTTATACTCTTTTATATTTAATTCACAAGATAAAAATTTTATTTCTTTATCTTTATTAAATATCTTATACATTGTCTCATAGTATTCTAGAGGTTTATCTTTAAAATTTCTTCTTTTACTTGTAGCTAAAGTTACCTCTTTAAATAAAGGTAATTCTTCAAAACTTAATTCTTTTACTTTTAAGCCATATTTTATTGCTTTATTTATTAAATTTCTTGTATTAGGTTTCATTTCTTTTAATATATCTTGTTCGTTTTTACCTTCTATATCTTTTACAAATACCCATCTCATTTGTTTATTTAAATCATATTCTGTGTTAAAACCTTCATGTTCATAACCAAGTTTTTTTAAATTATTTATTAAATCAGTGTTATCTATTCCACCTTCTACTATTTTACCTTCACTATCACGTTCTTTATTAATTATTTTTGGATCTATGTGTAATACATATCCATTTTTACTTTTTATGTATTTTTTTAAGTTTATAGTAAATTCTTGTAATAAAGATAAATCGTTATAATCTATTAAAAACCCACTTGGTGCGTAATAATATTTTTTTTTGAATCTGGTATTTCTAGACATAAGTTTTGTAGCGCATTTTATTTTTTTATTGTCTTTTATACCTACATATTCAATATCCCAACCCTTTGTTCTTTCCAATTGATCCATTTTAGGAGATTGTAAGAAATCGCATGTTTTTTGTTTTTTCATAAATTCATTAAATTCTAATTCTGATAAATTTACAAATTCCATATTATTTTCCTCTTTTCAAAAATGGGATTTTATTTAAAATAGAATTACCAAATACTTCTTCTACCACTTTATTTTTATAAGTTAAATAGAAGTATATTATAGCTCCTATTAAAGCACATATAGAAACTACCAATATAGACTTAAATCTACTTAAATTTGTAAATGGTACAAATATTTCAAATATTTTTATTAAAAGCACTACTACTAGTATAGACAAAATACAAATTATTATATTTTTAATAAGAACGTTATAGTTGATTTTAAATGTTTTATGTAAATCTCTTAAACTAATAAATATAGATATACTAAATCCAGTGATTGTTGCTACAATTGATGCATAATATGGATTAATTCCAATTTTATTAAAAAGTATTATAAGTGGTACATTAAAAATAGCTTTAAATAAAACTCCAGAAATTAAACTGATAAAAACTGTTTTATATCTATTTAATGATTGCATTATTACATTTACGTTAATAAATGTACTACTAAATACTGCTACAAATACACTTACTTTAAATACATTTGGTCCTAATTCACTGTTGCCATAAAAAATTTTCCAAACAGGTATTGCTAGTGTACTAAGTCCAACTGCCATAGGTATAACAAGATATAATAATAATTCAAATGTTTTAATAACTTTTTCTTTAACACCAGCGATATTTTTTTTAACGAAATCACTTGTTAAATTAGGTAGTAAACTAACAACTATTCCTGACGCTATTGAAGTAACTATCATATTTAATTTATTACCCCAGGTAGCAATTACTCCAAGTACTGCTTCCGCACTATCTACATCCATATTACCATATTTAACTAAACCTTTTACAATTGTAAAAGTATCAACTGTATCATATATTGAAGCAATTACGCTTGTTATTACAAAAGGAATTGTATATTTGATTAATTTTTTAAATAAATATTGATTTGTTATTTTAGTTTCTTCACGTTTTGTAATATAGTTTTCATCTATTTTGGTTTTTTTCATTTTTAATCTAAGATATATAAATGCAACCATTGCACCTGCTGTTGCTCCAAATACTGCTATTCCAACAGCTTCTTTTAAACCAAATATTTTTATTCCAATATATGAACCAAAAATAATAACTAATACTCTTACAAACTGTTCAATTATTTGACTAATAGATGAAACACTTATAAATTTATGTCCTTGTAAATATCCTCTTGTAGTACTAAGAATTGTTGAGAAAAATATTGCAGTTGATGCAACACGTAATACAAAAACTATATCCGATACACTATTACCGCCACTTACTCCACCTTTAATTAAGTTTGAAATTATTGGAGCGAATATAAATAATGTAAGTGAAGATACAATAGATAAACTTAGTGTGAAATAAAAGGCAATTTTATATGATCTTTTTTTAGCATCTTGATAATCAAGTGTATTATATTCACTTACAATTTTACTTATAGCTAAAGGTAATCCAACTGTTGATAAAGTTAAAAATAAATTATAAATTGTATATGCGTAACTATAAAGAGCGCCACCTTTTTCTCCAATTATCGCATGAAAAGGTATTACATAAATTATTCCAAGTACCTTACTTAGTATTATACATAAAGTAGAAATTAAAGCACCCTTTAAAAAACTTTCTTTCTTCACTCTTACCACCTATGTAAATTATACTATTTTTTTTACATATAAACAAGAACATACACTTTACAAAGTAAATAATTTTTTATCTAATCGTCGGTATTTACATTGATTTTTTAATATTTTTAATATATAATTTAATTGGGTGATTTTATGATATATAGACATAAAGATTTAAAAAACCAAGGCCTTTCAAACTATCAAATAAAGAAAAAAGTTGAAAAAAAAGAATTGTTTATGATTCAAAAAGGTGTATATTCAGATACACACGAAAGTGAAAATTTAGATATTATTTTATCAAAACATAGTGATTGTGTAATGACTCTAGATAGTGCATTATATTATTATGGACTAATAAAAAAAGAACCAAAATATTTTTATTTAGCTACAAAACAAAAAGCAAGAAAAATTAATAATGATTTAGTTAAACAAACATTTATGACAGATTCACTTCTATTTTTAGGCAACAATAAAATAAAGTATAATGGCCACGTAATTCTTTCTTTTGATTTAGAAAGATTGTTAATTGAAGTAGTTAGAAACAAACCTAAAATGGATTATGATATATATCAAGAAAGTATAAGAAGTTTCTATAAACTTAAAAAAATATTAAATATTAAAAAATTAAATGACTATGTATCTAAGTTTAATGATAAAAAAATTATTGAGAGAATAAATAATGATTTATTAAAAAAAGAAAGTTAATTATAACTTTCTATTTTTTATTTATTCCATATTTACGATTGAATCTTTCAACAGCACCTGTTTTAGAAGCTTTAGCTCCTCCGCCTGTATAAAATGGATGGCATTTATCACATACTTCTAAATGTAATGATTCTTTATTAGAACGTACTGTAAAAGTATTACCACAACTACATGTTACTTTAGTATCCATGTATGTTGGATGAATATTTTTCTTCATATCTACATTCTCCTTCCGCCATGACAAGCAATGTCATAGTAATTTAACGATTTTAATTATAACAAGTTTTTTATTTATTTGCAACATTTTTTTGATTTTAGTTATTATTTTTTAATATTTTATTAATGTTTTGTGCGATTTCTTCATTTTGTTTTACTTCATCATTAATAGTTATATCAATAAAATTAATATTATAACTTTTTGATAAATCTTTTAATTTTTTATTATAATATTTTATTACATTTATTATTTTTTCATCTTCAGTTTTATAATTAATACCAATTACAAATATTTTTTCTTTACAATATGTTCTAATAACATTTAATAAATTATCATAGTCATCTATTATTTGGTCTATAGTATCATAAAGGTTATTACTTTGTGTTTTTATTTTATAAAGTAATTCATTATTACCTAGCGAGAGTGTTAGAATATCTGCTTTTATTAATGCATGTTTTATTGAAATTTTTTTGTTACCTTTTTTTATTTCAACATTCTTTTCAATATTATTTATTACATCTGTAAGTCTTAAATTCTCATTTGAAAATTCATTAATAAAGATTTCTAAATTATTTATACTTTTAAGTAGAAATTCATCATATTTTTTTAGTGAATCTTTTTTATAATCATTAATAGAAACATAGTATATTTTTTTATCTATATTTGTTAAATATATTAAAAATATTGAAACAGTTAATATTATACACACTAGTATTGTTTTAATTTTCATATTTTCCTCCAAAAAAAAGTAGATATTAAATCTACTTTATTATATTTCTATTAAACTTATTTTAGCACCTACATTTTCTAATTTTTCAATTATATTTTCATATCCTCTTAAAATATGTTCAACATTTTGTATTGTTGTAGTTCCTTGTGCTATTAATCCTGCTATTACCATAGCTGCACCTGCTCTTAAATCTGTAGCCACAACTTCTTTTCCTATTAAATTAGTTGGTCCAAGAATACTTGCTGTTTGGTTTTTTATAGTAATGTTTGCACCCATTTCATTTAAATATGGAACATGCATAAATCTATTTTCCCATATTGTTTCGGTTACCTTAGAAGTACCATTACACTTAGTTAATAGTACCGTAAATGGTTGTTGAAGATCTGTTGGAAAACCAGGATAAACTAACGTTTTAATATTTGTACGTTTATAATTATCACTTTTTGAAACTATTATATAATCTTCATGTATTTTGAAATTACAACCTATCTCTTTAAGTTTTAATAATACAGAATCTAAATGTTCTGGAATAATATTTTCTATTTTTAAATTTTCTCCACAAAGGGCTCCCATAATTATATATGTACCTGCTTCAATTCTATCAGGAATGACTTCATGAAAACATCCTTTTAAATGTTTTACTCCATTAATTTTTATAGTTGAAGTTCCTGCACCTGTAATTGAAGCTCCCATGTTATTTAAAAATGTTGCGACATTAACAATTTCTGGTTCTTTTGCTGCATTATCTATTATTGTTTTACCTTCTGCTTTAACAGCTGCAAGCATTATGTTTATTGTAGCTCCAACTGAGGCTATATCTAAATATATATTAGCCCCCTTTAATTCTTCTGCTTCTACTATATATTTGTTTCCTTCATTTTTTACGGTTGCACCTAATGCTTCAAAACCTTTTAAATGTAAATCTATAGGTCTTTCTCCAATTGAACATCCTCCAGGAAAAAACATAACTGCCTTTTTATATTTACCTAAAAGGGCTCCCATAAAATAATAAGATGCTCTTAGTTTTTTTGAAATATCTTCTTTTATTTCTTTATTTTTTATTGTATTAGAATTAATTTCTATAATCGAATCTTTTCGTTTTACTTTTGCTCCTAAATATGTAAGTATTTCATTTAATGCATCTATATCAGATATATTTGGAACATTATCTATTGTTACTATATCATCAGATAAAATTGATGCTGGTACTAATGCTACTGCACTATTTTTAGCACCGCTTACTTTTATTGATCCACTTAATATGTTATTACCTTCTATTTTTATCTGTTTCATTTTTACAACTCCTATAATAATTTATGTAAACTTATTTAATTTGATATTATTACACTCATTTATTATTATAAATTTTTTGTATGAAAAACGCAACTAATTTTACATGTATTTGATACATTAATTTGTTATTATTCAAATAAATACTAACTTATATTAAATATAATACTCCCATTATAACAAGTATAATACCACCTAATAATGTAGAAATAAATCCTAATATTTCACTTGTTTTTTTACCTATAAATAATCCAATCAATGTAAAAATAAAGCTAAAAGCACTAAAAAATATACAACTAATTAATATATTGTTTGTTATTACTTTAAGACCTATTCCTAATGAAAAACTATCTATGCTTACAGCAAGTCCAAATAAAATCATTTCCATTAGTTTTAATTTTTTTATATTTTCTTCCTTTTTAAATGACTCAAAAATCATTTCTATCCCAATAAAACTTAGTACAATAAAAACAATAAAATTTGGATTTATTTTTATTATTTTTAATAATGTATCTCCTACTATTACACCAATTTGAGGCATAAAAAAATGATATAATCCTACTATAAAAGATAAAGATAACATATCTTTTTTATTTAAATTTAATGTTCCATATGCTAGTGAAAGAGAAAAAGCATCCATTGATAAACTAAAAGCTATTATTATAATAGTGGTCATTATAAAACCTCCTATAAAATTTTATTTATAAGAGGTCTTTTTATTACTACTATAAATATTTATCTATCATTTCTTTTATTAAACTTTTATATTCGACTTCATTTGTATTATCATCATTTGCTTCAATTAAGCATAGAGGTGGAAATAAAACACACCACCAATTATGACCTTCTCCTTTTCCTAAAGTTATAACTAAGGATTCATAATAGCCTTCTTTGTACTCTACTCCTTTATATGTTTTCTTAGGAAAATAGTTTTGTCCAAATGATATATCATAATCTAACATGTATTTTTCTTTTATTAGTAATTCTTTTACATGATTATTTATATAATCTAAGTTATTACTTATTATTTTTTTAGCGTCCATATAATTATTTTTGGTTGTTAAAAGATTTGATATATCTTGTTGTACAAGATTGAATACTTTTTGTTTTATTTTTTGATCATATTCTAAATCACTGTTTGCTAAAACTCTTAAACGAATTGATTCTTCTGGTATTATATAATTAGTTGCAAAGATTTCTCCAATAAAACTATAAGTAGCAATAATTAAAATTAATGTAAAAATTATTTTTTTCAAATTAAAACGCCTCCTAATTAATATTGAGACGTTTTTATATTTTTATACATTATTTATGATATGTTTCATTATTTTTAATCTTAAAACACCTATATATTTGTTCTAACAGTATAACTCTAAATAATTGATGAGGAAATGTTAAATCTGAAAATGATAATTTGTAATTACTTCGCTTGCTTACTTCTTCATCAAGTCCATATGATCCACCTATTACAAAAACAATATTTGAATAATTTAAATTAATTTGTTCTAGTTTTTTAGATAAATTAACACTATCTAATTTATTACCATTTATTTCTAATGTTATAACATAGTCTTTATCTTTAATATTTGATAATATTTTATTTTTTTCTAAAGATTTAATAACATCTACACTTTTATTATTTTCATCAGGTAATTCTATTATTTCTAATTTGGTATATTTACTTAATCTTTTTTTATATTCATCTATTGCTTGTTCGTAATATTTTTCTTTAATTTTACCTATACATATTATTTTTATCATACACCTATTAATTCAGTTCTTTCTTTTTGTTTTGATATTATTAAATTATCTATTTTTTTGTTATTTTGTTCTAATGTTTCTTTTAGAGTATTTAATGCTACATCTGGATCATTATTTTCTTCGCTTAAATGTGTTAGTACTATATATTTAGTATTATCACCAGATAACTTAGACAAATAATATGATGTGTCTTTATTTGATAAATGACCCGTATCACTTATAATTCTTTGTTTTAAATGATACGGATATTTACCATTCATAAGAATTTCTATATCGTGGTTACTTTCCATGATATATATATCACAATTTTTTAATAGTTTAAAATATTTTTTATTTATATATCCTGTATCTGTTATATAGCACATTTTCTTGTTATTATATTCAAAAATATATCCATTTGAATCGTTAGCATCATGACTTGTTTTAATTATTTTTACTTTAATATCATTTAATAACAATTCATCACTATCTATAATTACATAATTATTTATTGAAATATCTTTTTTTAATTCACTATACATTATTTTTGTTAGGTATAGTGTAGGATTATATTTTTTTAAAAATACTTTTAAACCTGCCACATGATCTACATGAGTATGTGTAATAAATATACTATCTATTAAACTTGGCTCAACATTAATGTCTTTTAATTTCTTTTCAACATATAAACTTGTTGTTCCAATATCTACTAATATATGATTATTTAAAGTTTCTATATATACACAATTACCTTTACTTCCGCTAGCAAGTACGCTTGTTTTTATCTGAAAATTGTCCATGGGCTTATAATTGTTCCCCCTCCATACATAGGTCCTCCAGTTGCTAGTGAAAAGTGAACGTGTGGTCCTGTAGCATAACCGGTTTTACCAACTAAACCTATTACTTGGCCTTTTTCAACAACATTACCTACACTCGTTAGTATTTTTGACATATGTCCATAATAAGTATAATATCCGTTATTATGATTTATAATTACGTAGTTACCATTTATATAATGATATCCTGCTGTTACAACTACACCATTGTTTGAAGCATATATGTTTGAACCAAATCCAGTTCCGGCAATATCAATACCATCATGTAATTCACGTCCTCCAGTTATTGGATTTGTACGGTATGCATATTCTGAAGATATTGTCCAACCACTATCTGTTGGCCATGCCCAATCAGTAACTGATCCAACATTGCTGACTTTTTTATCACCTTTTACTACTATTTTATTGGTTGTTGGTTTAATAACTTCTTTAGATTTTGTATCAACATATGTTATTTCACCATTTACTGAAGTTACTTCTTGATTTATTCTTTCAAGACCTTCTTCTCCTTCTTGTAATACTTTTTCTTCACCAACATACATATTACTATCGTATTGATATTCTGTTTTATAACTACTTACTAAATCTTTAACTTCATTTTTTACTACTTTGATTTTTACTTGAGGATTTGTTACTCCTATTACAACTTCTTGTCCAGGAAATAGTAAGTTTTTTTCATTTGTAAAATTGGGATTTGATATAAGAAACTCTAAAACACTAATTTTATTATTAAATGCGACTTTTGAAATAGTATCTCCTTCTTGAACAACATATTTATTTTGTTCTGAAGTAGTACCAAACAGTAATTGCTTTGTTAATGATGAAGTATCTTGATATATTGTTTCAGTAACTGGAACTTTAACTTTTTTGATTGTCATGTTTTCTTCCATACTTATATTTTCAATCAATGAACCAGTTTCTTTTATTTCTGATTGTGTGTTAGTTACATATTTTTCATAGTCTTCAATGCCCACAAATATCTTTGCTACATTTGATAAAGATTCCTTAAATATTTTTTCATCTAATACATATACTTTTTTGTTATCTTTTTTATCCTCTTTTTTTATTGTTATTTGATATCCATCTATTGTAAATGATTTTTTTGCTTTTAATATTTCATATATTTCTTTTTCAGTTTTTATGTTTTTATTATAAGTTGTTACAGCTTTGATTTCTAATCCTTCTGGTGCATATACTTTTTTTACACCATATTTTTTCTTATAATAATCACTTTCTGAATCAATATAGTTTTCTAAAGCTGTTTTTGATTTTATTGTTCCTAATAATTCTTCATCCAAATATACTTGATAATAATTGTTAGGCTCTTCACTTCTTGTTGTGTTTATTGATAAGTAAAACGCTACTACACCTATTATAATAGAAAAAACAATTGTAATAATTTTTTTCAAATTCTTCACCTACTCTTTATTAATAAAATTTACAAATGTTGATGTGTTTCTTTTAAAGATTAAATCTACAGTTGTTGTTGGTCCATTACGATGTTTTGCTAAAATAAATTCACTTTTACTTGTATTTTCATCTATTGCTGACTCTTTATTATAATAATCATCTCTATATAAAAATGCTACTATATCTGCATCTTGTTCAATAGAACCAGATTCCCTTAAATCACTTAAAAGTGGTCTTTTGTCTTCTCTTCCTTCAACAGTACGAGAAAGTTGGGCTAAAGCTATTACGGGTATTTCAAGTTCCATCGCAAGTGTTTTTAAAGAACGAGATATTTCTGATACTTCTTGTTGACGGTTTCCAGCATATCTTGAGCCACCACTAATTAATTGCAAATAGTCAATTATTACTACATCTAGTCCATCTTCACTACTTGATAATCTTCTACATTTTGCTTTTATTTCACTTACTGTCATACCTGGTGTATCGTCAATATAAAATTTTGTGTCTGATAGTTTTGAAATTGCTTCATTAATTCTTTTCCAATCTTGGTGTTCAAATTTACCAGTACGCATTTTATATCCATCTATTTGACCAGTTGAAGATAACATTCTGCTTGCTAATTGTTCAGCACCCATTTCCATGTTAAATAATGCCACTGTTTTTTTAGACAACATTGCCATATTAGTTGCTAAATTAAGGGCAAATGCTGTTTTACCCATTGCTGGACGTGCTGCAATAATGATTAATTCATTTGGATGCAATCCTGAAGTTACTTTATCTAGATCATAAAATCCAGTTGGAATTCCAGTAATTTCATTTTTTGTTGCTGATAGTTTTTCTAAATCAGATTGTGTTTTATATAAAACATTTTGAATTGATTTAAATTCAGATCCCTTACGTGTTTTTACTACGCTAAGGATTTTTTTCTCAGCATTATCTAATATTTCAGATAAAGAATCTGTTGAATTATAACCAGATGTTACAATCGCTGTACCTTCTTCTATTAGATGACGTAATATTGATTTTTCTTCTACTATTTTTATATATTCATCAACATTAGCAGCTGTTGGTACAATATTTATTACTTCAGTTAAATATTCTACATCTCCTATTTGTTTTAATACTTTTTTTTGATCTAATTCCGCTGTTACTGTTGTAATATCAATTGCTTGTCCATTTTCATAAAGAGAACACATTGCATTAAATATTTTAGCGTTCGCATCATTATAAAACATATCTTGTGTTAAATTTTCCATACACTTTTGAAGTGCATATTTGGATAGAAACATTGAACCTAATGCGGATTGTTCTGCTTCTAAATTATGGGGCATAACTTTATCATTCATAATATTACCTCTCTACTTTTATTTTAACATTAGCTATTACTTTTTTATGAAGTAAAACCTCTATTTGATGAAATCCTAAACTAGTTATAGGAGTATTTATCTTTATATTATTTTTATCTATATTATATCCTAAAGACTCCATGTTTGATTTAATTTGCTTTGCTGAAATAGATCCAAACATTTTATCTTGTGATCCTGTTTTAACTTTAAATACTAGTGTTTCTTTTTCTAGTTTTTTCTTTAATTCTTGCATTTGTTTTATTAATAAATTTTCTTGCAAAGCTTCTTCTTCATTTTGTTTTTTTAATTTTGATAATGAGTTATCTGTTGCTTTAACTGCATATCCATTTTTTATTAAAAAGTTAGTTGCATAACCATCTTTTACATCTTTTATTTCATTTTTTTTACCTTGTCCTTTAAGGTCTTTTATAAAAATTACTTTCACAATAATTCACCTTCTAACAATAATATTATACTATAAAAATTTTAATATGTCTTGCAGTTAATGGAATTTTCTAAAAAATAAAAGAACTATAATAGTCCTTTATTTTTTTGAATTGTTCTTTTCTTCTATTTTTTCATACAATGTTTTAATTTTATTAAATCTATGGTGCAATCCTGATTTTGTTATAGGCGTATTTGTCTCTAAGCTTATTATTTCGCTTAATTCTAAAAGCGACACATCAGGATATTTTAATCTATATTCTGCTGCTATTTTTTCTTTTTCTGTTAATAAATCAAAAACGTCATATTTTTTTAATACTTCTATTTGATTTACTTGAGTATTTGCTGTTAATATTATTTTATCAATATTTGCTTGTTCACAATTATTAAGTCTATTTGTCATATTTTTATGATCTCTATATATTCTTATATCTTCAAAGTAAAATACTGCATTATACGCATTTAATATTCTTAAAAAATCTCCTATTTTTTCAGCTTCTTTTACATATACCATATATTTATGATCTCTTTTTATTACTTTACTATTCAATCTAAATTCATTTAATAAATCAGATAAAAATTTTGAATATTCAATATTATTTACTAAGAATTCAAGGTGATATCTTGATTTTTTTGGATCATTTATACTTCCAATAGATAAAAATACTCCTCTTAAATAGGCACGTTTTTGTTCTATATCACTTACAATATATTCTTCTGGTATCAAATTGTTATATATACCAATTGTATTTAATACTTTATGTTTATTATCAGCAAATTCTAATATATATATTAAATTTTTATTAAAGTTATACCCTTTTCGAACAGTTATTTTAGGAATAATATCGAATGTTATTTTTAATAAATTAAATATTCTACGTGCAACGCTTGCATTTTCTATTGTTATTTTTATATTTTTATCAATACTTCCAATATTTTGAATTATTGCAGATAATTCAGATATTGCAGATATTTTTTCTATTTCTAGTTTACTTACTTCGTCTTTTACTTGATGCGAAAATGATATCATGATATTAAATATGAGAAAATACGAAGCGCTAATTTTACTGCATTATGTCTTAATATATCTGAATCTACATTAACAAAATCATCTTCTATTAAATCAACATTCAATTTATATAAATTTTCATAATCTATAACAACTGGATCTTTTTGTTCTAAAGTGGCATATTTATTTTTCATTTGATTACTTATACTACCATTATTTGCTACGACAACATCTACTTTATGATTTCCTAAATATTTATTTAATATTTTTACATGCTCACTTACTGATAATCGATCTGTTTCACCTGGTTGTGTCATCATGTTGCACACATACATTAATTTTGAGGTACTTTTATCAATTTGTGATATAACTTTTTCGCATAATAAATTTGGTAATATACTTGTATAAATACTACCCATGCTTAATATTATTAAATCTGCTTTTTTTATTGCTTCAAGTACTTTATTATTAACAACTGGAGTAGATTTATAATATATTTTTTCAATATTTCCATGATATTCAGTTATATTATGTTCTCCTTCTATAACTTTACCATCTTTCATTTGTGCGACTAATGTTACATTATCTTCTGTTAGTGGTAATACGTTACCTTTTAAATTTAAAATCTTACCAATTGATTCTATTCCATCTGACATATTTCCACTTATATTAGCCATTGCTGTTAAAAGTAAATTTCCAACAGCATGTCCATCTAAATCACTTGTTGTATTAAATCTATAATCTAAGAGTTTTTCAAATAAAGGTTCTGTTTCAGAAAGAGATATTAATACTTTTCTTATATCTCCTACAGCTGGAATATTAAATTCTTTTCTAAGGCGTCCTGTACTTGCCCCATCATCACATACAGATACTACAGCAGTTATATCGAAAGGGAATTGTTTTAGTCCTCTCAATAATGAAGACATACCTGTTCCTCCACCTAATACTACAACTTTTTTATTCAATTTTATCACCCATTTTAATTATACTATTTTTTTGTTTTTTGTAAAATAAAAAAGGATTAAATCATTAAAATTTAATATCCTCTAATTCACTTATATCATTATAATTATTTTCAAATCTATCTGCTTTTGATGTTATAAATAGAATAACACCTGCGATAATCATAAGAATTGATACAATTTGAGCTGCTTTATAATTAAAAATCATCAAGCTATCTGTTCTCAAATCTTCTATAAAAAATCTTCCTATACCGTACCATATTAAATAAAACGATGTAATTCTTCCAATTTTTATATACCTTCTTTTTCTAATAATTAGTATAATTATAAATCCAATTAAACACCATAGTGACTCATATAAAAATGTTGGATGATGATATATTCCATTTATATTCATACCATTTATTATAAATTGTGGCATATGTAATTTTTGTAAAAAATCTAATGTGGCTTCGCTTCCATAAGCTTCTCCATTAAAAAAATTACCCCATCTACCAATTGACTGTGCGATTATTATACCCGGTGCCATTATATCTAAAAATCTTAATGTTTTTATATTGTATTTTTTTGTATAAAAAATTGTCCAAAGTAAACCAAATAGCAAACCACCATGTATAGCAAGTCCACCATTCCAAATTTGAAATATTTCTATTAAGTTATTACTATAGTATTTAAAATTAAATATGCAATAATAAAGTCGTGCACCTATAATAGAAAAAATGATTAGATAGAAAAAATAATTAGTCATATAGTTTTTTGGTATATTATATTTTTTTGACTCATTTGTTACAATTAGATAACCAATTATTGCTCCAAGTAAAATCATTATTGAATACCAATAAATTTTAATACTTCCTAAATCTAAAATAACAGGGTTCATTATTTTTCACCTCGCAAAAGTGGTTTTATTATTTTTTCATCTAAAATCATATTCATAATTGAAATAAGTATTGCAACTAAAAAACTCATAAATAAACCATTTATATTGAAATGATTTCCTAATATAATACTTGTTATTTTTAAAATCAAAACATTAATAAATGGGTAAAAAAGTCCCAAAGTTAATGCTGTTATTGGTAATGTTAACCAAACTATTAATGGCTTTATAGTCTTATTTAAGAAATATATAATTATTGATGCAAGTATTCCCCATAAACCATATAAGCTTGAATCAATATATATTGTTTCTTTAAATATTAATGATACTAAAACAAGTATTAATGCATATCCAAGCATATATATTAGCCATTCTATTAAATTATTAAATAAATCTATTTTACTCTTTTTCATATATCCTCCAAATATATTATATCACATAATGATTGTTTTATTTCAATTTTACTTTTAATATTTACAAATATTAGACAAATATTACTTTTATAATATTTAACCATTTTAAACACAATTTTCAATATTATACCTACATTTAGATAAATAAATGTAAACTATTTTTCACTAGCTTGCATTTCAAATAGAATATCTCTTAATTCCATAGCTCTTTCAAAATCTAGTACAGCTGCAGCATCGTTCATTTCTTTTTCTAATCTTACTATTATGTTTTGTTTTTCCTTTTTACTCATTTTTGGTTTAGCTATTTCTTCAGTTTCTTTTTCATTTGAAATTAATTCATGTATTTCTTTAATAATTGTTTTTGGTGTAATATTGTTTTTGATATTATATTCTTCTTGTATTTTTCTTCTTCTATTTGTTTCTTTAATCGCTAAATCCATTGATTCGCTAATTGAATCGGCATACATAATTACTTTACCTTCGCTATTTCTTGCAGCACGTCCTATTGTTTGAATCAAACTTCTATGACTTCTTAAGAATCCTTGTTTATCGGCATCCATAATAGCAATTAAGCTTACTTCAGGTATGTCTAATCCTTCTCTAAGTAAATTAATTCCTACTAAAACATCAGTTTTACCAAGTCTTAAATCCCTTATTATTTTCATGCGCTCTAATGTTTTTATTTCGCTATGAAGATACGATACTTTCATATCAATTTTCTTTAAATATGCAGTAAGTTCTTCTGCCATTCTAATTGTTAAAGTAGTAATTAAAACTCTTTGATTTTTATTTATTCTATCATTTATTTCATTTACTAAATCATCTATTTGATTTTTTGTTTTTCTCACTTCTATTATTGGATCTAAAAGACCTGTTGGTCTGATAATTTGTTCAGCAACTATATTTGATTTTTCTAATTCATATTCGCCTGGTGTTGCTGATACACAAATCATTTGATTTATTTTTTTCTCAAATTCATCAAATTTTAATGGTCTATTATCAAGTGCACTTGGCAATCTAAATCCATAATCAACAAGAACTTCTTTTCTAGCTCTATCTCCATTATACATACCTCTTACCTGTGGTAATGTTACGTGGGACTCATCAACTATAAGTAAAAAATCTTTACCAAAAAAATCTATTAATGTTGTTGGGGTTTCTCCTTCTTCTTTTAAAGCTATATGTCTAGCATAGTTTTCTACCCCTCTACAAAATCCTGTTTCCGATAACATTTCCATATCGTAATTAGTTCTTTCCATTAGCCTTTGGTATTCTAAAAGTTTATTATTTTCTTTAAAATATTGTAATCTTTCTTCTAATTCTTTTTTTATTCTTTTAACAGCTTCTTTTAATTTTTCTTCACTTGTTACAAAGTGGCTTGCTGGAAATATTGTTATTGATTTTTTTTCACTTAAAACTACACCTGTTAATGTATCAAATTCGTATAAATGTTCTATTTCGTCACCAAAAAAATCTATTCTAATTCCTTTACCATGCTGAGATATTGGTATTACTTCTAAAATATCTCCATGAACTCTAAATGTACCCCTTTTAAAATCTATTTGATTTCTCTCATATAACATTTCTATTAATTTTTCTATTATTACATCTCTATCTATTTGATCATTTTGTTTTAGAGTTAGTGTTTTGTTCTTATATTCTTCTACTTCCCCTATTCCATATATACATGAAACAGATGAAACTACAATTACATCATTATAGTTTAATAACGCTGAAGTAGCTGCATGCCTCAATTCATCTATTTCATCATTTATAGCAGCATCTTTTTCTATATATGTATCTGTTTTTGCTACGTATGCTTCAGGTTGATAATAATCATAGTAAGATACAAAATATTCTACATGATTATTTGGAAATAATTCTTTCATTTCAGCATATAATTGTCCTGCCAATGTCTTATTATGCGCTAGTATTAATGTAGGCTTATTTAATTTTGCAATTACATTTGCCATTGTAAAAGTTTTACCTGTCCCTGTTGCACCAAGTAAAACCTCTATTTTTTCACCATTTTTTATTCCTTCTACTAACTTATCTATTACTTGTGGTTGATCACCACTTGGTTTATATTTCGATATCAGCTCAAACATTTTTTCACTTTCTTTCGTTTTTTTTATATAATGATATTTTAATTTTATCATATATTCTATTGAAATACACATAAAAAAATGCTAAAATACATTTTATTTGAGGTGATTTGATATGTCATTTGAATATCCTTTAAAAAAAGAGATGACTAAAATAGAAAAATTAACATTTGTTAAAAAACAATTAGAAAATTCAAATTTTATTTTTTTGCCAAATACAATTGCAATAAATAATGTTTATAAAATTAATTATTGTGGTGATTTAAATATTGATGGGTTTGAATTAGGATTTTTATATTTACCTGTTGGTTCTGGAATTCTAAAACATACTCATATTAACGATATTGAACAATATAAATTAATTCATGGTATTTTATCAGTAAATGGAATAAAACAAAATATTAATTACTGTTTAATTAATGAGTCACACAATATTGATATTGTTAAAACTCCTACAATAATTGAGACATATAAAGTAAAATGTAAATAGTTTTAAACTTTCGTAAAAATGAAAGTTTTTTTTATATTGATATTTAGTTTTTTTAATGATAAACTGTATTTAGTTAAGGTGGTTGATTATGAAAAAGAAAAGAATACTTATATTATCTATTGTAATTACAACAATAATTATTATTTGTGTAGTATTTACATTAAATCATTCTAATAGTAAATATTTAAGTATCAAATTAAATGGAAAAGAAAAAATTGAATTAGAATATGGAGAAGATTATAAAGACCAAGGCGCTAAAGCTTCATATAAAAAAGAAAATTTAACAAAAAAAATTAAAATTAAAACAAATATTAATTTAAAAAAAATAGGTGAATATTATTATAAATATACTATTAAATATAAAAATATTACTAAAAGTATTAAAAGAACTGTAATTATTAAAGATACTACAAAACCAGAAATTAAATTGAATGGTGATGAAAGAATTAATATTTATTTAGATAATGATTATAATGAATTAGGCGCAAGTGCTACTGATAATTATGATGGTGATTTAACCGATAAAATAAAAGTTGAAGGTAGTGTTGATAACAAAAAACAGGGTGAATACATAATAAAATATTCTGTAGCTGATTCTAGTAATAATGAAAACACTATTAGTAGAACTGTTAATGTAATAAAAAAAGAAGAAAAAAAAGTTGAACAAAAAAGTTCAAAATCTACTACATCAAAGGGATTTAAAATAGAACAAATTAATGGAATATATTATATAAATGGAATATTAATAGCAAATAAAAGTTATAGTTTGCCTAGCAATTATAATCCAGGTGGCTTACTTTCTGAATTTCAAACAAATTTTGATAAAATGCAAAGCGATGCTGCTAGTGAAGGTATTAATTTGAAAATAATAAGTGGATTTAGATCATATAATACACAAAAAAATATATATAATAATTATGTTGCACGCGATGGTCAAGAATTAGCTGATAGATACTCAGCACGTGCAGGGCATTCTGAACATCAATCGGGATTAGCTGCAGATATTAATAGTTTAGATCAATCATGGGAATATACAAATGAAGGTAAATGGTTAAATCAAAATTGTTATAAATATGGATTTATAATTAGATATGTAAAAGGAAAAGAAAGTATTACAGGATATATGTTTGAACCATGGCATATAAGATATGTTGGTAATGATTTAGCAAATAAGTTATATAATAATGGTAATTGGATAACATTAGAAGAATATTTTGGTATTGATAGTGTATACAATTAAAAAAGAGAATAAAGAACTGGTTTAATAAATTTCTACATGAAATAAAAAGTTCTTAACTATGGCTACATCGATAATTAATTGGTGTAGTTTTTAGTTTATTTTTGATTTTTATGTTATTATTATAATATACAAATTTGTTTAATGCAATTTGTAGTTCATCAAGATTTTTGGGATAATTGTTCTTGATGAAGTCTTTAAATTGACCGTTGAGTGTTTCTATC
>JAFUCZ010000025.1 GCA_017459425.1 Bacilli bacterium
AGATCATTTAGAAGATTTAAGGCAAGAATCATGATATGTAAAGGTCTATTAAAAATTAAAAAAATAGCCAACGCTTAACGCATTGACTATATAAATAATCATCACTTATTTGTGTCTACACACACTATTTGACAATTATCCACTTTCTTTACGATTTGATTTTAATATATTCAAATATAATTCATATAATTGTTTATGCTTTTTTACAATAACTTGGAGTATTATTCCACAAACAACTAGAAGAAGTGCAATAACAACTAATAAGCCTGTAACAATTAATGTTGGAAATCTTGGAACAAGACCAGTGTCAACATATTCTGTAAATACAGGAATACCTAAAAATAAAGAAATAATAATTAAAATAATTGCAATTGTATTAAAGAATAATGCGGGTTTATATTCTTTGAATAAAGTTGCGATCGTTTTTAAAACCTTAATTCCATCTTTATATGTATTTAATTTAGACACACTGCCTATGGGTCTATCCCTATAAGTCACAGGTATTTCTATTAGCTTAAAATTTTTATCTACAGCATGTATAGTCATTTCAGTTTCAATTTCAAATCCCTTAGATAGAACTGGGAATCCCTTAACAAAATCATAACTAAATGCTCTATATCCTGTCATAATATCTTTAATACTATTTTTAAATAATTTGTTAATTAAAAATCTTACTATTCTATTTCCAAAATTATGAAATGGTCTTTTATTTTCAGCAAAATAAGTACTTGATAATCTATCACCAATTACCATATCGGCTTTACCTTGTAAAACATAATCACACATTTTACGTGCAAATTCACTAGGATATGTATCATCACCATCAATCATCAAATAACAATCAGCATCTATATCTCTAAACATAGATCTGATAACATTTCCTTTACCTTGTTTATATTCATACTTTACTATTGCTCCTGCATTACGCGCTATTTCATCTGTTTTGTCATTTGAATTATTATCATATACATAAATTTCAGCTTCTGGTAAAGCATTTTTATAGTCTTTTACAACTTTTTCAATTGTTTTAGATTCATTATAACAAGGAATTAATACTGCTATTTTCTTTTTCATATTTTTTCTCCTATAAAAATTATAAATAAAAGCTATATTTAAAATTTATCAATTACAAATACAGTTGAGTTGGTACGCCTTGCAGCTTCAATCCCAGGTTTGGAATCTTCAAATATAATAGTATTATAACAATCTATTTTAAAATAATTCATAGCTTTTAAAAATCCCTCTGGGTCAGGCTTAACTTTCGTAATATCGTCATGAGTTAAAATTAAATCAAATAAAGATTCAATTTTATAATATTTTAAAATATCCATTGTATTTTTTTTAGATGCAGTAGTAACTACTGCTAAATAATATTCATCTTTAATATGTTTTGCAATATTAATCAAATGATTATTTATTTTTGCTTTATCCAAATATTTACCATATAATTCTTTCTTTTGCTTATGAATAGTTTCTAGCGTACTATCTTTCCCATCGGTTATCTCTGGCAAAAATTCTTTATAAAATCTACCATTACATTTCGTACAAAAATATTCGTAATCTAAATCATATCCTAAATTATTTAACGCTTCTTTATACGAATAATAATTGACATCATTTGTATTAAATAAAGTACCATCTAAATCAAAAAGTGCTAATTTATTTTTCATCATTTTCACCATAAAATTCTATAACATCATTTATAACTTTAATCATGCCTGCATAAAATAGTACTGCCCTACTAGAATCCTTCCTTATTTTGTATGGCATTAAACGAAACCAATGGATTATTTCATGAAAAAAAATGCTTTTAACTTTTTGTCGTGAAAATTTACTTTCTAAATATTCTTTATATTTTTTAAATAATTCATCATAAATTGAAGATTGTGTATGCAAATAATTAATGTGATTATGATGAAATTCGACACTAGTTGTATGCATAAGAAATTCATAACCACCATGCAATGATTGAAGTAATTTGGCATAATCCAAATTTGGAGAATCATGAACATTTCCAGTATTAGGATCAATAATATAATATGGTTTACTAAGTTTATCATCATTTAAACATATTATATTTTCTATAGTCATATCGCCGTGCAAATCAGCATATACATCATCTTTAAACAAATTATATAGATATTCATATTTAAAATATTTCTTAAATTGTTTTAAATTTTTATATTCTTTTCCATTAATAAAAATAGTATCATACTTCATTATATTTTTTAATTCTTTAGAATTTTCCATTATTTTAATATTATCAGTGACCTTTTTATCAATGTAATTTTTAATTAGATTAGGATCGGATTTCCTTACATTTATTTGGTGTAAATTTTTATCTAAATCATCTAAAACCATTTCAATAACACGCCATCCCTTATCTAATGTATTAGAATGAACATAATTAAAACAACCTACTGCATCAGATCTGTAAGGCATATCATAATAGCAATATCCGATTCCGTGATTTTCACGTAAAATTTTTGTTAATACTAATTTTTTTTCGTGAGCATGCAACCATTTTATTTGATCCCACAATTTTTCACTATCATTTCCAAAACTATATTTTCTGAAAAACATTCCCGAATCATCAGTACACAACATTGTTGTAGCATTACTACCAGCAGAATAATCTTGCAAAATAGAAATATCTCGATTAATTTTTAGATAGTTTTTAAAGTATTCTTTATTTTCAGCAGAAAAATATGATTCTAAAAAAGTTAATCTATCTTTAGGATTAATATGAGGAAGCAATTCTAAGTATTCCTTATTTGACTCAGTTTGATTAAATTTAAAAAAGAATGAAGTAATAAATAATAACAGTAATGAAATAACAATATAGATAACCATTATATAAGAATATTTATCAAACATATTAAAACTTATATATAAAGTTGGTTTTATAAATGTTTTCATAGAGAAGAATGAAGTAAAAATATCTACTACATTAAAGCTTTTTGAAGCATTTATTTTTATAGCATATGCCAATAAAGAATATGAGCATAAATATAATGACCACATTAATATTGTAGTTAAAATCAATTTTATTTTATTTAATTTTTCAACAATATCTTTAAAAGAAGAAATTAAAGCCCAGAATAATTTTAATAATTTAAGCTCAATTTTTTCATTAAAAATTCCAGAAATACTATAAGCAATTTTTTTTACGTATTTATTATGTTTAAATATAATAATTCCTAAAAATATAAATAAAACAACAAAAGAAATATAAAAAATGATAGATGAAGATATTACATTATTTTTTAATGTCAATAAATAAAATGTTGAAAATATTATTGCAACAAAAAATATATCTAAAAAGTACTCTACAATTATTGTGGAAATAGAAAAAATAACTCCATTTTTCATTTTTTTACCTGAATAAAAAGCCCTGAATATATCACCTATGTGAAAAGGAGCAAAAAAATTAATAGCATACCCAATAGATAAAGATCTAATCAATCTTTTATCATTTGGTTTCTCATATACTTCTATAAATTGTCTCCATCGGTAAACTCTAAGCAAGTGAGCACAAACTAAAGTTAATATACCAATTATTAGTGATATAACCATTATAACAACTCCTTAAAATCTGATTCATGATTTAATGCTTCACTATATTCTTCAGGTGTTCCAAATGCAAGATGACTATCAACATCAAAATGTTTTATTATCTTATTATGTTTAGCCATAATATTATAAACTCCACTTACAAAGTATTCATTGTAATTACAATTATTCAAATATTCATTCGCGTTATTGATAAATGTTTCAGCATTTTTAAAATAATACGCCCCACATATAGCTTTATTACTAATAGCTTGTTTTTCAACGGTTCTAGTAACATTACCCTCACTATTCAACTCTAAAAAACTAAATTTAGGATCATTAGATTCAAATGTTAATAAAGCACCATCTATCGTTTCAAAATTAAATTCATTACAATATTTATTAAACACTGATGAATAAAATATGTGGTCACAATCATTAAAAACAATAGGAAAATCATCTTTTATATTTTTAATACCTTCTAAACAAGTTAGTACAGCACCATTTAAAATATGATCTAACACAATTATTTTAGCATCTTTAAAATATTTTTTTATTTCTAAATCAATTTGAAATTTTTCAACATGATCCTTTAATACTACAAAAGTTAAACTTTCTAATTCAACATATTTTTCTATAGATCTTGTAGACCAATAGAAAAATGGTTTATCAAATATTTCTAAAAGTGGTTTAGGTTTTGAAAATCCTTGCTTAGAAAATCTTGAACCTGCTCCACCCATTGGCATTATTAAATGAATTTTTTTCATACTCACACTTCCTCTTCTGGATATACTTCTTTTGCAGTATACTCTTCTACAATATTATCTCTTAATTCTGATTTGATATATTTACCACGTCTAAATATATATTTAAATACTAACCCTAATGTTGTCATTGCTTGTGAAAACATTTTTACATTTGAAACTTGATCATCTTCTCTCCATACTATTGGGAAAAATTTAATATCATGTTTATAATAATTAGCAGCAAGTAACATATAACAGTTAAACGTTAATTTATCTGGAAATTTCAAATAAAACTTGCTTTTTAACATTTTAGTACTATACATATTTAAACCCGATCCTAAATCAGAAATTTTTTTCAAAAGTCCAATTGAAAAAATAACGTTGTAAACCCTATTTCCAAAAGTTCTAAATTTTGAATAACCTTGTAATTTTGATCCCTTCATAAATCTTGATCCTAACATACAATCATGTTTAAGGTATTCTTTAGATTCTAGCACTGGGATTATATTATTTATACTTCCTTGATCATCACCATGTAATACAGTTACATAATCAAAACTATTAGAAATCGCATAATTAAACGCAACTTTATGCGACCCACCAAGACCATAATTAGAATCATTTCTAAATAACTTTACAGGGATACTAAAATTTCGTTTTTTTAAATATTTTTTAACCACTTCTTCACCATTATCTGTGCTTCTATTATTCACAATAATAATTTCAGTAAAATATTTAACATTGTTGTCATCAATTTGATCTAAAACTCTAACAATTTGTTTCTTGCAATTATACATTGGAATAAACAATAAATTTTTCATATTACCACTCTTTCTACTTAAATTTCTCTATTAACCACTTCATAAACATGAAATTACATATCATTGTAATTGGTGTCACTAATATTTTAGCACATATTTTACTATATTTTATTACTATATTATAATTAATTTTAATTAATACTGATGACAAACCACTTATGATAAATGAGAATATAAGAATCATTATTACTTGATAAACAATGTATATAATATATTTTTTCTTTAAACTTATATTAGACGATTCATTTTTAAAATTGTTTCTAGTTGATACAATATAAACATAGGTTACAGATATAAATGAACTTATAATATTTGCTAAAGCAACTGGTACTTTTAGAATATTTGATAATACAGTATAAATACACATATCAATTATCCATCCAATACCCGATGTGACAAAAAATTTAATTGCCTGTTTTAACATCTTTACACCTTCTTAAAACTATAATTGAAATAACAAATAACACTGGAGCACAAATATATTCAGGTAAATAATACATAAAATAACTTGCTGGGGCAGTTAAAAAAGTAATTATTGTTTTAGCACATAAACTAAGTTCTATTAATAATAATAAATTTGCTTTTTTTATTAAAGAAATAATAAGGGACAAAAGCATCAATAATAACATTGGTATAACATTCCAAAAAATCTTTTGATAATATTTGTTAAGTAAAACATCATTTTCATCTACTCCTAACAAAATCTTTTCTGTTGTGTTTCGCAAATTATTATTTAATGGATGCATATCACTATTATTTTTTATAATATCAACTACCCATTCTTTTACTTCTAAATCATTGTAATAATATGTTAAATTACCAGTTGATAATGGAGTATAATCATCTTCAATTCCAGATGAAGCAATGAAAGTATTTATTCGGTATTTTAGAAATGTAAAAGGATTGTTAATTATTATATCAATATACGCCTTTTTAAATTCAGACAAATGTTTCTGAAAATCATCAGTAATAACTTGCCATGTCCAAAATGCCTTGCTTTCATGGTGATCTGGATATTTTTTTAATACGTCAACTTTAAGCACCTTATTAATGCTTTTTATATCTTTACCTATATTCTTACCTTTTAAATTATCATTTAACATAAGTGATAAAGGATTTACATAAATTGTCAACCCATATTCATCATTTCTTAGTTTGAAATATGAATTATAATTTGTAATTTTTTTATACATAAATACAGTTAATAATAATGTGATAAAAATTAATAATATTTTTATTACATTTAAATTTTTTCGATAAACAACAAAAATTAATATTGGAATAAATACAATAAAAATAATTCCTTCACTTCGCCATAACAATAATATTGAACTTAAAATAAAAATGTAAAAAAATTTGACAAAAGAAAGCTCACTTTTATTAAGAAATTCACGATAAAGAAAAACAAAAGCAAATAAAAGTAAATAACTATAGGGAACAATTCTCATAGGGTAAAAATTATTTAGTATTACTGCGGGTAATAAAAAAATTAAAAAACATATAATAACAAATATCTTTTTATTCGATATTTCATTTATGAAGGAAATAAAATACCCTACCAATATAGAAATTATTACTATTTGAAAAATTATCAATCCACTTTGAAATGGTATTAGCATATATGCAAAGCTCATATAAATCATTGTAATATATGAATGCCATAAACTAAATCTTGAATTAATTGCATCACTAAAAAGAGAAAAATCATCCCATACCCAATGACCTGGCCACAAACAAAGTAAAAAAACAATCATTATTATTAAATAGATAATACTATATTTTAGCCATTTTTTATAAAAAGAGTCATGTTTATATTTATTTATAAAATAAAGTATTCCATTTATTATACTATAAATGAATATTAAAAATAAAAATCTTATAAAAATATATGAACCTTTATGTTCAGGTTTCAAAAATATTCTTGGCTGAATTAGAAAATGTGAGATTAAACAAATTATGATAGTAACAATTGCAATTATAATTTGTTTTTTTATTTTACTATGTTTCAATTTACCAACTTCTTTCTTATAATATTATACTATATTTTAATAAGAAAAAAAAGATAGTTTTGACTATCTTAATAAAGTTTAACATTACCATCTACTTCACCAATACCATTTATGTAAGTAGAACCATATTGCCACATATTATAACTTCCAGTATATCCACAATTATCACTATAATGTGCGATCCATGTGACATACTTTCGCATATCAGCGCTTAATACATTATTTGCATAATTCAAATAAGTGTACACACTAGTATTGTAGCCATTAGATTCCATAGTGTTTATAAAAGTAGATATAATCTCATCATAACTATTAGTTGATATGCTTGGATAATAATTACCAATATTCCAAGTCTCAATATCATAATATGTACCAAGTGTAGGATTTAAATTATATTTTTTTATAACATTCGATAAAAAATTTGCTTCAGATCTCGCTTCATCTTTATTTTCGGCATAACTAAATAAATACACACCATAAGGAATATTTAATCGTCTCAAGGAATCAATATTATGAGCAAACTGAATATCTTCACTATAACTTCCATATCCAGCTCTCAATATTACTCCATCAAGTAAATTATTGTTTACAACATAATCCCAATCAATTGTATTTTGATGTGATGAAACATCAATGATTAGCTTAGCATCTTTTGCAATTAATTGACCAAGTTGATTAAAATAGCACTTTTTACCTTCAATTATTTGCCATCCAGTTACGAGTTGTCCTTTTTCATCAATATAATAATAACGTCCATCTTTTTCAAACCAGCCTTCATGCATATGCCCATCGGTATGAAAAAAATATTTTATGCCATTTACAGTTTGATACCCTGTTTGCATTACTCCTTCTTCATTAAAATAATACATTTTCCCATCTATTTGGAACATTCCTGTTCTAAGTCTTCCATCTACTCGACTAAAAAAGTATGTCTTCCCATTTAATATTTTAAATCCTTTTTCATATCGTTTTCCATCTGATTCAAAATAGTATTTGTTTTCTCCAATTTGATGTAATCCTGTTTGCATTACACCTTCTTCATCAAAATAATGTACTATTCCATCTATTTGGAACATTCCTGTTCTAAGTCTTCCATCTACTCGACTAAAAAAGTATGTCTTGCCATCTAATACTTGAAATCCAGTTTTTTTATTACCGTTTTCATCATATAAATAATAATTTCCGTCATCATATTTTAAACCATCTAAACCTTTAATTGTTAAATTTGAACTGTTAATATCAACATTCAATAAATTTTCATTGGAATCATAAAAAACACTATCAGAAATTGATATGCTAGTATTACCTGCTGATAAAGTCTTAAATTCCATTGTGTAACTTTTTGTATTATTAGTTAAATTAGTACCTACTGATCTAGCATTTCCATCTTCTAAAGAGGAATTTACTATTTTTAATTTGTTTTTATCATAGTTTACAGTAAAATCCCATGCATCAACATCATTAGGAAGTGAAATAGTTACAATAACATTATTATTAATTTTAGTTTCACTTTTATTTAAAGATATTTCTACTTTTTGATCAAATGCACTTACACTTAAATTGCATATTAAAAATGTAAAAAAACAAATAATCAACCATTTTATATATTTCATAAATATCACCCCATTTTTTTAATTTTATCACATAATTAAATTTAAGTAAATAAAATGTATAAAAAAGCAGCAATTACTTGCTACGATTAAATTTATTAAGAATTCTTTTTAATTTTGAATATATTCTATAAAATTTAGAATAATGAATGCTTTCTAATTCATTTTCTAATGATATAATCTTATTTTTTAAATATTTTATTTCTTCATTTAAAGATACTTTTTCAGAATTAAAATTTTCTATAATACAATCAATTTTTTTATTCATATCTTTTTTTATGCAATCATTTTTTTTAATTAGTTTTATAAACCCTTCTTTTTGAAACGAAGATTTTTTTTCTAACCAATAAATATATTCCTTATCAGAAACTTTTTTTGTAATTTTTTTATTTATGAATTCTTCACATGAAGAAATCAACTTATCACGATATTCTAAATACCTAGTAGGATTTTTTATAGGGTGATTAACATCATAATTTCCTGATAAAAATTCTTTTTTCGACATTGAATTTGTAAAATCATAAAATGATTCAAGTCTACCTGGATATAAATTATCCTCATGTTTAATTAATAATACAGGTGTTTTTAATCCAAGGCAAGGTAATGACGCATGTAATCTACTAGTGACAATTAAATGTGCATTATAGTAATCAGTAAGTAAATTTTCAACTTTTTTCATTCTTTCATCAAATGATAGTTCTTGATACTTTTTTCCAACAACATGAGTTATACGTTTTACTTCTAGATTGCTATTATTTTTGATATATTCATATATTTCATCATCTACATCCACCGCATATATAATTTTCGAATTCTTTTTTTTCTTTTTTAAATCAACAGTAGTGGTTAAACAACTTGAAAAATAAGTTAAATCTTGACCAATACAATTATTTAATAATTTCATTGTATGATTATCTCTACACCCAATTGGAGCATATTTTTTTAAAAACTCGCATCCAAAACCACTTAACACTTCGTTATATGGATCAAGATATCCAGAAATCATTAAATTACTTGTAAAATGCATGGAGATTAAAAGTGGATATATAAACGGTGAAATAGGCCAATTTTCAGCATTATGAAAAAACCATCCGTTCATAATAACTTTTACCATTTCATGATTTTTAGATACAAATGTATCTAATTCTTCCCTTTCAATTATATAATCAATTTTAGGAAGAAATCGTAATGCCATAAAAGTTTGAATATCATCACCAATATTTGATGTGCCTTTGTAAAATATAACTCCATATTTTTCTACTGTCATAACATTTCCTTTCATTAATGTGATGGTTTTATTTTTCTATAAATGTTTCTTATTTTTTTATAACCTGACTTTGGTAAAACTTTATTTAAGATTTTTCTGCATCCATTTAGAATAAATCTTTTAATTCTAAAAAGTAATTTTTCTTTTTCTTTAGGATAATTTTCAAAATAATATTTTATAACTTCATATTTATATGACCACTTACCCTTTTCAACATTCCACCATGATGCGTCATAATGATGTTCACAAATATTTTCACCGTTATATATATTAATTATTAACACAGCAGGTGAATAAATTGTCACTCTATCATCAAAATAAGCTGTTAAACCATTATATTTTATTTTATAATGCCTATTTAAAACTTTAGTTAATCGTTCAACTATAGTTGTAGTATCAAGTGTACCATCTTCTTTTACAAAATGAATGCCATCATACATATCTAACCATTCTTTAATCAATGGATGACCTTTTATACACCCAACGATACCTGCACATACATTATTAGTTTCAAAAGGGAAAAATGCTTTATTTAATCTTAAAAAATCAATGCTGTCATATAATTCCATATCAGTATCTAAATATATTCCACCTTCTTCATATAAAACTTTTATTCTGAAGAAATCCGAAACAAACGCGTATTTTTTATTTTCATATGCTTCCTTTGTATACTCATAAGCATTTACATCACAATTGCTTTCATTCCACTCAATTATTTCATAATCAGGTGCATATTTTTTCCATGATTCAATACATCTCAATACAGATTCAGGTTTCTTAGGTCCAAACCAAAAGAAATGCAACTTTTTAGGGATTACTTCCATTTCAAGTAAATTATTAATTTTCTTATCTTTTATATCTTTTAAAATATATTCGTTATCTTTAAAATATTTACTATTCTTCTTAGCAAAATCAAGATATTCATCAATATAAGCTGGTCTAAACCACATAAATGTATTTAAATTTTTATACACTGCATATGAAGCTTCTTTTAAATATTCTTTATTACATAATTTAAGTACTCGTTCAATTCCAGTTAATAATCCTAAAATTCTAGGACTATTTTTTATATGAGAAATTGAAGTTTGGCGTTGCCTGTAATAGTATAAATATTCATTTATATGAGTCATGTTTTTCGCAAATGACATTAATATTGGAGTCGTTGCAACATCCTCATACCAAATATCTGGTTTAGGATATTTTACAATATCAAAAAGTGTATAATGATAAATCCTTGCCCAAGCATAAGCTGGATCAGTTGAATTTAACATAAACTCTTTTTTTGACATATTTTTACCTCTATAACATGCGGTTTCCCAACCGGTTGTTGCACCATCATTAATTGAAATAGCATCGAATGAGACAATATCATATCCTTCTTTTGCTTTTTTATATGGGAGTTCCACAAAATTACTACTAACCCAATCATCACTATCAACAAACATTAGATATTCACCAGACGCTTTATCAATTCCATAATTACGAGCATCACTTAATCCTCCGTTTTTTTTGTGAAATACTTTAATTTTGTCTTTATATTTTTTTGCATATTCATCACACATTTTTGGTGAATTATCCGTCGAACCATCATCAATTAATAATACCTCATAATTATCAATTGTTTGATCTAATAATGATTCAACACATTTATCTAAATATTTTTCAACATTATATATTGGAACTATAACTGATACTCCATCAAATCTTTTCATAAAAACCTCCTATAATTCTTCAACAAAATCTTTTTGTAATTTTCTAAAAATGAAAAGTCCAAATAAAAATATGGCAATTGACACTAAACTTACAATTCCTAATGTCATAAAGTTTGGTGCTTTATGATAAAACAAAACATTACGGTAAGAATCAATTATTGGTGTCATAGGATTCAAATACAAAATTGTTTGAAATTTTGGTGGAAGCATATCAATTGTATAGACTATAGGCGTTGCATAAAATAAAGCCATAACAATTACATTTACAATGTGTTCGATATCTCTTGCATATACAGTTGTAGAAGATAAAATAAATGCTATACCAAAATGTAATATAGTTTGAACAATTAATATGATTGGTAAAAAAATTACAGTCCAAGTAATTCCAACACCTGATACTATTAGGAATAAAAAAATAATTATAAATGTAATTAAAAAATTAACAACATTACTTAGTACAACTGAAATTGGTAAAATTTCTCTCGGAAAATACACTTTTTTAAGTATTCCACCTGAAGCAATTACTGCAAATGAACTAGATGCAATAGTTTGAGTAAAAAAATTCCATGGCATCAAAGCAGTCATTAAATACATAGTATAATTTGGAATATTAATTTTCATTATAAATGGAAAAACAAAAGAATAGACCATGAGCATTAAAAGTGGGTTTAAAAACGACCACAAAACACCAAGCCAAGCGCCTTTATATTTTCCTCTTATTTCTTTTTTTACATTTGTTTTAAGTAATTCCCTGTAATTATATAAATCTTTAATTAACTTCATAAATTCACCTACAAGTCTCCAAATATTCTTTAGTAACTTCTTTTGTCTCACCATATTTTCTTATAATACCATTTTGCAACCAAACAGCTTCATCACAAAATTCATTAACAGTTCCCATTGAATGTGATACAAAAACAATTGTTTTTCCAGCATTTTTTAATTCTTTCATCTTAGCATGACATTTATCTTGAAAATGTTGATCTCCAACAGCTAAAATTTCATCTATTAATAAAATATCTGCATCTACATTTATTGCAACACTAAATGCAAGTCTCATATACATTCCAGATGAATACGTCCTAACTGGATTATCAATAAAATCTTTTAATTCAGAAAAATCTATAATTTGCTCTACTCTTTTATCAATTTCAGATTTTGTCATACCAAATATAGAAGCATTAAAATAAATATTCTCTCTCCCTGAAAAATCAGGATGAAAACCTGCACCTAATTCAATTAACGATACAAGTTTACCATTAACTTCAATTTTTCCTTTGGATGGATAAATAATTCTAGACATTAATTTAAGTAATGTAGATTTCCCACTACCATTTGTACCAATTAATGCTACCATCTTGCCTTTCTTTATTTTTAAATTAATACCTTTTAAAATATGTAAAAGCTCATTTTCATTCCGTTTCCAAAAAATCAATTTTTCTTTTAATGAATTTGCTTTATCATAATATTGTTTAAAATCTTTATATACATCATCAACTATTACTGCATACTCTTTTTCTTTTTTCATATTTACATCCTTCCTAAGTAATTATATCAAATTGATTTGTAATGTGCAACTAAAGATTACTTATACAAATTTCTTTGATTTGATATATCCTGGAATAACAAATAAAATGACAAATAATTTATTTATTCCATTAATTTCTTTTATACATTCATAAATTGTTTTATGTGTCAAATAACTAAATAGTATATAATGTTTAATCAAATAAAATCTTTTTTTTAAAAGCATACCATTATTTTTGTAATTTAAACATTCTTTAAAAAAGGCATAATAACCGTATGGATATTTTTTAAACAATTTTTTAATATTATTCGTATAACCGTCTTGCATATATTCACAAACTATCAATTCTTTATTTTTAAAAATAAGTCCATCATAATCTTGATCCATTTTATAATAAAGTCTTGCTTCAGTTATAAATTTTTCACCATTTTCAAGTAAATAATTATACTTTTTTCTTATATCTGATTTGAACGTAAGTATCATATCAAAATCATAGCCATATTTATAATGCATATCAAACAATTTAATTGTTTTTCCATTTAATTTTTCATCAACAAATGTATTATGATTAACTATTTTTTTCTTATAAATTATACCATATACATTTTCATCCTTTATATTTTTATAATCTTCACTAATAATTTTACACGCATCATCTACAAGGTAATCGTCACTATCAATTTCAATCACAACGTCACCAGTAACATAAGCCATACCATTATTTATAGCCATCATCTTACCACTATTTTCTTGATAAAAATATTTAATTTTATATTTAGATTGTTCTACCCACTCATCAACAATTTTTTTTGTTTCATCTTTTGAACCATCATCAACAATTATCCATTCAATATTTTTATGGAATTTATAATTTTTATTAATACTCTCATATAATATTGGTAATAAATTAGCTCTATTATATGTAGCTGTTACTATTGATATTTTCATTATACACCTTCAATCAAATCAATTATATCATTAATTATACTGTAATTGTCAAACTTTACATTTAGATTTTTATTTATATTACCATTAATAAAACTATTAAGTCCATTATAAATACCATCAAAATCATTTGATACAATGATACCATTCTCATAATTATCTAATGCTTCACGTGCTGCTGTATCAGTTATCATAATTGCTTTATTTAAAATTTTTGCTTCAACTACTACCATACCATATCCTTCAAAACGTGAAGTTAAAATAAAATTGTCAATGTTTTTTATATATGGGTATGGATTTTCTTTTTTACCTAATAATATAAAAGTATCTTCTAACTTCCATTGCTTAATTTTATCAGATAATGATTTGTGTAAAGGCCCTTCACCAATTATATAAATATAATGTATTTTCTTTTCATCAATCAATTTTTTATGAACTTCAAGTAATCTATCCAAACCTTTTTGTTCAACCAATCTTGATACTTGTAAAAAAGATATTTTATCATGCTTTATTTCAGTTGGAATGAATTCATTTGATTTTTTTACAATACTATCTACATTTAAATAATTATATATTATTCGTTTTTCTACTGTATTATTTATAAACGTATTTTTAAATTTTTCTAAATTATCATGTGAAACAAATATAATTTTATCATATTTCGTGTAACATTTTTCGTTTAATTTTTTCTTTCTTCTAGCTTTAAGGCCAGTTCCAAAAGTATCAACTATATCATTATGAACCCAAGCTATTTTTAAATCATTTAGAGAATGTGAAAAAATCCATGTAATAGGCCCTTCTAGAAAAGATATTACAACATCATATTTATTATTTATATATTTGTTATATATTTGTTTTCTAAAAAAAGGAAAAATCATTTTTATAGACATACATATTTTTTTATAAAAAGGTAATTTATTATAACTATTTTTATGCATGCTTATTAAACTAACATTTGGATTAAGTTGATTTATAAATTCTCCTTTGCCATAAAGAGTAAATATTGTTACATCATATTTTTTTGACAAAACATTTACTAAATCAACTAACACTCTCTCTGCACCACCAAGTTGTAAACTAGTTATTCCAAAAACTAATTTTTTCATATTTCACATCCTTTAACAAAAATATACAGGTAACTATTATAATTAGAATACATGATACACTAAAAAATACATATCCAGCAAACGCTGATAAGAAAAATGCCAAACAAAGAGTAAATAAACACATTAAATTATCAATAGTTACTTTTTTTATTGATTTAATTGTATTTTTAACCGAATATACAAATATAAAAATAAATGGTCCTAAATAAATAATAAATCCAAGTAATCCAAAATTATATAGCAATGCAGGTATTTCCATTTCTAAAGTCATTTCACCGTTATTTGCTAAATAACCATTGCCAAATAGAATATACAAAATATTTTTTTGATATTTAACTAAGTACGTATGATATATTAATTGTTGTAATCTGCTATCTGTACTATCTAATTTATGTGAATTCGCATATTCATACATTGATATAGTTGCTAATTTCTGTGCCTCACTCATATAATTTTTTTCCATTGTATTATTTTTGATTTGATAAACAAAATTTGCTGTATCACCTGTAGTATGTCCTGGTTTATTAGTATTTATATCAATTATACTGTTACTTTCTTCTTTTAAATGTTTTCTCCTTGCTAATGTATTTGATCCAAAATTAAACAATATAAATGCAAATATAAAAAATAAAATTGTCGGGATTAATATCTTTTTATAATTGATTTTTCTACTCTTGAATAATTTAATTAAAAACGACGTTATTAAATAAATAACTAAGACTAATACAAAACCAAACAATCCTGTTCTGGTTCCAATTAAAAAAACTAAGTAAATTCCAAGTAATAATAAAATTATAAAACTTAATATCTTTTTTTTCTTTAACATAAATGCTAACGTACAAGATAAAAGCATAATTAAAACTGTGCTAAGTGAATTCGCAGAAGTAAAATAGCTTTTATATCCCATACCTTCAATATAAGTAGAAGACGATGTACCTGTAATAATAGAAAAATATATCAAAAATAAATATCCACATAACATAATTACCAATGATTCATTTAAAAAAGTAAGATTTTTTTTCTTTGAAAAATATAAAAATATAAACAAGACATATAACATATATGTATAATTTAGTACATATTGTGCTTCATGAAATATACTTCCATACGAAACAGTTCTAATAACGCCTTTATATAAATAAAGATGAATAAATCCATATGTCATAAATATTAATGCACTAATTATTAAAGCAATTCTGAGTTTCTTTTCTTTTATAAAAATATACGTTAATAATATAATTGGGATTATAGGTCTCAAAATTGTAGATATCGAAAATTTAGAATCCACAAACCATTCCCTCCATAAAAAACTCAAAGCATCTAAAAAAGGTGAAATAATTATAAAAATATACAATAAATACTCTATTTTAAATTTTTTCATGTTATCTACCTATTCTTAATATTTTAGACATCATCATATAAGATGAATAATTTATCAGTTTATAATATCTATTTTTTAAATTCTTTTTTGATTTTAATATTATATTATTTTTCCAATTTGGAAAACATTTATTTAAATATTGCCAATTTTCTTTTAAAATTTTTTCTCTTAAATTTTTATCAGTTATGCCTATAATTCTTTTATAAGAACTTCCAAGTAGTATTCTTAAAAAGAAATACTCTAATTCTTCTTTATACTCACCATATAAATTTTTTTCTTTATAATATTTAATAATATTATCTAAAACTATAAATATATCTCTATCCTTTTCATTTTGAGTATTTGCTATACTACTCTCTCTTTGAATATAATGTTTCATGACTTCATTTAAAGATTTAAAATTTTTCATA
>JAFUCZ010000026.1 GCA_017459425.1 Bacilli bacterium
ATTTAGAAGATTTAAGGCAAGAATCATGATATGTAAAGGTCTATTAAAAATTAAAAAAATAGCCAACGCTTAACGCATTGACTATATAAATAATCATCACTTATTTGTGTCTACACACACTATTTGACAATTATCCAATATAATTTGATTTACCTCCACTACAACTACATAGTTGTAGTGGTGGATTTACAATCGTTTTTCTATTTCTTAAAAAATGTTTATCTTTTTTTGACATTTCTACCTCGTTCCTACACTCACGTTCGGAACGGTCGTCAATCCTTTTATAAATTTATTTCAAGAATTAACTAAAATTTTCCACACACTATTTTATACAGATTCAATATGGGGATTTCCTCCAAAAATTCCTATTGGGATTTTAGATTATAGACCCCTAGATACTCTCGAGCGAAGCCTACCAGCAATATGCCTCGTTGCCTTCGAGGCTCACGTTGCAGTGGCTACTCATATCTACGGTAACATAGCCGCTATTATCTGCACCCGCCTGGGAAACCGAAGACCCATCACAGAAAGATTCAGAGCTAATAGAATTTGCATTACAGCTTGGGAAGAAATGATTTAATATATCTACATTATTACTATATTTTGATGTATCATATCCTTCTAAGCAGAATGCTTCTCCATTTTCTATTCCACATGCAAATGCTCTTTCTATTGTTGTTCCGTTAAGTATATATCCTAAGAATGGCTCTCCATCACTATATCCTGAATAACTATTTGTTGTTTCTATTGCTAGTTCTTCTCCTATGTATTGTTTATAATTTTGGTCATTTTGTGCAAACACACACCCTGGACACATTGCATCCATTGAATATGGATCTACTTGATTTACTAACCCTTTATCAACTGCACATTGATATAATTCATCCAATGCATCTTGTACATTTGTCGATTCCATTCCACTATTTGTATTATCATAACTTGTTTCACTAGAGGCATATAAATAATTTGCTCCATATACAGCTATACTTGACAATGATAATCCTAGAATAAACGCAAAAATAGTTTTTTTATTTAATATTTTTTTCATATTACACCGCCTATTTTATCACCATTTTTATTTTGTCTTGTACTATTTATATTATACCATATAAAGAAAACAAGTCAATGTTTTTTAAAATATAAAAATAAAACAAACCCTTATAAATAAAGGGCTTGTTTTTAATTGTTTTTTATAACATCTAAATAAGTAGTATGACCATTAATATCAAATTCTAAATCTAAATCATCTTTTTTAATTATATCTGTTGATAAAGTTTCTTCTTTTATAAATTCATCAAATTTTGATATAGCTTCTTCTACATCTGAATCACCATTATAATATAAAGTAATTCTATCAGTTATTTCGAAATTCTTTTCTTTTCTTAAGTTTTGAACTTTTGAAACTATTTCACGAGCTATACCTTCATCAATTAAATCTTTTGAAAGTGTAGTATTAAGTATAACAAAATTATTTGAATCTGTTGCTACATCAAATCCTTCTTTAGAAGATGTTCTTATATCTACATAATTGATATCTACATCATATTGTGTTCCATCAACATCTATTTTTATTATTTCTCCATTTTGTAATTTAATAACGTCTTTTGTACTTAAATTAAGTAATTCTTCACTAAATAATTTAATTTTAGGTCCAAATATTTTACCTACTTCTTTAAAATTAGGTTTAACTAAGAAGTTCATATATTTATCTATTTCATTTATAAATATAACTTCTTTTACGTTTAATTCTTCTTTTATTAAAGGCACTAAATCACTAATTAATTCTTCATTTTTACCATCAATTAAACATTCACTTATTGGTTGTCTTACTTTAATTCTAACTTCTTCTCTTAAGTTTCTACCTAAGCTTATTAAATTTCTTACTAAATCCATTCTAGATTCAATATGTTCACTTATATATTTTTCATTGTAAACTGGATAATCTTCTAAATGAACTGATTTTTTACCTGTTAATTTAGTATATATTTCTTCTGAAATATATGGTGCGATAGGTGCGATTAATCTGCATAATCCTTCAAGTACTGTATATGTAGTATAATATACAGCCTTTTTATCCATATCTAATTCACTTTTCCAAAATCTTCTTCTATTACGTCTAATATACCAATTAGATAAATCTTCAGAAATAAAATCCCCTATACTTCTAACAGTAGTAGTTAAATCATATTCATCCATACATTTGGTTACATTCATAACTAATTTGTTATATTTAGAAAATAACCATTTATCTATTTCAGTTAAATCATTATATTCTAATTTAAATTCTTTTGGATCTAATTTATCAGCATTCGCATATATTGCAAAGAAATTATATGTGTTTTTTAATGTACTAATTACTCTAGAAGATATTTCTTTAACTCCATTTTCATCAAATTTTAAAGGAGTCCAAACAGGAGAAACAGATAACATATACCATCTAATTGTATCTGCCCCGTATTGTTCCATTATTTCAATTGGATTAATTATATTACCAACTGATTTTGACATTTTCTTTCCTTGTGAATCAAGCATCATATCATTTACAACAACATTTTTAAAACTTGATTTACCAGAAATAATAGTTGAAATTACTAATAATACATAGAACCATCCTCTTGTTTGATCTACACCTTCAGCTATAAAATCTGCTGGGAATTGAGATTCAAACAATTCTTTATTTTCAAATGGATAGTGGTATTGTGCATATGGCATTGATCCACTGTCAAACCATACATCCATTACATCTTTAACTCTTTCCATAGTACCACCACAGTGTGGACATTTTATGTGTAAATCATCAACATATGGTCTATGAAGTTCTATTTTTCTAACGTCAACATCTTCAATAAGCATTTCTTGTAATTCATCAAGTGAACCAATTACATGGAATTTATCACATTTATCACAAGTCCAAATTGGAAGTGGACATCCCCAATATCTATTACGTGATATACCCCAATCTATCATATTCTCAAGCCAATTATTAAAACGTTTAGTTCCTACATAATCAGGATACCAATTAATTTCTTTATTTGCTTCTATTATCTTATCTTTATAAGCTGTATTTTTTACATACCATGCTGGTTTAGCATAATAAATTAAAGGTTGTTTACATCTCCAACAATGTGGATAATCATGTGTCATTTTAATTTTTTTAAATAATTTATCATTTGCTTTTAAATATTTAATAATATCTATTTCTAATTCTGGATCAGTTACTAATCTACCCTTCCAAGGTCCTTCTAAATAACATCCATCTTTACCTACTGGATTAATAAAAGTAATATCATTTAATCTACATACTCTATTATCATCTTCACCATATGCAGGTGCGATATGAACTATACCTGTTCCATCTTCAGCAGTTACATAATTATCAGCTAAAACTTTAAAAGCATTGCCTTCAACTTTAACTTCAGGAATTAATTGTTCATATTCTATACCAACTAAATCACTACCTTTATATGTTTCAAGTACTTTGTATTCTTCTCCTAAAACTTTATCAGCCAAACTTTGTGCGACTATGAATTTATAACCCATTGATTCTGCCTTAATATAAGTTAAATCAGGATTAACGCAAAGAGCTAAATTGGCAATCAATGTCCAAGGAGTAGTAGTCCATACTAAAAAGTATTCATCACTATCTTTTTTCTTAAATGGAACTATTACAGTATTAACAGATACTTCCTTATATCCTTGTGATACTTCATGGGATGCAAGTTCTGTTCCACATCTAGGACAATATGGTAATACTTTAGAGCCATGATAAATTAAACCTTTTTTATCAAATTCTTTTACAATCCACCATTCAGATTCAATATATTCATTATCACAAGTTACATATGGATGTTCACAATCAATAAATTGGCCCATCATATCAGTAACTTTTTTTACTTCATCAATATTACTATCTGTTTCAATATTACATTGTTTACAAAAATTCTCTACACCAAAATTTTCAATATCAGCTTTAGTTTTAAATCCTAATTTTTTTTCAACATTTACTTCAATTGGTAATCCATGAGTATCAAGTCCTATTTTTCTTAAAACTTTGTACCCTTTCATAGTTTTATATTTACAAAAAGAATCTTTTATAGTTTTAGCAAAAACATGGTGTATACCAGGTTTAGCATTTGCATATATTGGTCCATCGTAAAAAACATAATTATCACTTTTTTCTCTATTATCAATAGTTAACTTTAAAATATTATCTTTTTTCCATTTTTCTAATATTTTTGCTTCTACAACACTAGCTTTACCCTTTTCTAAACTTTCAAATTTCATAATATACCTCCCTAATAAAAAAAAGCATTATGTTATAGGGACGAATAATCGTGGTACCACCCTATTTCATAATACTTGTATTATCTCAAATAACTATAACGCGTCACCGTTTTATCTTTTAAATAAAAACATCAAGAGTGATCTATATAATTAATGTTGTTCATTTACACCAACCATGAACTCTCTTTAAACTTATTAACTATACCGTCTCCATCATATGTTATAATTTTATATTATCAATGTCATCCACAACTTCTAATTGGGCTTCAATAATATCTTTAATACGTCTTTTAAAAATATTAATGTTTCTTTTTAAGTTATCTGCCTCTTGTTCAGTTTTTTCAGCCTTAAGTAAAGCTTCATTGACAATGCGATTTGCACTTCTTTTAGCATCATCAATGATCACCTCTCTTTCACTATGAGCTGAAAGTTTGATTTGATCTGATGCTTTTTGTGCCATCTCAATCGCATTTCTTAAGCTAGATTCCATTCGTTTATAATGTTCTAAGTTTTGTCTTAGAGTATCCGTTTGAGAAAGTTGCTCTTCAAGTTCTAATATTCTAGCATCTTTCTTTTTAATGTCATCTACCATTTTTTCAACTTGCTTAATTACTTGATCTAAAAAATTATTAACCTCAACAGGGTCATAGCCACGAAGTGTTCTATTAAATTTTTCCATACATCACCTCTTGGCGCTAATTATTTTAGCACACATTTTTTATTAAATCAATACTACCATTCAATGTTTATATCAGTATTATCGTGAATATCTTTACCTTCAGTTTCATCAGTAATTTTTCCTTGTACATTTATGTTATTTGGAGTGCATAAAAATATACCTCCACCTATTTTTTGAAGATCTCCTCCAATTGCATAAATAGTTCCTGATAAAAAATCTACTATTCTTTTTGCTTGATCTGAAGTTACTCTTTTTAAATTAACAACAACAGTATTTCTAGATTTTAAATGATCTGCTATTTGTTGTGATTCAGAATAAGCTCTTGGTTCAAGTAGAATCATTTTACCCTTTCCATCATTTTCTTGCAATGCTTCCTCTGGTTTTAATTCATAAAAACCATTCTCTACATCATTGCTTGAAAACACATCTTCCTCTTGTTGAAACCATTTTTTTATATTTAATGCCATATTATCCTCCTTATATTCTTCGATACTCTACAATCAATTTTACCACATATATTTAAAAATTCCAAATAATTTTTTACTTTTTTATTCGATATTGATAATTAGTTGTCATATATCTTTCCGTAAATCTTAGTTTAATATACATTTTCACATAATTTTCAAATGTAGTACTTTTTTCTAAATCATAATTATTAACTGCATTAATAAATTCTTCTATTATACTTATATATAATTTCTCAACAGGAATTTTATATTTACAATCAAGTTCTTTTGCAAGTGGAAGTATTAAATATAAATTATATTCTATAATATAAAATAGAACTTCTTTATTTCCTTTGTAATATTCTTTTAATAAAGTAATAATTTTTTCGTTATCAATTCTTTCCATATTACACCTCTATATTATTTTAATAAAAAAGTAAAAAAAAGTGACGAATCACTTTATTATCATATTATAATCAGTTGGGATATTACAAATGAATTCACTTAAAGATGAGATAATATCATCTTTAATAATAAATTCACCATTCACTCCATCAAAAATATTATAATTATTTGGATCAACTTTACTTACACCAGGTAAATTATTAATCATATCTACATTACATATTTTAGGAATATTGTATTTTACTCTAAAATAATCTAATTCTTTTTCAATTTCAATTACAGTCGCATGACCTACATCACGTGCCATAATTATTATTTTATTATCAAGTGATAAAATTTCTGTTTGAGAAGAATTATTTATAGGAAACATATCATATATTTTTAATGCAAGATCATTTTTAATTCCATACAAATTTATTTTTTCTAAGTCGTCTCCTTTAGTACATATTAAACTATCATTTTTATAAAATTCTTCATTGTTTATTGCAGAGAAATGAATCAAATGCAACAAATCATTTACTGAATTTACATACTTAAATGGTTCTTTATAATTATTATACATTGAATAACCTGAAATATTTTTTCTTAAACTAGTTTCTAATCCGCTAGTAAGTAATAAAATGTTATTTTCATAAAAATCATTAATTTTATTTAAATCATAATTGCAACTATATAATTGTTTTAAATAATTGTCAAAAATATTATCTACATTTATATAATTTTCTAAATTTAAATATTTTGCCATTTTTTTAAGTGATAAGCACATTTTTTCTAAACATTTTTTCAAGTTTTCTTCTATATCAACTGCATTAGTATTATAAAAATTAGGCTTTGATTTTATAATTAAATCCTTAACTAACAAGTCAAGTTCAAAAAAATTTTCTACCATTTCAAACGATTTCATACATACTCCTAAAATTTAATTTGTTCCATTATATATTTTTCTACTTCATCAAGTTTTAAAGTTATTTGTTCCATTGTATCTCTATTTCTAATTGTTACAGTATTATTATTTAGTGTTTCATCATCAACAGTGATACAAAATGGAATTCCCATTACATCTGCTCTTCTATAACGTTTACCGATATTACCAGACTCATCATAAACACAAGTAAAACATTTAGTTAAATTTCTATAAATTTCCATAGCTTTTTGTGTATGAAACTTTTTAACAAGTGGTAAAACAGCGCATTTATATGGTGCGATAAAAGGCTTAAATTTCATTACTTCACGCGTACTACCATCTTTTAGTGTTTCTAAATTATAAGCTTGACATAAAATCGCTAAAACAGTTCTATCACAACCAACAGTTGATTCAACTACGTATGGTATATATTTAGAATTATCATCTGGATCTAAATATTCAAGTGATCTACCTGAAAATTTTTGATGTTGCGATAAATCATAATCGCTTCTATCATGTGTACCATTAATTTCCCCATAACCAAATGGAAATTCATATTCTATATCACAAGCTGCTTTAGCATAAAAAACTAATTTTTCATGATCATGAAAACGTAACTTTTCTTCCGGTAAACCTAAATCCATAAAAAACTTTTTAGCGTATTCTTTATAATGTTCATATATTTTTAAATCAGTTCCTGGTTTACAAAATAATTGATGTTCCATTTGTTCAAATTCAATTGTTCTAAAAATAAAATTACCTGGAGTTATTTCATTTCTAAAAGCTTTACCTATTTGACCTATACCAAATGGAAGTTTAGCTCTCATTGTTCTTTGAACATTTAAAAAATTAACATATTCACCTTGTGCATTTTCAGGTCTTAAATACACTACACTTTTATCATCATTAATAACTCCTCTATGTGTTTCAAACATTAGATTAAATTGTCTAATATCTGTAAAATTACTTTTACCACATTTTGGACATTTAATATTTTTTTCTCTAATAAAATTCATCATTTCTTCATTAGTTAATGCATCCGCTACAATACTTTTATCAAACTCTTCAATTAAATGATCTGCTCTATGGCGTGTTTTACATTCACGACAATCAATTAAAGGATCTGAAAAACCACCAACATGTCCTGATGCTTCCCATACTTTAGGATGCATTAAAATAGACGCATCTAATTCATATGAATTATCATTTTCTTGAATAAATCTTTTTCTCCATGCATCTTTAATATTATTTTTTATTTTAACTCCAAGTGGACCATAATCCCAAGTATTAGCAAGTCCATCATATATTTCACTACCTTGAAATATAAAACCATATTGCTTACAAACATTTACTATTTTTTCCATATCTAATTTTTCCATATATTCACCTTCGCTCACAATATTATTTTAATATAATGCTTAACAGAAGTCAAACGAAAAAGAGATTAAATAATTAATCTCTTGGTTTAAATATAAACGATAAGAAAAATGATATTACTATACACGATATTATTCCAGTAGAAGTTAAATCAAACATTCCCATTGCAAGCCCCATAAATCCAAAATTATGTGCTCGTTCTAGTGCTCCATGAATAAGCAAATGGCCAAAGCTTGTAATAGGCACTAAAGCTCCACCGCCAGCCCATAACACAAACTTATCATAAATACTAAATATATCTAAAAATGCTCCAAGTACAACAAATATTGTAGTTACATGACCTGCTGTTAATTTAGTATTATCAAGTATTATTTGTCCTATTAAACAAACAAAACCACAAAATAAAAATGCATTTATATAATTCACTCTATTACCTCCAAACTAATAGCGTGGGCAATTGCTGGGATACTGTATTTTTCATTAACCATAGTAGTTGATAAAAGCGCTCCTGTTGCAATTAATAATACTTTATTTAATTTGTTTTTTTTCATTTGATTAAAAATATATCCAAACGTAACAAGTGGCGCACATGCTGGACCACTACCACCTGCATATACAGGTTGTTTATTTAAATCATATATCATTGTACCTGTATCGTCATAATTTTTAATTTCAATATTATATTCATCTTTTAAATATTCCTTAAATATTTCTTTACCATAAACTCCTAAATCACCTGTCAATATTAAATCATAATAATCTACTTTACGTTTTGTTTCTTTTAAATGTTCATATAATGTTTCACAAGCAGCTGGAGCCATAACTGCACCCATATGATACGCATCTTTTATTCCCATATCAACAACTTTACCTATTGTAGAACTTTCTATTTTTATACCTGTTTTATTATAAGATAAATAACAACTTGCTCCACCAGTAGTAGTAAATGTTGTAGTTTTTGGTTTTGGTCCTCCGTATTCAACAGGATATCTGAATTGTTTTTCAGCAGCATTATTATGAGATGATACAGAAACAACACAATTTTTAACCTGTTTTGCCTCCACCATATTCGCACCCACTATTAATCCTTCAACACTTGTGGCACATGCATTATATACACCTAAATATGGAATTCCTAATCTAGAAGAAGCATAATTAGATGAAACTAATTGATTTAATAAATCACCTGAAACATGTACATCTATATCAAATTTTGTTTTATTTAATTTCGAAAGTAATATATTTACACTTTCCTCAATTAATTTACTTTCAGCACCTTCCCATGTATTACCACCAAAATATAAATCTGAGTAACTTTTATCAAAATAACTTTCTAGTGGGCCCTTTTTTTCATATGGTCCAGTTACTAAAGCCGTTTCATTAATATATACATTTTTATATTTAAATGTCATTTTTAACCTCCAAATATTATTAATCTAACCAAACCAAATGCATATGCACTTACAACACCAAATATTATTACAGAGCCAGATAATTTTAACATACTAGCTCCAATACCTGTTACAAACCCTTCTTTTCTAAAATCTAGCGCTGCACTCATCATTGCATGTGCAAAACCTGTAATTGGTACAAATAATCCTGCTTTGGCAAATCCAACCCATTTATCAAAAAAACCAAAACAAGTAAATAAACAACCAATAAAAATTAAAGTGACTATCATAAAAGTACTTGCTTCTGTTGTTGGAATATCAAAATAATACGAATATACATGAAGCAGTATTTCACCTATTACTCCCATTATTCCTCCAGTTAAAAAAGAAATCATTGCATTAAATAATCTATCTTCTTTAGGAGTATGTTTTTTTACAATCTCATTGTATTTACTTTTTTCCATATATTCCTCCTAAATCTATTATGGTATTTTTTTTAAAATTAATACAAAAAAACATCAATACTTTTTTGTATCAATGTCTTTTAAATTGTAGTCTACTAAAAATGAAGTCCTCTTTATTTCTTTTAAATCGTCAAACATTTCATCAAACATATAATTAATATGATAATTATACATAAGTATCACCTCAATTGATACTTTAGCACAATTATTATGCTTGATGTTGTAATTCGACAAAACTAGAAAAAATTAGAATCAATTATAATTTTTATCTCTTAATTTCGCGTTTAATTTAGTTTCAACTTCTTCAATCATTTTATTGAATATAACAGTTACTTCATTATCGCTTAATGTTTTATTTGGATCTAAGAAAGTAAGTGAGAATGCGATTGATTTTTCATCTTTACCAACATTATCTCCAACATATACATCAAATACTTCTACATTTGAAAGTAGTCTTCCACCTACTTTTTTTAGTATTTCAGTAATTGATGCACATGTAACATCTTTATTTACTACAAACGCTAAATCTTTATTTACACTTGGATATTTTGGGATTTCAACTGATTTAATATTTCTTACAGTTTTTTTAAGTATTTCTTCTACGCTAATAGAATAAACATATACCTCATTTTTACATATACTTGGACTTACTTGTCCTAAATATCCTATAACTTCTCTATCAAGTAATATTTCAGCACTTCTTCCACCATGCATACCAGATAATTCGTTTACTCTGAAAGAATATCTATTATTAAATCCTAAATATTTAAGTAAATATTCAACAATTCCTTTAACTAAGTAAAAATCAACTTTTAAATCAACATTGTTAAATGAATTTTTAATAGTACTTCCAGAAAGTAATCCAGCTACCATTTTTTCTTCAACATATTTACCATCTACTTTATAGTATACTGACCCATTTTCAAATATATTAATGTCTTTCATATTACGCGCTACATTGTAATTATATACTTCAATTAATGATGGAATTAATGATCTTCTTAAAATCTTTTTATCTTCACTAAGTGGATCCAATAATACTATATTTTCACCATTTTTAATAGGAAATAATTCATTTATTCCATTACCTACAAGAGAATAAGTTATAACTTGATTAGAACCTAATGAATTTAATACTTTTCTAATATCTTTTACTAATAATTCACTTCTTAATATAGAACCCTTTTTTATATTTGAACTAGGCAATTTACTTACAATATTATTGTAACCATATATTTTACCAATTTCAGCTATTAAATCTTCTTTGATATTTACATCAAGTCTTCTAGTAGGAATAATACATCTATATTTATTACCTTTTATTTCAAATTTAAATTCAAGGCGTTTTAATATTTCATTTACTTCACTAGTATTTAATTCTGTTCCTAAAACTCTATTTATATCATCTAGTGTTATATTTATTATTTTATCATTATGATCCGCACAATCATATTTAAGCATTCCTTTACAAACAGATCCAGATGCATACATAGAAAGTAATTGAGCAGCTCTATTTAAAGCAATTTCAACTCTATTTGGATCTATTCCTTTTTCAAATCTATTACTTGATTCACTTCTAAGTATTTTTTTAGAAGTATTTCTAACTGTTACTGAATCAAATATCGCACATTCTATAAAAATATTTTTAGTGTCATTTTCTACTTCTGTATCTAATCCACCCATAACTCCGGCTAAGGCAACTGCTTTATCATTATTTGATATTACTATATCTTCAACCGATAATGTTCTTTCGATACCATCTAGAGTAGTAAATAATTCATTGTCATTTGCATTTCTTACAATTACTTCATTACCTAATTTATCAGCATCAAAGAAATGTAGTGGACAACCATATTCAAGCATTACATAATTACTTATATCAACAACATTATTTATTGGTCTGATGCCACTAGCAATAAGTCTATTTTTTATAAATGGTTTACTTTCACCAATTTTAACACCTAATACTTTTTTACCTAAATACATACTACATTTATTTGTTTTAACATCTAATTTCATTGTACTAGTGATATCAGGATCTATTTCTTTGTTTTTAACAATTGGTAATTTAACTTTTTTATTATAAATAGCACCTACTTCATAAGCTACACCTATAATACTAAGCAAATCACCTCTATCAGCAGTAAGTTCAAAATCAATTATTTCATCATCTAATTCTAAATATTTTAATGCATCTTCTCCTATTTTGGCATCTTCGTTAAGTACTAAAATACCTTCTTTGTCTTCTTCTTTTAAATATTTAGATTCTAGTCCTAATTCAGCAAGAGAACAAATCATACCATTTGATTCTAAGCCTGCTAATGTAGCTTTTTTAATTACTATGTCACCAAGTCTAGCCCCTATTTTAGCTACTACTACTAACTGATCTTTATCTACATTTGGAGCACCACAAATAATTTGTTTTGAACCATCTCCATAATCTACTTTACAAACGTGTAAATGATCTGAATTAGGATGTTTTTCACATTCTAACACCTTACCTATTACCAAACCTTCGCAATCACTTAATTTAGTAATACTTTCATATTCATTACCGCAGAAAACCATCTCTTCAGCAAGTTCTTTATAATTAATACCTTCTATATCAATATAATCACTTAAAAACTTCTTACTTACTCTCATTATTTTTCACCTTCTACTCTATCAAAAGTATTTAAAAATCTCATATCATTTGTATAAAAACTTCTTATATCATTAATACCATATTTAAGCATTGCTACACGTTCTGGTCCTATACCGAATGCAAAACCGGTATATATTTCTGGATCATAACCGCAATTTCTTAATACATTTGGATGAACCATACCAGATCCAAGTATTTCAATCCAACCTGTTCCTTTACATATTGAACATCCTTTACCACCACATTTAAAACAACTAACATCAGCTTCTAAACTAGGTTCAGTAAATGGGAAAAAACTTGGACGTAATCTAATCTCTCTATCTTCACCAAATAAATTTTTAGCAAACATTTCTAATACACCTTTTAAATCAGCTACCGAAATATTTTTATCTACCATTAATCCTTCAATTTGTGTAAATTGATGTGAGTGAGTAGCATCGTCATCATCTCTTCTATATACTTTACCTGGGCAAATTACTCTAATTGGACTTTTTTCTAAATTCGCATCCATAGTTCTAGCTTGAACTGGCGAAGTTTGAGTTCTAAGTAACATTTCTTCTGTAATATAAAAACTATCTTGACTATCTCTAGCAGGATGTCCTTTAGGTAAATTTAATTTTTCGAAATTGTATAAATCTTGTTCAACTTCAGGACCTTCTACAACATCAAAACCCATAGATATAAAAAGTGTTTCTATCTCATCAATAATTCTAGTTAAAGGGTGGGTTGTACCCATTTTAATACTTGTTGAAGGAAGTGTAACATCAATTTTTTCACTTTCAATTTTTTTGTTCATTTCTTCTATTTCAAGTAATTTCTTTTTTTCTTCTATTTTTGTATTAACTTCATTTTTTAGATCATTTAATAAACTACCTACTTTTTTCTTTTGATCATTTGATAAATCTTTAATACAACTTGATAATTCACTAATACTTCCTTTTTTACCTAAATACTTTACTTTAATATCGTTTAAGTTTTTTAACAAATCTACTTTTTCTAAATCTTTTAATAAATTTTCTTTAATTTCTAATATTTTCTTTTCCATATTTTCCTCCTAAAAAAAAACTATAAATTTAAGGACGAATTACCGCGGTACCACCTTAATTTATAGTTTTACTATACACTTATCTCGTAACGTGAGTATACGCTTACTATTAATAAGACTCATAAGACGAATTCATAAAGAATAATTACTTATTTCCACCAAACATAAGCTCTCTTTAAATTATTTGCTTTATTACTACTTCTTAATCAACGCTTTAACGTTTATATTATATCATATTTTTTTTAAATTACAATATTAAATTCTATTATTTATTCTTCTTTTTGTATTTATATTTATTACTGCTACACCTATAATTATACTAAATATTGCAGCTATAATCAAAGCCAAATTAATATTTTTCCCTGTATTTTCTACTTCTACATTGCTTACTTTTTCCCATTTTGAATATAGAGTTATATTTCTACTTGTACTAGATAAATTAGAAGTAATTATTTTGCTCCAATCATCTTTAATGTTATTGATAGAAATAGTGAAATTTGAATCAGCAAACCATCCAGAAAATGAATATCCCTCTTTAGTAGGTGTTGGTAATACTACATCTTCATAATCAGTACATGTAGGGCACACTTTTATTGTAGTTGTATCCCCTTCTATACCAAAAGTAATATTATAGTATCCACCCTCAGTAATAGTTAATTTATTATTTGTAGAAGTATTACTATATGATTCTGTAAAAGGACTATTTTTAATTATAGATGCATCAATTAGATATCTTTTTATCCAAACTATGTCCATTGAATCTATAGTACTATTTTTATCTACATCTGCTCTTCTTAATTCATCACCAGTTAAAGTTGACGCGTTTATTAAATGCTTTTCAATCATTTCTGTATCTTCATCGTTTATTTTTCCATCTAAATTGATATCTCCTAAATAAGTATCTGTAATATCAAATTTATTAATTGTATAAGTTGTCCCTACTTTAGCTTCTTGTGGAACCACAAAATATGGATTAACAAACAAATCATTTACTTCAACTTCTAAAGTATCATTCCCTTCACTTTCTAAATATACAGTGACCTTATCTCCTTCTTTAACATTTTCTAAAGTAACATATACCTTTTGTTCAACGTAGGCTTTATCTTCATCAATGTTTAGTGTATTTGTTAAAGTATCATCAGCAGTTACACTAAAACATAACAAAAACAAAAATAAACCAAAAAACACCTTTTTCATATATTCACTCTCCTATTATATATAGTCTCAAAAAAAATATATATTGTCAATATTATATTTACATAAAAACTTATATAAAAATGTATAGTTTTTACTATACATTTTTTATTATTAAATCATCATTATAATCAATTATAATTTCTGAATTAAATTTTATTTTATCCATAATAATGTTGTTTGCAATTAAATTTTCAACAGTATTACTTACAAATCTTTTAATAGGACGAGCTCCATATAATTCATCATAAGATGAATCAATAATGTACTTTTTAGCTTTATCTGTTAATTTTATTTTAATTTGTTTATCTTTTAATCTATCTTCAATTTCTAATATAATTTTATCTAATATTTCATATACTACATCTTTAGATAATGATTTAAAAATAATAATTTCATCTATTCTATTTATAAATTCAGGTTTAAATGTATGATGTAATTCTTCCATTACTAATTTGTCACTATTTTCGTTATTTTCAAGTATATACTCACTACCTAAATTAGATGTCATAATTATAATTGTATTTTTAAAATCAACAGTTCTTCCTTGACCATCAGTAATTCTTCCATCATCAAGAATTTGAAGTAAAACATTAAATACATCCTTATGAGCTTTTTCTATTTCATCAAATAAAATTATACTGTAAGGATTTCTTCTAACACTCTCAGTTAATTGTCCACCTTCATCATACCCAACATAACCAGGAGGAGCTCCAATAAGTCTAGATACACTATGAGCTTCCATATACTCACTCATATCAATTCTGACCATATGTCTTTCATCGTCAAATAACTCATACGCTAAACTTTTAGCTACCTCTGTTTTACCTACTCCAGTTGGTCCTAAAAATATAAATGAACCAATAGGTTTAGTTGGATCTTTAATACCAGCACGAGCTCTAATTATTGCATCACTTACAAGTTTCAATGCTTCGTTTTGACCCTTAACACGTTTATTTAAATTAGATTCCAAATTCAATAATTTTTCTTTTTCTCCACCTACTAATTTTTGAACTGGAATGCTAGTCCATTTAGAAATAATTTCAGCAATTGATTCATCATCAACTGTATCACTTAAAATAAATGATTCATCATTATTTTTAAGTTCATTAAGTTCTTTTTCAAGTTTTGGAATAATGCCATGTCTAAGTCTAGCAGATTCTTCTAAATCATAATTATTTTCAGCTGTTTCTAGTTTAAACTTAGCATTTTCTATTTCTTCTTTTTTCTTACTTACTAAATCGTTTATTTCTTTTTCTTTTTGCCATGCATCACGTAATTTTTTTTCATCTATTTTTAAGTTTTCTAATTCTTTATCTATTTCAATTACTCTATTTTTAGAAATATCATCTTTTTCTTTTTTTAAAGCTTGTTTTTCTACTTCAAGCATCATTATTTTACGAGTTAAAGTATCTAAATTTACAGGAACTGAATCCATTTGTACTTTTATTGTAGCACATGCTTCATCTACTAAATCTATTGCTTTATCAGGCAAAAATCTACTTGTAATATATCTATCAGAAAGTGTTGCTGCGCTAACTAATGCACTATCTTTTATATTTACACCATGATACACTTCAAATCTTTGTTTTAAACCACGAAGTATTGTAATTGTATCAAGTACTGTTGGCTCATTTACTTGAACTTTTTGAAATCTACGTTCTAGTGCTCCATCTTTTTCTATATATTTTCTGTATTCATTTAATGTAGTAGCACCAATACAATGTATTTCGCCACGTGCAAGCATAGGTTTTAACATATTACCAGCATCCATTGCTCCTTCAAGAGCTCCTGCACCTACTATCATGTGTATTTCATCTATAAACATAATGATATTACCATTTGATTCTTTTATTTCTTTTAAAACTGCTTTAAGTCTTTCTTCAAACTCTCCTCTATATTTTGCTCCAGCAACAAGAGAACCCATATCTAATTCCCAAATTGTTTTATTTTTAAGTGAATTTGGAACATCACCTTTTACTATTCTTTGTGCAAGTCCTTCTACTACTGCAGTTTTACCTACACCTGGTTCACCAATTAATACTGGATTATTTTTTGTTTTTCTAGATAAAATACGAGTAATACTACGAATTTCTTCATCTCTACCAATAACTGGGTCAGTTTTTCCATCGCGTACATTTTTTACAATATCACGTCCGTACTTTTCAAGTACATTTTCTAAATTTTCTTGATAAGGATTTACTCCATTCATATTATCCCTCCATTCTAAAAAGTGAATGTTTTCACATCCACTTTCATTATATCACTATTTTAGCACTTGTCAATACTGAGTGCTAAAAATTATTTTAAAGTTTTTTGTTTTTGTTTTATATTTTTATTACTTATACTTGCTTTTAACATTTTATCAAATAAGTTATAAGATACCTCTGTACCTTTTACGTAATATTTTAATGACTCGCCTTCTTGAAATATTTTGAAGAATGTATCATCTTCTGATAGATTTATTATCATACTTTTTGTTTTTTCACAATACATAGCTTCATCGTTTGTAATTTCATCCTTAAAGTAATCATATATATGAATTTTTTTTGTTTGAACTGGAGTATAAGCTAATTGACATCTTACAGTTTTAGGTAATTTTCTATATTTAAATAAACTTATAAGATTTTCGATATTTCTTAATGGGAATTGTGTCTCATCAATATCTAAAATATCTTTTGGTAATAAAGATTTACCAGTTACATCTTTATATCTTAAGGCCTGTTCTTCATTCATTTTACTACCAATGATTAAACCTCTATTACATAAATCTTTATATAATTCAACCATAAATCTTTTCTCTTTTGAAGAACGATCTTTAAATAATTTTGCAAGACTTTCAATATCGCTATTTTCAATATAATCACAGTAATCTTTTTTTACATCTTTTGTGATTATACAAGGCGCTAAACCTTGATAACATAAGTTTTTTATTAATATAATACGTGAAGTACGCCCGTTACCATCACCAAAAGGGTGGATATGTAAAAATCTTATATGAAATTTAGCTTCTCTTATAAATGGATCTTCAATGTATTCTTTATCTGTTCTATATTCATATAATAATTCTGATAAATGCGCAGGAATCATATTTGCTCTAGAACGTCTTACACTAGATCCAATTACCTCTGCTTTACCATTTCTAAAATTAGCGTAAGCTCCGCCTGTAACTCTTTCTAATATGTCAATCATAATTTTATTATTTAATTCTCCATCAATTTCTGGGTTTAACGCATATTCTAAAGCTTCTTGATTATGATATATATCTAAAGCCTCAATTTCACTAGAATAATCTCCTTTTGAACCCTCTAAACTTAATGAAGCATTAACAAATCTAGGAACCATATTTTTAAAATATTCTTCTTTAAATCTTGGTTCTGCCCCTTTTAATTCATTGAATATCATACTATTCACTCCCTTTTTTTCAGCATATTCTAGCACACAAACATATATTTGTCAAATTTACAAAAAAATAATCAATTTCTTGATTATTTTAATGCATTAATTAAATCTGCTTTTTTCATTGTAGATATACCTTCAATTCCTTTTTCTTTAGCTAAACTTTTTAGTTCTGCTACAGTCATAGAAGATAAATCTTTAGTTTCTTCTTTTTTAGCTGGTGCTTTTTTTGCAGTTGCTTTAGTTTCTTCCTTTTTCACTGGTGCTTTTTTTGTAGTTGCTTTAGTTTCTTGTTTTGCAACTTTACCATTTAAAGCATCAACTGATATACTAACTAAATCACTAAATGTTTTAGGACTATCAATTGCTATTTCACTTAACATTTTTCTATTTACAACAACTCCTGCTTTAGTTAATCCATTTATAAATTTAGAATAGCTAATTCCATTTTCACGGCATGCAGCATTAATTCTTGTAATCCATAATTTTCTAAAGTCTCTTTTCTTTTGTTTTCTATCTCTATATGCATATTTTCCTGAATGCATAACTTGTTCTTTAGCAGATTTATATAAACGGTGTTTACTTCCAAAGTAACCTTTAGCTTGTTTCATCACCTTTTTATGACGAGCCTTTGTGACAGCTCCTGTTTTAACTCTTGGCATATTTTTCCTCCTTATTTAATTACATTTTTTAAACGATTCATATCAGCTTTACTCATACTAGATGAAGCTCTCCCGCATCTATTTGAAGCTGCATTTTTCTTTCCAGTATTGTGTCTTGTACCAGGATGACCTACTTTAACGTCATTTTTTCTTACACTAACTACTTTTGCAGTTCCTTTATGTGTTTTTAATTTTGGCATATTATTCCTCCTATTTTTCTTTTTTTGGCATCAGTATCATTGTCATAACTCGACCATCTAATGTAGGTTTTTGTTCAACATTAGAAATATTACTTAATGTATCTGCAAAACGAAGTAAAACATCTCTACCTAAATCTGTATGTGCCATTTCTCTTCCTCTAAAACGAATTGAAACTTTGATTCTATGTCCTTTTTCTAAATATTTGGTAGAATTTACTACTCTTGTATTAAAATCATGAACATCAATATTTACAGATAATCTATATTCTTTCATTTCAAGATTAGCTTCACGTTGTTTTTTCATATTTTCTTTTTGTTTTTTCTTGTTCTCATATTTGTATTTGTTATAATCCATAATTTTACAAACCTGAGGATTAGCATTTGGACTAATTAAAACTAAATCAAATCCTGCATAACTAGCTAATGTTAATGCATCTTTTATTGGTTTAATTCCAAGCTGTTCACCATTTGGTCCAATAACCATTACTTCTTTTGCTCTTATTTGTTCATTAATAAACAAATCTCTTTCCTTTGCGATACCCTTACACCTCCAAAATAATTAAAAAAGTGAATACAAAAGTATCCACAATAAGCCTATTATATAAAATATTTTTAGCTTTTTACCCAAAACTATTTGTAATCGGGTGAGAAGTGGAAACTTCTGCTTTCTTTTTCAAACAATATGATTGTACATCTAAATTATATGTTTGTCAAGCTTTTTTATAACTAAAAAAGGAAGAAAATTCTTCCTTAATAACTTAAACAATAATTTGTTACATAAGCTGTGTAATTTCCACATGCATCTTTTGCTCCATAATGGAAATAATAACATGTATTTGGACTTGGCGCGTGATTTGGATCAGTCTGTGCAGTCCATATACTATAATGTCTTGCTCCTTTAGCTATTTTATCAGTTGCTGTTATTGTTTTTTCTGTTCCTATCATATCAAAACTTTCTGCTGTATTTTTTCTTGTTGAATGGAAATATGAACTAATCTTTTCAACATCTACATTATCTGTACATTCAAATGATGCAGTCATTCCGTCACTTTGCGAACGTGGTGCGAATGATGTTAACGTACAAGTCGGAGCTACTTTATCTGAGCAACTTTCATTAGTATATGTAATTGGTGTTACATCAGTTGTTGCGTGTTGATCATCATCGCTACTTGGTTGATATGCTTTTACTACTATTATATCTGATGCATCGCCATTATAATCAAAGTAATAACCTGATTCATTTGTATCTCCTGTTTGTGGTGTTTCTTGACCTAATGTAGATCCATAATATCCTAAATTATTATCATATATATTTGAAAATCCTTTTCCTGTACAACTACCTTCACCATTTAAGTACATATTTATACCATTTAGTGTTACCGAAGTACTTGTACGCACAGATGAACAAAGATTTCTTGAATAACCACCATAATTATAATCATATCCTGTAGCTGTTATTGCTCCTCCTTCAATTATTGCTGATAATGTACCATTATCCTTAGACCCTATTAATCCTCCGACATCATTAACTCCATCTACATTCATATTTGATAATATATTTGTGATTATTGAATTGTCATTTAGTCGACCTGTTATTCCACCTACATAACTGTTTCCTTTTATATTTCCTGTTATAGCTATATCTTGTATTTTGGCAGTACCATCTGTTGGACTTTTAATGTATCCTGCTACTCCTCCGACATAATTATTTCCTTCTGCTGATACGTTTTCAATGTTTATTCCTTTAACTGTACCATTTAAATATCCTATTAATCCAGTATAATTCATACCTTCTACAGTTGCATTCTTTATTTTATATGCATTTCCTTCTAAAGTACCTGTAAATGTATTGCTTACACTACCCAACATATAAAACTTTTTATTATTAAAATCTATATCATTTGTTAATTTGTAATAATAATTTTTTGGATAAGCTACTGCTATATTCCAATCTTCCACACTATCTATTTCATATGGAGACTCACTTGTTCCACTACCAGATAGCTTACTTATACTTGGTATTGGTTTATCACTAGTTGATACTACTTTTATTTTACCTTTCGAATCATAATCATAATAGTACTCATTTGAATTATTATCTCCTCCTAAATATGTATCTATAGCTTGATCATATCCGTTTAATATACCTACATATTCACTTGGAAAGCCTTTACCAGTACAACTACCTTCGCCATTTAAATACATATTTGTACCATTTAATGTTACTGATGTACTCGTATATACAGATGAGCAGTAATTTCTTGAATTAGCACCATAATTAGCGTATCCTTCAGCTGTTATTGCGCCACCTTCTATTATACCTGATAATACACTATTTTCTGACTTATAACCAATTAGTCCTCCTACATAATATCTTCCATCTACATTCATATTTGATAATATATCTGTAATTGTTGATGAGTCAGTTAATTCCCCTGTTATTCCTCCTACATAATCATTTCCTTTAACACTACCTGTTATTGCTATATCTTGTATTTTTGCAATTACTCCTGTTGGACTTTTTATATTTCCTGATACTCCTCCGACATAATTTTTGCCAGTTATATTGACATTTACTAAATTAAGTCCTCTTATTACACCACCATTATATCCAAATAATCCTACATAATCTTGATTTGGTAAATTAATTGTTAGTTTTGATATTGTTTTACCCATGCCTTCAAATGTTCCTTTAAATGGTTTAGAAGATGTTCCAATAGGTGTAAATGAAGTTGTACTTACACCTTTAGTATCACATATTGTTTTAGTTTCTCCGGATATTGTTTTAGACATATCTAAATTTTTTCTTACTTCTACTATTTCTCCAGAATAATCATGACCATCATTTACACTTTTACTTAATGCATATAAATCCTCTTCTGAATCTACGTAATAGTATGTTTTTGATTTTATTGTTTCTGTTGCAAGTTCACATGGAGCTGCATCCACTATTTCTTCCTCTTCTTGCTCTGCTTTATATCCACATTCTTCTCCTGATGTTTTATAATTACTACACTTTAAGCATCCTTTATATGTCACTTTTTTTGGATTAGTACTCGAAGTAACTATTACTTTACTTTCTGACGTATCACATAATCCACCGTTCCCTGTATCATGCACTGCTTTCATAGTCTTTGCATCCATTAATTGCTGTAAAGTTATAACTTGACTCTCTACACCATTTCCAAGTGCATTTTGATTTTTTAACAAATATAATTCTGCTGCTCTTTCCATTGCTTTTTCTTCAGAATAATATTTTTTTATTTTTGCATCCTCGATTACATTACCTATTATTACTACTGTTATTACTGCTAATACTGCTAGTATTACTATTACTGCTAGTAATTC
>JAFUCZ010000027.1 GCA_017459425.1 Bacilli bacterium
AATAAGCATTTTTTCTTAAAAAACACATAATCGAGTTGAAAAAAAAGAGGAAAAAATTTGATTTAAGAAAAATCATCATTTTCCTCTTTAAATATATAGTCTAAAGGTACATTGGGTACCCCACTGAAGTTTTTAGAGCCGATTTTTTTAATAAAAAAACTCAGATTATTCTTCTGAGTTTTTTGTTTCTTCTTCTGTAGTTGTATCATTTGTTTCTTGTTTAGTAGTATCTTCTTGAACTTCTTCTTTACAAGTCATTTTTATTACACCATTTATTAAATTATATATACTAGATCCACTTGATACATTTTGACCTGTAATTACAGATGATGAACTAGTACAGTTTGTTCCTTTTTCAACTACTACATCATAACCACGTGATGAGAACCATTTTTCTGCTATAGAAATTGTATCATCTGTAAAATCAGGTAATTTACATGATGAATCATTTTTAAATTTTTCAAGTGTACAATCAACTTTTTCTTCAGTTTTTTGTTCTTGTTTAACTTCTTTTACTTTTGCTAAAGTTAATGTTAAAGATTTAATGCTATCAATTGGTGTTCCTGAAGGATAACTTTGATTTATTACTTGATTGTTTTTATATGAAGTGTTTGTAGTTTCTTGTTCTACAAAAGTAATTTTAATATTGTTTTTACTTGCATAACTACTTGCTTGTTCTTTTGTATATCCAATTAAACTAATAAGTGATTGCGACTTAACATCAGTAGAAAGGGTAGTGTAGTTTCCTTTACCAATTACTGTTTCAACGTATGGTTCATTTACAGAGAAACTGAATTTTTTAATTACTTCTTTTTCTTCTAATTCTAGATTTATTTTCATAGCTTTAATAACATCATCAATACTTCCTTGATATGGTATGAAGTTATATAAATTTAATCCTGAATTAGTGTCATATATATATGCATCTTGACCACTGATGTATAATCTTTGCATTCCTATCAATTCACTTACATCAGTTCCTTTACTTTTTGATAAAATATCTTTTCCAATATTATAGAATGATAATATTTCTGCTGTAGACATATTAGTTTCCATACTTTTTCCAATGGTATCTAGTAATTTGTAAATTGTGTTAATTGATTTAATTTCTTTTAATTTATTTAATAACGCTTGTACTATTTTTTGTTGATTTTGACCTCTAATAAAATCATTACTATTGTAATTTGTCCATTTCGCACTACAATATTGTGGATTTGGATGACGGTTTCTTGCAAGCGCTAATACTTCTTCACCGTTTAAAGTATGAAGTCCTTCTTCTACATATACCATTTTATCTCCAAATTCTCTATTACTGTTTTGTTCACATAAATTGTATGGTACATCAACTTCAACTCCACCAAGAGAGTCAACTAAATTTACAACGCCTTTGAAATTAATTTTTACATAGTAATCAATATTAATTCCAGTAAAATCTTCAATTGTATCAATCATACATTCTTCGCCATACCATGCTGCATGTGTGATTTTATTTTTTTTCTTTCCTGCAAAACATGAAATTGGAACATAAGTGTCACGTGGAATACTTAAAATAGTAGAACTTAATGTATTAGGATTAAAAGTTATAAGCATTAATGAGTCACCATTAAATGAACTTCCTGCAATATTTTCAACTTCAGAATCAACACCCATTAAAAGTAGGGTAAATGGTTTAGTTATTTTTGTGTTAGTTGAAATATTTTTCTTTTTAACTTTCTTTTCTTTAGTAAATAGTATTTTTGTATCTTGTTCTATTTTTTCATAACCTTCTATACTTTGGAAAAGTATACCATAATTGGTAGGTAAGAAGACATATTTTATTTCTTCATTATAAAATGCTTTTAATAAATCATTATATGATTCATATTTTTCTAATTTATTCTTAAGCTTTTTTTCTTTTATTATTTCTTGTGGTATTTCATAACCATCTATACTGCTTTCATCATCAAGGATTCCTATTTTATTATTTCCAATATCTTCTAAAGTTTCAGCTTCATCTTTATTGAATGCTACAATACTTGTTGAATATATTGTATAATCTGAACTAATACTACTTATAGTTGAATATGCTTTATTAATATTAAATGAAGCAAAAACTAATATTGAACTATATAGTAGTGAAATTATTATTAAAACAATAAATTGAGCTTTTTTTCTTTTCTTACTTGATCTAAGTATAAATATTATAAGAATTATAGATATTATAATTATAAATATCATACCTATTGTTCTAAGTAGAGTTTCAATCCCAGTTAATAGAGTCAAACAATATGTAAAATATATAGTTGAAATAATTAAAATCAATGATAATAATATTCCAAATTTAAAAAGGTGATTTTTTTTCTTTTTCATGTAGCACGTCCTTTCAGTACTATACCATTATACATCAAAATATCCTTTTTGAAAATACAAACATTTTGTTCGTATGTAAAATAATTTTAAAAAAATTTGTATTTTTTAGAAGTTATAGTATAATAAAAAATGCCAAAAAAAATCAAGTTAACACTTGAAACTTAATAAATGGAGCAAGTGACCGGAATCGAACCGGCATCTTAGCCTTGGCAAGGCCATATACTAACCGTTGTACTACACCTGCAATTTGGAGGGCCTAGTCGGATTTGAACCAACGATCAGGGAGTTGCAGTCCCACGCCTTACCACTTGGCTATAGACCCATTTGATTAACAAATTGATTATATCAAAAATAAATATTCTTTTCAAGTATATTTTATGATATTTATATAAAAGTGTTAAATATAATTATAAAGGAGGAAACATGAAAAAAGTTATATGTTGTATATTGGAATCTATTTTAACTATTACATCTTTTATTTATATGAAAAGTAAAATTTCTTTTATTGATATATTTTTATATTTTATAATTTTTATATTATTAAATGTAATATATTATAAATATAAACGTAATAATCATTTATTAATAAATTTATTTTCACTTTTTATTTCTTTTGTAATGATTATTGGTAAAAGTTTTGATGCTACAAATAGTGTAAATTTAATATCAAAAAATATTATATTATCAATTACTGCTTTAATCGGATATTATTCATTTTATAAAATGATTATAAGTATAATTATAAATAATATCGATAAATTTATAAATTACGAAGAAAAGTATAATAAAAAACATATTTTTATATTTAGTTTAGCCGTAATTTTACTTGGGTGGAGCATATATATAATAGCGTTTTATCCAGGTATACTTTCACCTGATCCTAGTAATCAAATATTACAATTTTTTAATGTTGATACCTTATATATAGATACTGTAAATTTAATTGATCAAAGCGTTAAAATAACAAATCATCATCCGGTTTTACATACAGTAATACTTGGAGGTTTAACAAAAATAGGACATACACTTGGAAATGATAATTTAGGTATATTTATGTATACAATTTTACAAGTTCTTATATTAAGTTCTGTATTAGCTTACACAATTAAATATTTAGAAAAATTAAATATTCCAAAAAAATATTTGATTGCTATTCTTTTAATTTATGCATTTGTACCACATTTTCCTTTTTATGCAATATCACTTGTAAAAGATACTATTTATTCATCACTAATTATTTTATATGTTATATGTATTTTCGACTTAATTTATTTTAAGAAAAACTTAAAAATAAAAAATGAAATATTTATTTTATTATTAATACTTTTAATATCAATGTTTAGAAATAATGGTGTTTATTTAATAATATTAACTTTTCCATTATTATTTATATTTAATAAAGATTTAAGAAAAAAATTAATTACAGTATTTATTTTATTCTTAGTTTTATCTACATCATATACTAAAATACTACTTCCATATTTTAAAATAACAGATGGTAGTATTAGAGAAGCTTTATCTGTTCCTTTTCAACAAACCGCACGACTTGCAAAATATCATGGGAAAAATATAGAAAAATCAGATAAAATGATAATTGATAAAGTACTTACATATGACACTTTAAAGGATAGATATGATCCTAATATTGCAGATCCGGTAAAAAACGAATTTAATAAGGATGCAAGTAAAAACGATATAATGAATTATTTTAAAGTTTGGTCTAAATATTTAGTTAAATATCCAAATGTATATGTGGATTCATTTATTAATAATACTTATGGATACTTTTATCCAAATACAAGTAATTGGTATATCTATCACAAATATGATACACGTGTTACAAGTATTCTTAATTATCATTATAATGATTTATCTTTTCTTAGAAAAGTTCTACATAAATTTGGAGTATTATTTAGAGCAATTCCTGTAATAGGTTTAATATCAAACATAGGATTTAGTACACTACTAATAATGCTTTTATGTGTAATATCAATTATAAATAAAAAGAAAAAATTTCTTATTGTTTTATCGCCATTACTTATATCAATTTTATTTTGTTTAGTATCACCTGTAAATACATATTTTAGATATGCACTTCCTTATATTTTTTGTGTTCCATTAATTATTAATTTAATGTATTATACATTAAAAAACAAATAATTGAAGAAAAAATATATTAGTGTTATACTAATAACTGGTGATAAATATGAATGAAATTGATTATAAAAAAGGATTAACCGATGAAGAAGTGAACTTTAGAAAAGAACAAGGATTAGTTAATATAGATTCATCTGTTAAAACTAAAAGTATTGGAAGAATACTTAGTTCCAATATTTTTACGTTGTTTAATTTTTTAAATCTAATCTTGGGATTATCTATAATTTTAGTTCATTCATATAAAAACTTAACATTTTTAGGGGTTGTATTTTGTAACACAATTATTGGAATAATACAAGAAATACAAGCAAAAAAAATAATTGACAGATTATCAATTTTAAGTGAATCAAAAGAAAAAGTAATTAGGAATTCTAAAATAATTGAAGTGAACAAAGAAGATATAGTAGTTGACGATATATTATATTTAGAACAAGGGAAACAAGTAGTTTCAGATTGTATTATAAAAAGTGGTACATGTGAAGTAAATGAATCTTTAATTACAGGTGAATCAGACCCAATATATAAGAAAAAAAATGATAAATTATTGTCAGGAAGTTTTGTTGTGAGTGGTGGAGTATACGCAAGTGTAATACATGTTGGTAAAGATAATTATGCATCAATTATTTCTAATGAAGCTAAATACATTAAAAAAGTTAATTCTGAAATATTAAATTCATTTAATAAAATTATTAAATTTATATCTATTATGATTATACCTCTTGGAATATTGTTGTTTTTAAAACAATTATCACTTAATCCACTAGAAAATAGTGTTGTTAATACTGTAGCCGCACTTGTTGGAATGATTCCAGAAGGATTAATACTTTTAACAAGTACTGTAATGGCAGTAAGTGTTATAAGACTTTCAAAATATAATGTACTAGTACAAGAATTATATTGTATAGAAACACTTGCTAGAGTAGATACATTATGTTTAGATAAAACCGGAACCATTACTGAAGGTAACCTAGAAGTAGCCGATGTTATTATAAAAAAAACATCTTTAAGTAATGTTGAAAAAATATTATCAGCTATGTGTAAAGCTAGTGATTCATTAAATCCAACCATGAAGGCTATAAGCGAGAAATTTGCAAGTGATACTAATTTTATTGTAGAACAAACAGTACCATTTTCATCATCACGTAAGTTTTCTTCTGTGACTTTCAAGGATGTTGGGACATTTTATTTAGGAGCGTATGAATATTTAATTGATGATGAAAAGATAAAAAAAGAAATTGATAAATATAGTGAAGAATATAGAGTCTTAATCTTAGTTCAAGATATTAATGGTAAAAAGACGACTTTAGCGCTTATTCTCATTAGTGATGTAATTAGAAGCGATGCTAAAGAAACACTTTCCTACTTTAAAGAACAGGGAGTAGATGTTAAAATAATATCTGGTGATAGTGAAAAAACAGTTAGAAGTATTGCTAAAAAAGTAGGACTTGATAATTATGACAAAAGTATAGATATGAGTACAGTTAAAACTGATAAAGAATTAATAGAAGCAGTAAAAACTAAAACAATTTTCGCACGTGTTACGCCAATCCAAAAGAAAAAAATAATTATCGAATTAAAAAAAATAGGCAAAGTTGTTGCTATGACAGGGGATGGAGTTAATGATGTATTAGCTTTACGAGAATCAGATTGTAGTGTTGCTTTATCTAGTGGAAGTGATGCAGCTAGAAAGGTTTCACAATTAGTTTTGCTTGACTCTAAATTTTCATCAATGCCAAAAATTGTTAATGAAGGAAGACGAACTATCAATAATATTGAAAGATCTTCGTCACTATTTTTAGTTAAAACTATTTATACTACAATGCTTGTAATTATATTCTTATTTGTTAATATGTCATATCCATTTATACCTATCCAAATAACACTTACTAGTGTGGTTACTATTGGAATACCATCTTTTATTCTTGCACTAGAACCTAATAAAGAAAAAATAAAAGGATTATTCTTAATAAATGTAATAAGAAATTCACTTCCTACGGCACTTACTATCGTATTTAACATTGTTGCAATTGTGATATTAAGTTTTGTAATGAAATTAGATAGAACAATAACTTCATCACTTGCAGTAGTTGTTACAGGATTTACAGGATTAATGTTACTTTATAAAATTTCTTTACCTTTAAACAAATTAAGATTTATTTTGTTTTATAGTATGTGCTTATTCTTTTTAATAGGTATAGTAGGCTTAAGACAATTTTTTTCAATATATATATCTAGACATATGATATTAATTTTACCATTTTTAATGATTTATGCGTATATTTTGTTTGATATATTTACACGTATATTTGATTATATTGTTAGAAAAAAAATTCCAAAAAAAAGAATCAATTGATTCTTTTTTAGTTTGAGGGGGTAGTAAAGCTTTACAATATATACTATGTTTTATAAAAATTAAAATATTTACTTATAACCAATAATAATTAAAAAAATGTACATAATAATAAATGTATATAAAACGTCAAATAAATGTATTTGTTTGTTTACATTTTTAAAAAAAAACTGTATTATTAAATCATAGCATAGGAGGAATTTAAATGAAAAAATTTAGATTATTTGTTGCAGGGTTAATTTTTGCGTTTGCGTTTATGATTACAACTAATGCATATACTGATATAAGTTCAACAGCAAAAAAATATTATCCTGGAACATATTTTAATGAACTAGGTAGTTCAAATAAGTCTTTTGAAGATGTAACAAGTAGTAGTTTAGTATCAAAGACTTCAACTATACCAAGTGATTATAGTTTTTCACTAGGGTACGTTGGAAGCAAATTTGATTCAAGAACTATTAATGCGGGAGTGCCACTTAGTGATGAACAAAAAGCAATTTATATAACTGGTGAAAAAAAAGATACATCAGCAGCAAGTGGTTTTCTTGATAAAGATGGTAATTTAATTTCATATATTACACTTGCAAAAGATAGTATTAAAAATAAATATAGTGTCAGATATGATAATGCAGGTAAGTATAATGGAAAAGTAGTGGATGTTAAACTTACAGTAGTAGATTTTGAAACATTTGATGCATCAGGTAATGGATCTTCAAATGATGGTGTAGAACCAATGATTGCATTTGGAAGTAATAGAATTTCAATAAATGTGTTAAGTGTAGCTTGGATAAAGGTTAAATATGATTTCTATTTATCAGGAACTAACACACCAATATCAGTAATGGGACGTACTTCATATTGGGATGTTGATAATGCACAAGGAATATTATTTGAAAACAATAATACTGGAATTTATTCAACAAATGATTCAGCATTAAAAATTATGAAATTAGATGGTAATCCATATGTATTTTATTTAAGTGATGAATCATCAGATGATGATAGATCATCAATGTGTTCAGTCAATTTAAACCAACGTGATACAAAAGGAGTAATTACTGAAACATTTAGTGGGTCAACTATGACTAGATTATTTTCATACTCAATGTGTGCTCCAAGTTCAGCAGATACTGTAGCGACTGCAGCAGGGGCTATTGTTCATGAGTCAGCACCATTTGGAGCTTTTAAATCATATGATGAAAATACAAAAGCAGGAAGTGGATCTTCACCTGTAAAAGTTGGTGATGTAATTACATATAATATAGATTTTGCAAATACTCATGATACTAATCAAACTGTAGTAGTTACTGATATATTAAGTAAAGGACTTGAATATGTAAGTAATTCTTCAAAATTGCTTGGTGATACATCTAGTAATGCTTCAGTTAGTGATCCAAAAATAACTAAAAATGATGATGGTACAACAACACTTGTATGGTCATTAAATGTTGAAGCAACAACTGATAATACTTTAAAATATAGTGTTAAAGTAAATGATAGTGCAAGTATTATGGTTTCAAATAAAGCAACTGTAAAAGTTGGTAATGATCCATTAATCGAGTTATCACCACTTAAAAATCCAGTTCCTGTTAAAGAGTATTCTACCGATACTCCTTCTGGAGCAAACGGAGCACTTGTAAAAGTTAATGATATTATTAATTACAGTATTAAATATGCTAATCCATTTCAAACTAGTAAAATTAAGGTAGTTATTACAGATACAATGAGCAAAGGATTAGAATATGTTAGTGGAAGTACAAAAATTAATGGTAAAGAATTTGATGATCCAAAAATAACTAAAAATGATGATGGCACAACAACAATTGTGTGGAGTGAAGAACTTCCAGCAAATGCTGAAAGAGAATTAATTTATTCAGCAAAAGTAGTGGGTGGAGTTGATCAAGTTGAAAATACAGCAACTGTTAAATTTGGAAACTTTGATGAATATCAACTTGAAAAATTAATTAACCCATTAGAACCTGTTGTTGTAGATGTACCTGATACTGCTAAAAATATGAATTTAATAATAATATTTTTGGGAATCGTTTTAGTAGGTGTTGGTGCTACAATTACATATAAAAAACGTTTAAAAAATTCTAAATAATTAAGTAATAAATAAGTACAAGAATATTTGTACTTATTTTTAATATTATATTTAAAAAAGATATTATTAATGATATAATACACTAGGGGCGAGATTATGAGAGTAGTATTGCATATAGACGTTAATAATGCTTTTTTATCTTGGACAGCACTTGAACTTTTGGAAAATGGTTCCAAGTATGATATTAGAAATTCTTTTGCTGTAATTGGTGGAGATGAAAAAAGTCGTCATGGTATAGTTCTTGCTAAATCTATGAAAGCAAAAAAACTTGGAATTAAAACTGCTGATACTATATCATCTGCAAGAAAAAAATGTAATGCTTTATCTGTTTATCCACCTGACTACAAGTATTATCAAAAAAAATCGACTGAATTATTTCAATTACTTAGTGAATATACACCAGATATTGAAATAGCGTCAATTGATGAATGTTACTTGGAATTTACAAATATTGCCTGGGTTTATAAAGATCCATTAGAATTTTCAAAAATGATACAAAAACGTATTTTAGATGAGCTTGGTTTTACTGTGAATATTGGGATAGCTAACAATAAGTTATGCGCTAAAATGGCTTCTGATTTTGAAAAGCCTTATAAAATTCATACACTTTATGATAATGAAGTTCAGACTAAAATGTGGCCACTTCCTATAGGTGATTTATTTGGAATTGGTAAAAAAAGTGTAATTAAATTAAATAAACTTGGAATTAAAACAATAGGTGATTTAGCACATTTTGATTCTAAAAAACTGTATCCATATTTTAAAAATCAATCTACTAGAATTATTGAGATGGCACATGGCATAGATAATAGTATAGTAAATAGTGGTGATATTATCCCTAAAGGTATTGGAAATGAAATGACATTACTACATGATGTAACATCTATTGTTGAAGTAAAAAAATATTTACTTGAGTTATCTGAACTTGTAGGTAGACGACTTAGAAATCAAAAAAAATACGCTAAGGTAGTCTGTGTGGTAATTAAAGATTCTTTTTTTAAGCGTAAATCACATCAAAGAAAATTAAATAATCCTACTAGTTCAAGTAAAGAAATATATGAAAATGCTGTTGAAATTTTTAATGAATTTTGGGATTTAAAACCAATTAGATTAATTGGAATTAGACTTGATAATTTGGTTGATATAAATTATCACCAAGTATCAATTTTTGATACTGAAAAAAATGAGGTTTCAGAAAAATTAGATTATGTACTTGATGAAATTAATAAAAAATATGGTAAAAATATGATAAAAAGTGCTGGATTAAAAGAAACAAAAAAACGAGGATTAAAACAATAATTATTGTGATATAATGGTTAAGTAGAAAGTAGGAAATATGAATAGTAAAATAATAGAAGAAATAAGCAAATCATTAAATATAAAAAATAAACAAGTAGAAGCAACTTTAAAGTTATTAAGTGAAGGTAATACAGTACCTTTTATTGCTAGATATAGAAAAGAAGTTACTGGCGCACTTGATGAGGAACAAATCAGAAAAATATCTGAAGTATATGAATATCAAGTAAACTTGCTTAAGAGAAAAGAAGATGTTATCAGATTAATTGAAGAAAAAGAATTGATGACACCTGAATTAAAAGAACAAATAATGAATGCTTCAAAACTAGTTGAAGTTGAAGATTTATATAGACCATATAAAGAAAAGAAAAAAACTAAAGCAACAGAAGCAATTAAAAATGGATTAGAACCATTAGCTAAAATGATTATGTCATTTCCAAAAAAAGGTGATATAGATTCTTTATGTACTCCATTTGTTAAAGGTGAAGTAAAAAATGTAGAAGAAGCTTTAACAGGGGCTAAATATATTATTGCTGAATGGATTAGTGATAATGCATCATATAGAAAATATATTAGAAATTATACTTTTAATCATGGAAATATAGAAAGTAAATTAAAAAAAGATGCATCTGATGAATCCAAAACATATGAAATGTATTATGATTATAATGAGGCAGTAAAATATATTAAACCTCATAGAATACTTGCTTTAAATAGAGCAGAGAAAGAAAAAATATTAAATGTTAGTATTAAAATAGATGATAGTAAAATTATTTCTTATTTAAAATCAAAATTGATTAAAGATGAATCATCTTTTGTGGTAGAACACGTAATATTAGCTATTAATGATAGTTACAAAAGATTAATTTCTCCAAGTATTGAAAGAGAAATACGTGCTGAATTAACATCTACTGCATCAATTTCAGCTATAGATAACTTTAGTTCAAATTTGGAAAAATTATTATTGCAACCACCTATGAAAGAAAAAACAGTTTTAGGATTTGATCCAGCCTTTAGAACAGGTTGTAAGTTAGCAGTGATAGATCCAACTGGTAAAAAAATTAACATTAGTAAAATATATCCACATGAACCAGTAAATAAATATGATGAAGCTAAAAAAATAGTGCTTGAATTAATTGATAAATACAATATTGATATCATAGCAATAGGAAATGGTACTGCTTCTCGTGAAAGCGAAGCGTTTATTGTAGACTGTATAAAAGAATCAAAAAAAGATTTAAAATATATAATTGTAAGTGAAGCAGGAGCTAGTGTTTATTCAGCGTCTCCTCTTGCAATAGAAGAATTTCCAGATTTACATGTTGAAGAAAGAAGCGCTATTAGTATTGGTAGAAGATTACAAGATCCTTTATCAGAACTTGTTAAAATAGATCCTAAGAGTATAGGTGTTGGGTTATATCAACATGATGTTCAAAATAAACAATTAACTGAATCACTTGATTTTGTAGTTTCTAAAGCAGTCAACTCAGTAGGTGTTAATATTAATACTGCATCACCTTCATTACTTAAATATGTTTCTGGTTTAACTAAGAAAAATATTGAAAAAATAATCAATTATAGAAATACTTTTGGAAAAATAAATGAACGAAAAGAGTTACTTGATAAAAAAGTTTTAACAGATAAAGCTTATCAACAATCAATTGGATTTTTAAGAATATTAGATGGTAAAAATATACTTGATAAAACATCTATCCATCCAGAAAGTTATGATATAACACTTGAATTTCTTAAAAAAATTAATTTTACTGTAAATGATATTGGTAGTAATAAATTAATTGAATTTTTAGATAAAATAGATGTATCTGAATATTCAAAAATTTTAAATACGGATATTTATACATTAGAAGATATTATTTCAAGTTTAAAAAAACCAAATAGAGATCCACGTGATGAAATGCCAGCCCCAATTTTAAAAAGTGATATTTTAAATATAGAAGATTTAAAAGTAGGTATGAAATTACAAGGCACAGTTAGAAATGTTGTAGATTTTGGTGCATTTGTTGATATTGGATTACATGATGATGGATTAATTCATATCTCCAAATTATCCCATGATTTTGTTAAACATCCTAGTGATATACTAAGTGTAGGGGATATAATTGATTGTTATGTAGAAAGTATAAATTTAGATAAACAAAAAGTTTCATTATCGTTAATAGAAGTTTAGGAGGAATTTATGAATATTGTTGAATTATTAAAAATTATATTACTTGGAATTGTTGAAGGAATTACAGAATGGTTGCCAATTAGTAGTACAGGACATATGTTATTAGTTGATGAATTTATTAAATTGAATATGTCTGATAGTTTTAAAGAAATGTTTTTTGTAGTAATACAATTAGGTGCAATACTTGCAGTAGTAATACTATATTTTAATAAACTAAATCCATTTTCAAGTAAAAAAACTAAAAGTGAAAAAAAAGATACTATAGATTTATGGAAAAAAGTTATTATTGGTTGTATCCCAGCAGCTATTTTAGGATTTTTATTAGATGACTTTTTAGAAGAACATTTCGGGGGTCCTATTTCGATAGCAATTATGTTAATTGTTTATGGTGTTATATTTATTATTGTTGAAAATAAAAACAAACGACCAAATATAAAAACACTAAAAGAATTATCTTACAAAACCGCATTCTTAATAGGCTTATTTCAAGTTTTAGCCCTTATCCCAGGAACTTCTAGAAGTGGCGCTACTATAATAGGCGCAATGTTATTAGGTACATCAAGAGTTGTTGCAGCTGAATTTACTTTTTTCTTAGCAATTCCAGTTATGTTTGGAGCAAGTTTTTTAAAACTAATTAAATTTGGATTATCTTTTACAGGTGCTGAATTTATTACTTTAATAATTGGAATGTTAGTAGCTTTATTTGTATCAATTATAGCTATTAAGTTCTTAATGAATTATATCAAAAAACATGATTTTAAATTCTTTGGATATTATAGAATTATACTTGGTATAATTGTAATAATTTATTTTTTATTTAATTAAAGATAAAGTTACTTTGCAGTTGACGAAGTAATTTTTTTTAATTATAATAAAATAATATAAATGAAAATTCAAGTTAATTTTAGATAAAATTATTTTTTAAACATCAAAATTGATGTTTTTTTCTTATTTTTAGTTTATAATTAAAGAGGTGGTATAAATGGTTTATGAATCAATAGATAATAAAAAAATAAAAGATATAAAAAAATTAACTCAAAAAAAATACAGAGATAAATTTAATTTATTTATTGTTGAAGGAGAGCATTTAGTACTTGAAGCATATAAAAAAGGTGTATTAAAACAATTAATTTTAGAAAAAGATTATATTTTACCACTTGATGTAGATACGTTATATGTAACAAATAATGTATTATCTTATTTGAGTAGTTTAGATACACCTGGTAAGGTAATTGGTGTTGTAGAGAAATTAGAAAATACTAATAAATTAGGAGATAAAATACTAATGCTTGATAACGTACAAGATCCGGGTAATTTAGGTACTATTATTAGAAGTGCGGTAGCATTTAATATTAATACTATAGTTTTAGGTGAAGGATGTGTTGATTTATATAATTCAAAAGTCATTAGAGCTAGTCAAGGTTTACTATTTCATATAAATATAATTGAATCAAATTTACTTGAATTAATTCCTAATTTAAAGGAAAAAGAATATACAATAATTGGTACTAAAGTAACTTTTGGAAAAAGCCTAAAAAGTATTGATAAATTTAAAAAAATATGTATAATAATGGGCAACGAAGGAAATGGGATGAGTGAGGAAATATCTGAATTAACAGATTTTAATGTTTATATAGATATGAATAAAGATTGCGAAAGTTTAAATGTTGGGGTTGCAGCTAGTATTATTTTATATGAATTAGATAAGTAGGTGTAATTATGCAGTATATTTATGTTGGAGAAATTGTTAATACTCATGGTTTAAAAGGTGAGGTAAGAATTCTTTCTGATTTTGAATATAAAGATAAAGATAAAGTTTTTATAAAAGGCATGAATTTATATGTTGGTAAATCACGAGAAAAACTAACAATAAATACATATAGAAAACATAAAACATATGATATGGTTACATTTGACAATATAAGTGATATAAATGATGTACTAGGATATAAAGGAGAAAGAGTTTATATTAATAAATCTGATATTAAAATAGATGGATATTTTAATGAAGATATTATTGGACTTGAAGTTTATGTAAGTGGTATTTTTAAAGGTGTTGTTACTGATATCATGAAAAGTAAAGCACATGATATATTAGTTATAGATAATCATAAATTTTTAGTACCATTTATAGATGAATTTATAAGTAGTATTAATTTAGAACAAAAAAGAATAAATATAATAGAAATGAAGGGATTGTTTGATGAAGATTGACATTTTATCTTTATTTCCACAAATGTATAATGGATTTTTAAGCGAATCTATAATAAAACGCGCACAAGAAAAAAATATTGTTGAAATTAATATACATAATATTAGGGATTATTCGAGTGATCCACATAAAAAAGTAGATGATTATCCAATTGGTGGTGGAAGTGGTATGGTATTAATGCCACAGCCAATATTTGATGCAGTAGAAGCTTTAAAAACAAGTGATAGTTGTGTAATACTTTTAACTCCACAAGGTAAAACATATAATCAACATATTGCATATGATTTAGCAAATAAAAAACATTTAATACTTATTTGTGGACATTATGAAGGATTTGATGAACGCATTAGAACTTTAGCTGATGTTGAAATAAGTATAGGTGATTATGTATTAACAGGTGGAGAAATTCCAAGTATGATAATAACTGATAGTGTTGTAAGACTTCTTGATGGAGTAATAGATAGAGAGTCACATATCAATGATTCATTTAATAATAATTTACTTGATTATCCAGTTTATACTAAACCAAATAATTTTAGAGGGATGGAAGTTCCTGAAGTATTACTATCTGGTAATCATAAAAAAATAGATGAATTTAGAAAAGAACAAGCAATAAATAAAACAAAAGAAAGAAGACCTGATTTATTAGAAAAGAGTTGAGTTTATGAAAAAATATTATTCTATATCAAAAGAAAATGTATATTTTGAAATAAATTATTTAGATTATAAAAAACTAAGAGGTTTTAAATTTACACCTAAAAACAAAGTAAAATATAATGGTGTAAAAGTTAATAAATTAATCGTTGTTAAATTATCACTTACAAATAATATTTTAAAGAAAAAAATTAAAAGAAAATTAGATATGTATTTAAAATATGTCGTTCAAATACTTGATAGTGATGATGAAGATAGCGGAGTAATTGAACTTGCTTTAAATGATTTAGAAAGATATAGAAGAATAGTTATAAATAAATATCAACTTTATTTAGAAAAAAAATACACAAATTTATTATTAAAAAAAATAGATTTGTTAGAACATGAATTAAAAACAAAACTAATGTATATAAATTATTATACAGATGAAGATACTAAAGGAAAATCACGATAATACTTGAAATTAATATTTATTTGTGGTAAAATTATCTAGTCGTGATCCGATGGGGATACCTATGATCATAGATTTATAAAAAGGAGAGAAGACTATGAATTTAATTGAAAAAATTACAAGTAAACAATTAAGAGAAGATATCCCTGAATTCCGTGTTGGAGATACTGTTAGGGTAGATGTTAAAATTGTTGAAGGAAAAAGAGAAAGAATTCAAGCTTTTGAAGGACTAGTAATGTCTATTCAAGGTGGTGGAATTAGTAAAAACTTTGTAGTTCGTAAAATTTCTTCTGGTGTTGGTGTTGAAAGAACATTTCCAGTTAATTCACCAGTAATTGATAAAATTACTGTAGTTAGAAAAGGTAAAGTTAGACGTGCTAAATTAAATTATATTAGAACTCTAAAGAGCCAACCTAGAATTAAAGAAAGAAGAGACGTGGTTTCAAAAGAGGCAAAATAATGCCTTTTTTTTGGAGGTGTTTATGAAAATAATTAAGGAAATTGTACCATATTTAGTTGTAATAGTACTTGTTATATTAGTTAGAACATTTATTGTTACACCTGTTAGAGTAGATGGATCTTCAATGTATTCTACTTTATCTAATAATGATTTATTATTGCTAAAAAAATATGATAAAAGTTATGATAGATTTGATATTGTTGTATTTAAATATAATAATAAAAGATTAATCAAAAGAGTTATTGGATTACCAGGTGAACATGTTAAATATCAAAACAATAAATTATATATAAATAACAAATTGGTAACTGATAATTACGGTAATGGTAAAACATACGATTTTGATTTGAGTGAATTAAATTACGAAACAATTCCTAAAGGATATTATTTTGTACTTGGTGATAATAGACAAAATTCAAGTGACAGTAGAATGATTGGTCTTGTAAGTGAAAAAGATATTTTAGGTATTGCCGATATTAGATTTTTTCCATTTACAAAAATTGGTAAAATTAAATAGATTTAAGTTTTAACTTAAATCTTTATTTTAGTTTTAAAATAATATATAATATTTATAGTAGTAAATATAAAGCGAGGTGAATATTAGTGGAAGTAAAAGGAAGTATAAAAGAACGTATTAAAACATTTAAACTTATTAAAGAAAGAAGAATTATTAAATTAAAAAAAGAAGAAGAAATTAAATTAAAACGTTTATTAGAAGAAAAAAAATTAAAAGAAAAGAATAAAATATATAGTAAACCTAAAGTGTTTTTTAAAGTAACGCTTGGATTATTTGCTGGATTATTTGAAAATTTATTAACAAAAAATAATAAGGATTTATCTAATAAAAAAGTAGCTAGTGCTTATTTAAAAGAAAGTACAAAAAAACAAGATAAAATAGAATCAAATTTAGATGTAATTAATAGTCATGTAAATAAAGCTACTAAAAAAATAGAAGTAACTAATTTAGAAGAAAAATTAAAAAGTGAGAAATTAGAAAATGAAGAAATAAAAAAAACACAGAAAAAAATATTTGAAATGCATCAATTTTTAGATACTAAAGAAACAAAAGAAAAAAATGATTTATTAGATAGAAAATTTTTCATAGTTGAGAAAAAGATAGAAAACAAAAAAAATGAATTCGGATTAAAAGAAAAGAATGAAGAAGAATTTATTAATCTACAAAACAAAATAGAAACCGATATTAATTCTTTATCTTCTAAAATAAGTGATGCCCCATTATATTCATTATATAATTATGAGTACGAAGTAATTGATTTAAAACAAAAATCTGAGGTTTTAAATAATAGTTTAATAAATTCTAGTATAGAAGAACTTCAAATTAAATTACAAAATAAAATAGAATTAAAACAAAAAGAACAGTTGGGATATCATATTGAAGAAAAACAAGAAATAAGCAAAACTGACATAATACATGTATCTGATATTAATAAAGTAAAAGATATTCTAGATGGTGATATAAAAGCAAAAGAAAAACAATTAAAAACACTTGAAGATAATCTTGGAACAAATATTTCATATAAAAATAGTTTTCATTTAGTAAATAGACTTACTAATACAATATTAAATACAACTTTAGGTGTTATTTCATTTAATTGGTTTAAAAGTAAAGTAATATCTAGACTTGTTAGCAGTATTTTTATTTTTAATGGCATTAGAGAAATGAGTAATATCGTTAATATAAATAAGAAGAAAGAAAAATATATAGATTTTAAATCAATAGAATCATCACTTACAAATATTGATAGTGTATTAGATAAAAATACTCAAATTATAATAGATTCATTAAATGAAATAAATAATTTAAAAAGTAATTTATTAAATAATTACTATAATTTAAAGGATACTGATGAATTTGTTAAATTGTTTAATTCTATTGATAAAATAGAATCTTCATTATATGAAAATAACAAAAAAATTTTAAAAGGTAAAGAAAAAATTATAAAATTAAAGAATTAATTGGTGGTTTGTATGAAGGAAGTTTTAAAAAAATATTTAAATGATGAAATAAAATTAGAAAAATATCAAATGATTGAAATAATTTGTTTAATTATAGTAATTTCAGGACTATTTGGATGGGTATATGAATTTATTTTTTACTTTTTTAATAGTGGAATGAAGACATTTTATTATAGAGGGGCTAACTTTTTACCATGGATAAATATTTATGCGACCGGATCTATAATGATTATATTGCTTACTAGAAAATTTAAAAAGAAACCAATTTTAGTTTTTTTAATAGCAGCTTTATCTACAGGTATTTTAGAATATATATCAGGGTATGCAATGTACAAATTGGGTAATGGTATTAGATGTTGGGATTATAATACAGAAATTTTAAATTTTTTAAATATTGATGGCTTTGTCTGTCTTAGAAGTGTAACATTTTTTGGTTTATCGGCTTTATTTTTAATGTACTGTATTATACCATTTTGTATATACTTATCAACTAAATTTTCTAAAAAGTTTTTAGTTGTAGTTATTATAATTTGTTCTATATTTTTATTTGATGAATTTTATAATTTATTGTTTGCAAGAGTCTTAAATTTACCTAGAGCTCATGATGTTTATGAGCGTATGGGATATAAATATATGGATTACTATAAAGATGTAAAGTAGATGTTGATTATATTAATGTTTGATGATATAATTAATTTAGTGAAAGGAGTGTTTTAAAATGACAGAAAGGAATATAGTAACATCAATAATTTTAACAATTGTTACATGTGGTATTTACGGTATTTATTGGTTTATAGTTTTAACTGATGATGTTAAAAAAGCTGCAGATGATCAAGAATTTTCATCAGGTGCTTTAGCATTTGTGCTTACACTTGTAACTTGTGGAATCTATGGAATTTATTGGGCATACAAAATGGGACAATTAACTGCAAAAGCTCAAGAAAAACATGGACTTCCAGTTACTGATAATTCTGTATTATATCTAATACTTGATATATTTGGATTAAGTATTGTAGTTTATGCTTTAGTTCAAGTTGAGTTAAATAAAATGGTAACTAATAATACAACAGTAGCATAATGCTACTTTTTTAATAATGAAAAAAATAGTTATAAAAATTTTAATATTTTTAATAATATTAGTTTTATATTTAGTTTTAGGCTCAGCATTTAATATTTATATAGGTTGTCCAATTCATGATATTACAGGGTTTCACTGCCCAGGATGTGGATTAACTAGAATGTTATTATCAATATTAAAATTAGATTTTTATCAGGCATATAGATATAATCCATTGTTATTTATAACATTACCGTTCATTATATTCTTATATTTTAATAATTTATATTGTAAATTATATAATAAAAAAAGCATTATAAAAAAAATACCAAATTGGTTTTGGTATATAATTTTATTTATTGTTATTTTATATGGAATAATGCGAAATATAATACCATATTTCGCACCAACAGATATTTAAAAAAAGTAACTAAGAAGTGATTTGAAGAAAATCTACACGAAATAAAAAAACGTGCAGATTTTTTGTATGGTAAAATTAATATAAGGAGGAAATATATGGCAAGAGAATATAGAAACTTTACTAGAGAAGAAAAAATTAAAGCAGTGAAAATGG
>JAFUCZ010000003.1 GCA_017459425.1 Bacilli bacterium
AATGAAACTTGGAGTTTAAAAAAACTACAACCCCACTAAAAGTTGTAGTTTTTTCTACCACGTGCCCCAATAAAACTTGTAGATTTAATATACTTATAGACCCCACTGAAGTTCGGAGACTATTCTTTATTTTTTCCCACTTAAGTTTTTAGAGCCAAAAAATCTATCATGCGATAGATTTATTTCATTTCTACAATTTCTAATTTTTTATCAGTATGAATTATATTTAAAGTTGCATCTTCTTGATAACCCATATCTTCTTTATACTTTATTGTTAAATCGATAGTATAAGCTGTTTCATCAGTTTTTTCACCATATTCATAGCTTTCTTGTCTTATTTCATTAACTACTACTTCACTTACTGTAGGTAATTTTTGCTTTCTATCGCCATAAATATTATTTTCAACAGTGCTATAAACTGATTCTTTAGCTAAGTTTACAAAATCTGATTGAAATGGTTCATATACGTATTGCATGCCGCCAACATCATTTTTATTTATTGAATTATTCAAAGAATAAAAATCAGCTAAAAATAATTGACTTATTAGTGAAGCATATTTTTCTTCATCATAACTTTCTTTAGATAATTCTTTCTTTAATTTTTTAAATAATGATTTATAATATTCAGTTTCATTTTCATTTAAGCTATAACCATACTCATCTATTTTATCAACTACTTTTACAGTTTGAGCTACCTTTTCAGGGAAAAGCAATTGTTTTCCCTGCCATATAGCAATAAATAATAAAACTACAATTAAAACTAGTATTAGTATAAATTTTCTAACCTTTTTTTTATTTACTTTCCTCTTTCCACTCTTCAATTTAATATCCTCCTTCAATTACACTTTGGGATTCTTTAGTTTTACGTATCAAATCATATACTTCTATTGAATTAGAAATAGATAATTCTTCTTCCGCAAGTTTACAATATTTTTCTATATAATCAACACTTACAGTTTCATTTGAATCCAGTAATTTTCCTTCACTCTTTTGTTGGTTATAATACATTTTATCTGTTAACCAATTAGCACCTGGGAATATAACAACATTTTCATCAATACTAAATATATCATGTCCTAGTGCATATTTACTATTAAATCCAAACATATTACCTAAAGTAGGTAAAACATCATACATTCCCATTACTTTAGAAACTTCTTCATGTTCAATATCTTTAGACCAAATAATAAATGGCACTTTTCTATTTAATTCATAATCATAATAATCCATATCAACATATGTTGGATCATCACTATCTTTAACTGAATCAGTTAAATAATCATAATTATAATACCTTAGGTATTCGCTTTTTTTAATTTTAGCATCATGATCACCATAAATTGCAATAACTGTATTATCAAGTAATCCTTCTTTATCTAAGTCATTAATAAGTTGATCTATTGCTTCATCAGCATAATGTACTGATTTAAAATATCTTCCTAATATTGTATCTTCCATATAAGGAGCACTCTTTTGAACAGTATTTCCTTCGTCGTCAGTTTCTTCATATTTATAATCAACTGCGTAATCACTAAAATCATCAATATCACTCCATGGAGTATGATTTGTAAGCATTATTAATGTACCATAATAATTCTGATTTTTTTCTGTAATATCTTTTATTTTTGGTACTGCTTGTTTAAAGAATGATTTATCACTAAGTCCTAAACCAATTGTTTCATCTATATTAAAATCTGTCTTATAATTGTAAAATTTCTTGTATCCATATGAACTATGGAAGTTAGCTCTATTCCAGAATGTTCCATTATTACCATGCATACTAAATGCATAATATCCTTTTTCTCCAAGTAGTTTTGGAATTGTAACATATTCTCTATCCCAATAATTTATTGATACTGTTCCACTTGAAGCTGGTAATAAAGAAGAATTAAAAGTAAATTCGCTATCACTACTTGTTCCAACACTTTCTTGTGCGTAAAAATTTGAGAAATATAATCCTTCATTTGCAAGACGTTTTAATGTTGGAGCTACATCTACTCCATTAAATGATGTGTTTAATGTAAAGTTTTGAACGCTTTCAGCATGAATTACAAGTAGGTTTTTACCTTCGAAAATATTGGTATATTTATTCTGTTCTGGTTCTTTGTAGTTTTTTTCATAATACTCTCTAAATGTTTTCGCATGTTCATCATATCCAAACATACCACTTATTTGAGGTTTTATACTAGATACTATATCATTTAGTTGATAAGTATATAGTCCAAACTTCATAACTATATATTCTCTATTCCATTGTTTGCTAAGTCTTCCAATATCTAAACTAGTTAGTGTTGATATAAACATACCTAAAAATACTAATCCAGCAATAAGTGTATGAATAACTTTTACTTTTTTTACCTCGTGAGCATTAACTATTTTCTTTTTCTTCTTTAATGCTTTATACGCAAAAATAAGAGCGAACACTTGCCATAGATATGAAAAATCTTTTATTTCCATAACATTTTTTACAACAGCATCCCCTACATCTATTACTTGTAATGAAGTTGATAATAAAGATACACTTGCAAAAGATAAATAATTAGTATAATACATTGAATTTACAATACATAAAAAGGTAAATATACAACCAAATATCATATAATATGCGAATCGTTTTTTGGGTTTCAAAAAATAACTAAATGCACCTATTATAATAACGACTGCAGTATCAGCTAAAACAGGTTTAATTTCAAAATAATTTTTTAAAGTTAAAAATCTAAGAAGCGATGAATTACCTACACTTGTTAGTACAAACACTATAAATAAAATGTTATGTTTAAAATATCTAACGATACGATTTTTAATTTTATTAAAATTTATTCCTTTTACTTTTTCTTTCAAATAAATCACCTCTTAATAATACTTAAATAAGTATATCACTTTTAATCAATAATTTCAATTTCTTACTTTACATTTAAAATAAGACCTTATGTGGTAAGGCCTTTATTTTTTTGAACTACTTTCTATTTTATATGAAGAGGCATTAAATGCTATACCAATAACTAATGTAAAGGAAACAATATAAACCCACATCATAAGTATTATAATATTTGATAAACCACCATAAAATATATCATAATTAGAAAAATTTGATACATAGAATGAGTAAATTGCAGTAACAAATGTTATTCCTATTGTTGCTATTAAGGCACCACGATTTACATATTTACTTTTAATATATGAGTCAGGTGCTACCGTATATAATATTTTAATAATTATAAATACTACTATTAAAGCTATAGGCCATTTTATAATCATTAATATATATCCACTTATACCTTTTAAAAATCCATTTTTTAAAAATAATGTAATTATTTTATTTCCAAAACCAAGTACTAAAAGTATAAACAAAATAAGCAACACTAATAAAACGGTTAAAAACACAGCTTTAATTCTTCTATTTAAATATGATGATTGTTCTAATTCATATAATTGATTGGAAGTAACAATTATAGAATGAGCACCATTTGATGCAAGTATAAAACCAATGAAAGTAAATGATAATACACTTATATCCGCACCTTTACCTGTGATATAAGGAATTAAAATTTCATTAACTTCACTAGGTAAACTTGAACTCATCAAATTGATAACATTATCAAGTGAAATAGAAAAAAAAGACGCTATATAACCTATTGTAGTAATAATAGGAACAATTGATAGAACAAGGAAAAAGGCCAGATGTCCAGGTAAAACGAGCATTTCTGGCTTATTAATTAGTTTTATCATTTTTAATAGCAATCTTTTTATTCTTTCCATTATATTTCCTCTTTATTGTCTTTCATAGCAAGAGTTGCTTCATTAACAGCATCATCGATAGTTTTAATTCCATCATTTATGATACTATATCCAATTGCAGCTCCAAAGCCATGAGCTAACTCTTTCATTTCTTTAGTTAATTTTTTTATGTAAGCAATGATTTCTTTTTCGTCTTGTCCAACTAAATATATTAAGAATTCATTACCATCAGTACGAATTATATCGCTGTTTTTTATTTGTGTTTTAATTAATATATTAGCAGCTTCTTTAATAACATTATCCCCTTCTTGATGTCCATAATTATCATTAATATATGCAATATTATTTAAATCAACTATGATAATTGTTTGAGGATATACTTCACTGTTATCCCATGACTCAACATGGTCATTTAAATAGTTTCTATTTTTTAAAGATGTAAGCATATCAATATATTTTAATTTTGATTCTTTAGTATATGAAGGACTATTATCTTTGATTTTTTTGAAATATTTAAATGCCATAAATCCTAATATAACTAAAACTACAACAATTAAAATAAGTAACATATATCTAATAGTCATATTTGAATTAACATTTAATGATACATGTGATAATCCATTATTTATAAATGATTTAGAATTTTCAAAAGATAAATAAAATGCGAAGAAATCATAAAATACACTATTATCTTTTATATCTCTAACTACAAATCCATATGAATCACTTGTATAATCAATAAAGTCGACTTTAAAGCTAGATAATTTATTTCTTGAATAATATTGATAGTTTTCATAATCAAGCGCTAGAATAGAATCATTGTTAATGTTATTTAGTAATGAATCAATATTATCATATGTTTTAACCTTAACTCCGTTTCTTTCTAAATAAGCAGCTATTTTGCTTGTTTTTATAGTAAATACTTCAATACCATTTAATGAAGAAACAGAATTAATAGTTATATTGTTATCCCTATTTGAAATAATTGCAACATCCATTGGAATATAAGATGGTGTTGTATTTACATCCATATCAAATTTATTAACTGCAGTATTACCTAAAAACAAATCAATTCTATTTTTATTGAAATCGCTTATTAGTGATTCAATACTATTATATGATTTTGAATTTATTTCAATATCTGCAATACTTGAAAAACTTGATAAAATTTCATTATTAATACCTGTCAATTCACCACTTGCAAGCGTATCAAATGGCCTATTTTCTACAAATGCATAATAATATTTTTTACTTTTAATTTTTGATTTTTCTTTTTCGTTTATTCCATTAAATGTAAAATAACATGTAGAAAAATTGCTATTAAATGAATCTTCAAAATTTTGAGAATTCCATTTATTAAAATATTTTTTTATTATAGTATTTAATTTACTATCATCACCTAAATGTAATGTAAAATATGATTTCATATCAGTAATATGATATGCGATATTTAATTTATTTTCACCTAAGATTTTATCTAGATAGATTGTTCTTGGAACAGCTATAGCTTTTATTTCACTTTCATCATTTTTTATATCTTCAAATAATTTATCAACACTATCATATGATTTATATGTCACATCTGCTCCACTCATATATCTATTAATTTCATCCATTTCGTTATTTAAAACACCTATAGTAAGTGATGAAATATCAGATAATCTTGAGTAAGTTATGTTTTTCTTTGTTAATAAAACATAATGATCTTCATATAATAAAATGCTTGAATCATCTAATTTTTTTGATACTCCATAGTAATAAGAAGTATTAGGACTACTATTTAAATCATATGAAACTTTATTAAATTCAAGACCAGTATCTTTTTCTAGATCTGAAATGAAATCAAACATTACTCCTTTACCTTCATAATCAAATATAGGTATGTCACTTGGAATAGATAAATCTACTATATTATTTTTATTTCTTTCTATCCATTGTTTTTCAAGTAAATTTAATGTAGATATTTTATCTTCTTTAGTTAAAGAATAATAAACACCTCCACCTATTAAAAGAGAAACAATGGCAACAATACCAATAATTAATATATTTTTTTTATTCATATTACCACCTTTTAAAATTTACTCCATACAAAATTGTCACTAGTTTTATGTTTATAACCAATTATTGGATAATTTTCACTTTCTTCTTTTGAATCAACCAATACTTGTACATCATATGCTTTTTTTACTTTATCAGATAATGAATCTAATATTTTAGAAGAATCATTTACTACCGAATTTCTATCTGCATCAGCATTTACAGTAACTAATATATTAATTAATTTACCTTCTAAATGATATTCTACTTCTGTAATATAATCACTTTCTTTTAAGCTATCTTTTATTTTAGTAACAGTTTTATTACTTATTTCAACCTTTTTTACATCATCTAATCTATTACCATACTTGCCACCCTTTGATGAAAAGAACAATAAATATAATGTTATAATAACAAATAATAAAATTGCTGCTGCAATTGTAATAAGCATAACTTTCATTTTATTCTTTTTTAAAAACTTTTTCATCATCCATCTCCATTCATAGAATAATTATACTATATTTTTTATAAATTATCAAATATATTAAATTATATTAATTTATATTAAAAATAAACAATATTTCAATATGAAAAAGTTAAAACTATATTAGTTTTAACTTAAATATTTTTAGGTTATTGTAATACATATGGATCACCGCTAGTTCCACTTCCAAGTGCAACAAGATCGGATTTTAAAGTTATTATTGGACGAAGCGCATACGATGGATTATCATAAGTCCATTTACTACGTAGATACTGTCTCATCATGGCTGCAGACGCATTACCATTTGAAGTAACATCACGTCCATAAAACGAAAAGTTATCTGAAGATCCAGCAAATTGACGAGATGCCAACCAATAGTTCATATAAGTACTAGTATTAACCATATATGCCCTAGCATAGCTTTGATCAGTTCCACCATATGCTTTTTTTACTAATTCATAATCAGTTGTATATAAATCGTCCCCTTTTCCTAATTTTTCTTCTGCTGATGTTATAGTGTTAGTTCCACCCCAGTTACTAGCTTTTGTAGTTGTTCCATCAAAATAAGAAGTGTTGCTTATATTTTGTGTTTGTCCATTATATCCCATATGCCTAGTTCCAACTGTGTATTTGTCATTTTTATATTTACTTGCCAATACATTAAGATATCCAACAAAATTTTTATATCCAGTTGTACTCCTAAAATATACCTTCGTAGAAGATACATATTCTGACACCGCATCATATGTTCCATCATTATTTACTCTTATTACTCTCCATAATTTTAATTCTTTTGGCGTTATTTCTTGAACATCTGTATATCCTGTTAAGTTCTTATCTGTATTAAATGGTAATTCTGAAGGTATCATCTCAACTAAATCTCCAACTTTTAATATAATAGATTGAGGTCCTTTTACTTCTGGTGCAGAAGGTGCCATTCCATTCCCTGATTTACTTGTTTCATCTTGTCCATATGTTATACTTGCTGTAATATTTGTAAATGTTACATCACTTGTTGGTAATACTTGTTCTGTTTCTCTTTTGATGTATTGTATTGTTAGTATTAATTCTTTTTCTTCATTTTGTTTTAATTCATCATTATACGCTAAACGTGTTTTTAATTGGTCGTTATATGTTAATGTTACTTGTATATCGTTTTGGAATGATGTTTTTTGTTCTGCAGTTAATGTTTCTCCTGCTCCATATGTTATTGTTCCTATTCCGATATTTGTTAGTTCATTAATATACCCTGTTATTTCTCCTTCGTTTACTACTTTAAATCTGTATTCTACTTTATCTCCAGGTGCTTTTAGGGTAACATGTGGTACTGTAAC
>JAFUCZ010000028.1 GCA_017459425.1 Bacilli bacterium
TTATTTTTGCATCCTCGATTACATTACCTATTATTACTACTGTTATTACTGCTAATACTGCTAGTATTACTATTACTGCTAGTAATTCTATTAATGTGAACCCTTTTTTCTTTTTCATAACATCTCTCCTACTATATAATAGTATATAACATTTTCAAAAAAAATAAAAGAATAAATGAATTAACATTTATTCAACTACTATCCAAGCATCTGGAATAGCACGTGTTAATGATTGACCTAATGCATTAACCGGTTTATTTATAAGTTCATTATTTATTACAAGTCCACTAGATGTACCACCATCTAAATTTGCGGCATTATATGCTCCATATCTTTGTAAAATTTCAGTCATATCAACCATGTCAGCACCTAATACTCCACTTTTGTAATCTCTACCATCCATTACTAAGAATAAAACTATTCCATCTTGTCTTTGGGCTATAGCACTTCTTGGTGCTGAACCCCATCCACCATTACCACGGATAAATGATGGAGTTCCGTTTACAATTAAGAATGGTCCAAATTCTATAGCATCTCTAATGCCTCTATTAAGTGCTTCATCTTTAGATATTTTACCAAGTATTAATTTGTTGTCTTTATCAAATCCAATAATTCCACCACCAACTGGTGCGGCTACATTATTTGATACAACTCTACCATCTTTGATTACTAATCCATGTGGTTGTCCACCGTTACTATTATACTCTGGATCTATAAATCCACTTGCGTTCATTGCAATAACAGCATTATTGTTTTTAGCTATTGTAGTTAGCATTTGACCACTTGAACCAAGGTTTTTAGATACTCCAATTTTTACTTTAGATGGGTCGTAAATAGCGACTAAATAACCTCTTAAACTACCTTCGTTAATATTTATAAGTTTATATAGATTATTATCTTTATCTTTAGTTAATAATTCTTTTTCATATTTATTTTTATATATTACATTGCTTGAATCATAATCTACAAACTTAATCAAATCTGTATTAGTACTTTCACCTGATTCAATTACTCTATTATTTGAAAGTATTTTATTAATTTCATCTTCTCCATAAAACCAAGTTGCTAAATATCTATGTGACATTGTAGTCATAGCAGTGGTAACTAACCAATTTCTAAATTTATCATAAGGGCCATATAAAAGTGTTAGAACAGTACTAGAACCAATTACGCCAAGTATTACAAAAATCCATAAAACTATACATAATTTACTGCGTTTTTTCTTATTCTTTTTCTTAGATTTATTATCAAAATCAAAATCCCCTATTTTTTGATCTTCAATATCTACTATATCTAAATTACTCTGCATCATCGTCACCTTCTAACTTACCAGTTTTAACACCATCTTTATTTGAATCGATATATTTATACTTTAAATCAACAACATTCAATTTATCTTTTGCATTTTTATTATATTCTTCAGCAAATTTATTAAATAGTTTAATATCAGTAATATAATAATTAATTGCTACTTCGTAATTACTATTAAATTTATTACATTTTTCATTAGTAGAATTATCAGCATAAAAGTCCATACATTTTTTTTCTAATCCTTTAGATATATTGAAAATAGTATCAATTTTTTCTCCATAAGATTTTATAAAATCATTCCAAAATGACACTCTACTACTCATAGACTCAATGAAAAAGTCATTATCTTTATTTGCGTAAAATTCGTCTCTTGATTTTGAAAATTCTTCAACTTCTTTTTCAAATTTTTCGTAATTTGTTTTTATATATTTTAAATCTGCTTTTGAATCTACTTCTCTATTTTTCATTACATGAATAAAAACTAAATCAAAAATTACAATAAAAACTAAAATGATAATTGGTATTATTATTTTCTTTTTACTTGATTTAACTTTATTATTTACTTTTTTCACTTTTAACACACTCCAAACGCCTACTTTATAATGATAACAAATGTGTCGAATTTTGTAAAGTTAAAACCCAAAAAAATCGCATATTAATTTATGCGACTTTTTTCATTATTTTTTCTTTATAACCATCTAATTTAATAAATTCTCTTTTGTAAACATTATATTGATTAATTATATCAATAGGAGTGTCATCTTTTATTTTAGTATAAGAATTAATATATTCATATTTAATCAATGGACTTGTAGATAATCTTTTATTTCTTGAAATAAAAATTTCGTCATGTAAAACCCAAGGTGTATATTCATACCTTTGTACTTGTTTCAATGAATTATATTTTAATTCTAATTTTTGAAATCTATGTGCTGGTTTAAATATTTTTAAAGTACCTATTCCAACATTAATATCTACACAATTATTTCTAAAACTTTCCATAAAATCAACACCCCATTCATAATTTACGAATGATGAATATCATATCATATTTTAAACGATCATGTCAAGTAAAAAAATGAGATTAACTCATTTTTACGCTCTTGACACATATTTGCCATCTTTAGTAGAAATTAAAATTGCTTCTCCTTCTTCAATGAATAAAGGAACTCTTACAGTATATCCTGTTTCTAATTCAGCATCTTTAGTAGCATTAGTTGTAGTATTACCTTTTACAGCAGGTTCTGTATGAGTAATTTTCATTTCAACTTTATCAGGTAATACAAGTCCTAAAACTTCTCCTTTATAAAAAATTATGTCTACAAGTAGGTTTTCAGTTAGATAATTTTTATCATCACCTACTTGATCAGAAGTAAGTTCAACTTGTTCATAAGTTTCCATATTCATGAAATTGTATGTATCACCTGTTGAATATAAAAATTGCATATTTACTTTTGAAATATTTGCTTTTTCAATTTTAACACTTGTATTAAATGATTTTTCTAAAGTACCACCACTACGTAGATTTTTAAGTTTTACTTTCATAAATGCCGCACCTTTACCAGGTTTAACATGTAAGAAATCTACAACTTGATAAATATTACCTTCTACGATGATAGTCATTCCATTTTTAATGTCATTTACATTTATCATAAGTTACCTCCTTATTTTTTGTCTTCTTTATGCATAGTATGTTGATTACATTTAGGACAGTATTTCTTAATTTCTAAACGATCAGTTGTATTTTTTTTATTTTTTTCTGTACGATAATTTTTTTCTTTACAAACAGTACATGCTAAAGTTATATTTTCACGTGCTTCACCTTTTTTTGCCATAGTACTTCCCTCCTTTAAAACGTTTCCTATACATTATAACAAATTATTGGTAAAATTCAAAGAATTTTTTTGAAACTTCCGCACTTATGTGCTTATTTACATAAGTTTGGTATTCACTATTATTACCATAATGGTATGTATCTGGAGAAATAACTGTGAATGTATACCTTGGATCTTCATATGGAACAAATCCTCCAAAAGTATTAGTAATGGTTTCAGTATCAATTATTCCATCATTATCTGTATCTATAAAACTTTGACTTGTACCTGTCTTACCAGCAGGATTATAATTTGAATCTATATATCCTGATCCAGTACCTCCATATTCCATTACTGCTTTAAAGCCTTGTTTTACTCTATCCAAATAAATTGGATCTGTTTCAACATTATTTAAAACCTCGGGTTCAGTTTTATAAATAAGATCAGATAATGGTTCCTCACTTTTTGAATTATATACTTCTTTTAGTAAAAATGGTTTCATTCTTTTACCACCATTAGCAATTGTTCCAATATACTGTGATAATTGTATTGGAGTATATGTATCATATTGACCAATTGCAAAATCAAGTAAATGTCCAGATAAATGACTAGTACCTTTATAACCTAAACTCTCGAGTGGTAAATCTATTCCTGTTTTAACACCTAGTCCAAATTGAGAAAAAGTATTTCTATAAATATCAAATGCTGATTCATCTATTTTAAGTGGCATATTATACTGATAAATACCATGGCCAACATTTATAGCAGTTAAGAATTGATAAACATTTGAGGAATATTTCAAAGCATCAATATCATTTAAATTTCCTAAATATTTCCAAGAACATTTTTCAGGAGTAGCTGCTATTTTAACACATGCATCATTTCTAATTTCACCTATTTTTAAACTATCTGTGTTATAACCTACTATATGAGATGCGCCTTTAATAATTGAACCAACTGTTACAGGTGAAGTTGTTACACCTGGAGTATAATCATAAAATTTATATTCTTCTCCTTCTTTTATTATTTGTTTACCTGCCATTGCAAGTATTTCGCCTGTATTTGGATCTGCAATTATTACAAAAGATCTATTGTAATACTCAGTATTAGGTTCACCCTTAGCTTCGAGTAGTTTTTCTTCTAAAATTCTTTCAATTTCTTTTTGTAATTCAATATCAATAGAAAGTACTAAATCATTACCCCTATTCCCTTCTTCAATTAATTTGTATGAGCCATCTTTTTGAATTTCAAATTTGTCTTTAGTTCCTCTTAAATAATCTTCATATTGATATTCTAAATAACTTGTTCCAACTCTATCATCTAAAGTATAACCTTTATTTAAATAGTAATCTTTTAATTCATATGGAATTCCACTTTCACTAGTTGAAACACTTCCTAAAATTGTTTTAAAAGTAGAACCATATAAATATTCTCTATCCCAATCAAGTTTTGTATTAAAGCCATCTAAAGTATGTATATTTTCAGATATTATTGCATATTCGCTATCGCTAATTGAATCTCCTTTTTTTATCACTTTTTCAGAATAAGAATAACCTGTATTCATTAATTTATATATGTATGCTGCTTCTTTATCTACATCATCAAATGATTCTAAATCACTTTCAGTAACTCTTTCTAATTTTAAATCATTTATTTGATCATTTGTTAATTTTCTTTCACTTAATTTTTTCCACTCTTTATCAGTTATCTTTGCTTTTGCTTTTTTTTCGTTATTTATAATCCAAAACTTTTTTAAATCTTTTTCTTTTAATTTAGAATAATCTACTTCTAGCATCTCTACCAATTTATATGCAAGTTCAATTTCTTTTTTTGTAGTAATGCCTGTTGGTTTTTTATAATATATAACCTTTATAGGTTTATTATCAACTATTAATCTATGATTTCTATCATATATACGTCCACGTGGTGCGGTAGGTCCTTCTATTATATTTCCATTTAAACTTTCTACCTTTTCAATATAATAAGTTTGTTTAAAAATTTGAATATAGAACAAAAATACAAATAGTACAGTAATTATTGCGACAATTATGATTATTAATATGTTATACCTTTTTTCAATCACTTCATCGATTTCTTTTGATTTTTTATATTTATAATAATAATTATTTTGAATTCTATGATATTTATTTATTTTTTTATTTGATATTGGTTTTTGGGTTTTTCGCTTCTTCATAGATTTCTCCTATATTATCAAAATCTAGGATTTCAAAAAGTGCATCAACATATTTATTTTTTTCGTTGTTGTATTTTAAATAATATGCATGTTCCCATAAATCAAGTGCTAAAATGGGTTTATATCCATACATATATGGTGTTTCTTGATTACTCATATTCATAATTTCCAAGTCTCCTTCTTTATTTAATACTAGAAAAACAAACCCAGATCCAACTAAAGTATTTGCTTTATCTTTTAGTATTTTTATTAAATTACTGTAACTACCAAATTGGCTATCTATTTTATTTTTTAAACTACCTGTTGGTATATTATTACCTTTATTACTAAATTGATTAAAATATAAATTGTGATTTAATACTCCTCCTGCATTAAATAAAATTCTACTTCTTAAATTAAGTGGGAATATTTCTATATTTTGTACAATTTCTGGCAAAGTCATAGTTCCTTTATATCCAGCTTCTTTTAAATATTTATTAAGATTATTTAAATAATTCATATAATGTTTATCATAATGAAGAATCATAGTTTCACGATCTATAAATGGTTCCAATGCATCATATTCATAATTAAGTGGTAAAGCTTCAAACATATTTTCACCCCTATTTATATTTTATTTCAAATAATATACATTATTCTATTAATAATTCATATATTATTTTGAGGTGAACATGTATAAATCAATAATTAAAAATTATATTAAAAAATTAAATGTTGAGGATGTATTGAATTTTTCTTTAAAAAACAACATAAATTTAAGTGAGGTTGAAGCTAATATAATATTAAATTATATTAAACAAGACTATGAAACTATTATTTATGGTGATCCTAAAAATATATTTAATGAACTTAAAACTAAATTAGATAAAGAAAATTACATCAAAATCATAAACATATATTATGAATTTAAAGAAAAATATAAAAATTACTTATAATATTTTTTTATATCTTCTATTAAATTATGGTTAAATTTTTTATTTCTAATCATTTCTATTTCAAATTTATATGGTGGATAAATTCTTTTTTTAGTCTCACTATCAACAAAAGGTGTCTCAAGTATTTTTGGAATACCTTTTAATTTATCATGATAGATTATTTTTATAAGATTATCAAATCCTATTGTTCCATATCCAATATTCTCATGTCTATCTTTGTGAGCACCTATTTCATTTTTGCTATCATTTATATGAATACATTTTATTTTTGATAAACCTATTAACTTATCAAAATTATCTAATACTTCATCAAATTTGCCCATGTCATAACCAGCGTCATTTAAATGACATGTATCTAGACATACTCCAATTTTATCTTTTAAATTAACATTATCTAATATAAATTTTATTTCTTCAAAATTTATTCCAAGTTCTGTACCTTTACCAGCCATAGTTTCTAAACATACAATTACATTTTGAGATTCGCTTAAAACATTATTTAATCCATCAACTATATTTTGTAAAGCCACATTTCTTTCTAATTTTACAGCACTTCCTGGATGTAAAACCAAATAATTCATTTTTAATTTATCACATCTTTTAATTTCTTGTTTTAAAAAATTGCAAGCAAAATTAAAATTATCAATACTCATATTATTAGCTAAATTAATTATATATGGGGCATGAACAACCACATTATTTGGATCAATGTTATTTTCTTTCATTAATTCAAATGCTTTATTTGTCAGGTTATCATCTATTTCAAATCGTGCGGTATTTTGAGGAGCACCAGTATAAAACATTAAGGTAGTACAATTATACCTCAATGCATCTTCTACACTACCTAAAAGTTGAGTATCTTTTCTATATGTTACATTAGCTCCGATTATTAAATCTTCCATATATTACCTCCAATATCAATTATTATACACCAAAAAGAAAATGTGTAAAATATTATTACACATTTTTTTTGAAAATAAATAACTTACTAAATACATAATTTGCTATAACTACTAGTACTTGAACAATTACTTTAGCTATTACATCATTCATATTTATAATTGATACAAATAAATACATAAAACCTAATTCACCAATTAATGATATAATTCTATATTTTACAAATTCATATATTTCTTTAAATAATTCTTTCTTACCTTTAGTTTTACTTTTAAATACAATTATTTTATTTAATATGTACGCGAATGTTACTGCTATTATCCAAGAAAGTATATTACATACTTGATAATGTAAATGCACTACTTTAGATAATAATGCGTAACTTCCAATGCTTATAACCATAGTAGTAGCCCCTACTACTAAATATAAAATTATTTCTTCAAATTTAATATATAAATCAACAAGCTTATTCACAAACTTATCACCTTTTTTTATAAATAATATAGTAAGTATTAAACCAATTATACTAGTTATTATTCCAATTAGTAATCCTGGTGTACGATATTCAAGTTCTATTTTATGCTCACCCTTAGGTAGTTTTGCGCCTAAAAATGCTCCTGCAACACATATAATTTTTGTCTTCTTACCATCAACTTTTAATGTCCATCCAGATTCATATGGAATAGATGTAAATAATACATTATTATCTTCTACATTTATTTTACCCTTAACATAAGTATTACCCATTTTTGTTATTTCTAATTGATTATTTTTTAATTTTTCTATATCTTCATTAAATGCATCATTATCAAAATAATATAACTTCAATGGATAATTCAACTCTACACCTGCACCTAATACAGTTTTAACTTCAATAGAATTACCCTCATATTTATTATTAATTTGAAAAATACCAGAATCCATATATGTTAAATTTGAAACTAATTCATCATTAATATATATTTTAACTGCATTTTCTATTGGTGATGAAAAATCTATTTGTCCATACATTAATTTATCATTATCAATTTGTGCCTTTAAAGTGTTATTATCAACGTTTTCTTGTTCATATAATTTAAAATAGTCGTTATTACTATCAACCATAGTATTTAACAAAATATTTTGTAATTTTGTACTATAATTTTCATTATTTATTCTTTTTATAAAAGTTAATATTTTATTATTGACCATAAATCCTAAACTTAAAGCGTTTTCGTTTTCATATACTACTCCTTGTTGAGGTAATGCACCATAAAGTAACCCTGTAAATGGATAATAAGAAAAATCATCTACTTTTTTATAATCAAGGTCATCAACTTTATTATAAATATATTTCACACCTAATATAGAATCAAGTATCTTTCCATTTTTACTTTGATAGTTTATTTTATTTGTGTCAGAACTAATACCTAGTAAACTTAGCAGACATAAATTGGAACCATTAGTTGTTGAAAGAAATGTTGATACCGAATTAGTATTATTTAATAAACTTTCATTTAGAACATAAGAAAATGTACCAGAATATCTATAAAATGAATCATCACGTTTTTTAAAGTATTTATTTGATGCCAAATCAATATATTCTTTTTTTAAAATATATTCATAATTTCTAAGCGAATAAAAAGATTGAAACAACAATTCAGCACTCGTCAATAATAAAAGAAGTAATGGGATTTTGTTTTTTATATTAAGATCACATTTGTAATATGAAATAGTAAATATAAAATAAATAGCAAACAAAGCGCAACTTATCCATACCATATAATTTGAAACATAATCATAATTTAAAATAATAACAACAAGTGAGACGATTAAATAAAAAATTGTAATTAATAATTCTTTATGCAACGGATATATAGTTATATTTGAAACATTTTTACTTGCTAAAAGTATTAAAAATAACGAAAACAAAAATGAATATCTATAATTAAAACATATTGGATTGTTAAACCCATGCCAAATCATGTTTATAACTGGTGTAGAAAAAGAAATAATAAATATTGCTAATACCAACAAACTACAAATTTTATCTTTCCTTTTTATTTTATCATTAATAAAATATAACAATACATTTACAAAAACAATAATCCCACAATACCAATTAATACTATTTTGATTTAAAACCATATAATAATCATGTGTTGCAAGGTAACCTTTTGAAAAAATATTAAATATATTTAAATTTACACTTAAATCAGCATCTTTAAACCCCGAAACTGTCTTAGTACTGTTAAGTAAATCTAAAGCAGTTGGCACTAGTATTATACATGCACATAACACAGCGAAAATTGAACAAAATATAAAATTAATTAATGCTTTAATAATATCTTTTTTGTTTAAATTGTTTGTAACAACTTGATATATAAAATATATTAAAGAAAAAATACATATCATAAATCCAATGTAATAATTAGTCACAATCGAAAAAAATAATGCTATGACATATAAAAGTTTTTTATTTTCACACACTAATTTTTCAATACCTAAAACTACTAAAGGGGCTAAATATATTCCATCAAGCCACATTATATTAAAATAATAATTTACATTATAAGCCATTAAAGCATAACATATTGAAAATAACAAAACAAATTTTTTTTCTTTTATTTTATTTTTTAATAATATACTCATTGTCAATCCAGATAATCCTATTTTAATTAAAAGAAGTATAAGAAGCCCTATATAAAGACTTTCTTTTGAAAATAAACAAACTATAATATTAAGCGGACTTGCTAAATAATAGGCAAATGTACCAAACATTCCACCGCCAAGTCCTTTAGAAAATGAGTAAAATAAAGATTGTTTTCCATTAATGAAATCCTTTAAATATCCAAATAAAGGAACATATTGAGAATACATGTCTGATGCAAAAAAAGGTTTCTTTGTAAAACAACCTTTCAAAAAAAATACTAGTCCTAAAATAACAATAGGAATCACAAAAGAAAGTGCGTACACCAATTTATTTTTAAATTTTTTCATTAAACCACCATCTTAATTTTACACATAAAAAACCTAAAAATCAACAAAAAACTAACAATATTTTATATTGTCAGTCATTACATTGCAATTACTCTTAATTAATTAGCTAAACTTAATTTACCATCAGAACCAATAGTAAAAGTTTTAGAATTTACAACAATAGTACCACCTGTAAGTGCACCACTAGTATATGTAAGTGAAGTTCCTGATTCAGTTGGAACTGTACCTTTAAATGCTACATCAAGAACTTTTGTTGTAGTATTTCTTAATTCAGTTGCTGAACTAGAAATAGTATATGTACCATTTAAAGTAACAAAATTTGCTGTTGAAGGATCTCCAGTTGTACCAAATCCTGATTTAACAGCAGCTTTGTCAACCGCATCTAAATATCCATATGCACTATTCATTGCAGCATTTGTTCTAGCATCATCAATAATACCCATAATAATTGGAGTAGCTATTAATGCTATGATTGCTAAAATAACGATTACAGCTAACAATTCAATTAATGTAAAACCTTTCTTATTCATTTTCATAAATCTTTCCTCCTTTATTTTTTACATTATTAATATATCACATATTTTTATTATTAGTCAATATTAATTTTTATATAATGTCAAAATTTGTAAAGTATAAAAAAATATATAAATTAGTTTTCCATATTTTATTTATTCTTTTAATTTAAAAACTTGTTTTTGCTCTTCAACTGCAGTAATCAATTCTTGAACTGTAGGCATATGTAATTTATATTGGGATGAAAATATTGTCTTATTATCTTCGGGAAGTGTATACTTTACAACTGTTTCATTTTTGTCAGTTGATAGTAATATTCCTACCGTCGGATTTTCATCTTCTTGCTTTATTTCTCTATCATAGTAATTGACATACATTTGCATTTGTCCTATATCTTGATGTGATACTTTTCCAATTTTTAAATCAATAATGACAAAACACTTTAAAAGTCGATTATAGAAAACTAAATCAGGATAAAAATGATCTTCTCCTAAAGTTAATCTTACTTGATTTCCAACATAACTAAATCCTTTACCTAGTTCTAATAAAAATTCTTTTAAATGTTCTATAATATTTTTTTCTAAATCTGTTTCAAGATAATCTGTATTTTCTTTTATATCTAAAAATTCTAAAACAAATGGATCTTTTACTAAATCCTTGTTTGTTTTTAATATTTGCCCTTTTTCAGATAGTTCAAATACTTTCTCTTTATTAGCAGATGAAATTAATCTTTCATATAACAGCGAATCTTTTTGTCTTTGTAATTCTCTTACACTCCACTTAGAATTTATACATTCATTTAAATAAAATTTTCTTTTAGGTTCTTCATCAATTTTTATTAATTCTAAATAATGAGACCAGCTTAATTTGGAAGACACTGTTTTCCAAATTGGATACGTAATATAAAATTTTCTCATTGTTCTTAAATTTCTTGCAGAAAAACCTTTACCAAATTCTGCAGTTAATTTTTTTGATAACTTTTCAAGTACTTCATCACCATACGCAGCCCTTTTATCTCCTTGTTGTATATTCATAATTGATGCCCCAATATTCCAATAGAGATAAAGCATTTCAGTATTAACTGTTTGATACACTTTATCTCTACTGTTTATAATTAATTTTTTTATATTATCAAATATACGATTCAATTCTGTTCCATTCTCTATTATTTCATTTTTCATATGTTTCTCCATTCTAAAAAATCAATATAACTATATATTCCTTAGAATAATTCTAACAAACAAACGTATGGTTGTCAACTACAAATTAACTCAAATTAAAAAGTATAGATTTCTATACTTCTTTTTGATCATCTAACTCTATTTTATCAATAGAATAAATTTCTTCTATATCATTTAATTTTAACTCTTCAATAAACAAAGTAGCTTTAAAATCTTTAATAGATTTTTCGATTGCATCTTTCAAATCATCGTTTACACTAATTTCTAATAATTTAATTGGTGTTTTAAGCGATAAATTATTATTTGATTTTTCTCCTCTAGCTTTAGAAATTATTTCATTAATAATATCTCCATTTTTTACTTCATTTTCAAAACTAAAATCTAAAGGCTTTATTTCTGTCAAATGAATTGATTTATTATTATGATATATTTCTTGATAAATCTCTTCAGTAATAAATGGGAAAAATATACTAAAGTCTTGTAAAAATTTATGAAGTAATATATATACTGTTTTTTGACCTGAATATCTAGGAATATCACCAAATTCTTCTGGTCTATATAATCTATGCTTTACAATTTCTATATAATTATCACAGAAATTCCAGAAAAACTTTTCAAGAGTGTTAAGTGCTAAACCTACTTCATATTCATCAAGGTACTTTATAAATCCTTTTTCCATTTCTTGGAAACTTCCTAATATCCATTTATCTATATATTCATAATCATTAAATTCTTTATCCTCAAAATCACTTAAATGCATTTCTATAAACTTAGAAACATTCCATAATTTATTAACTAGTTTGCGGCCTCTAAGTAAAGTTTCATCACTATAAACTATATCTGTACCAAGTCTACCTGTTCCAGCCCAATATCTTACAACATCAGCTGAATAATTTTCTATTGCATCCATTGGTTCAATTTTACTATTTCCTTTTGATTTGCTTATTTTTTCGCCTTTACTTGCCATTACAAATCCTGAAATCATTACATTATCCCAAGGACGAGTATTAAAATGATAAAAACTTTTAACAATTGTATAAAAATCCCAAGTTCTAATGATTTCAGAAGCATTTGTTCTTAAACTCATTGGTTTTAAAATATCTTCAAAATTATCTTTTTCGCCATATCTCATGTTGATTAAAGGTGTAATTGAAGATGTAGCCCAAGTATCCATAACATCTGTTTCGGGGATAAACTCTTTACAGTTACATTTAGGACAACTATCTACTTTTGGTTTGTCAGATAATGGATTAACTGGTAAATCTTCAACTTTAGCAAATACTGGTTCACCACATTCTTTACAATACCATACTGGAAAAGGTACTCCAAAATAACGTTGTCTTGATATACACCAATCCCACATGATATTTTCAACCCATTCATTATATCTATTTTGCATATGAGCTGGATGCCACTTAATTTCATTACCTATTTTAATGAAATCTTCTTTATGAGATATAGTATCTATAAACCATTGTTTCATAACACTATATTCTACTTCTTTTCCACATCTTTCGTGTGTTTGAACTTCGTGTTCTAATTCTTCAATTTTAACTACAAACCCACCTGCTTGTAAATCTTCTATAATTTTCTTTCTAGCTTCTTTAATTTTTAATCCACCATAATTAGGTATTGAATCGATAATTTTACCATCATTTGTAAAAATATACTTAAGTGGCAAATTATATTTTTTCCACCATTCAATATCTGTTTGATCTCCAAATGTACAGCACATAACCACACCTGTACCTTTATCTATAGCTACTTTTTCATCAGCCATAATTGGTACTTCTATATCAAGTACTGGTATATGTGCAGTCTTACCAATTAAATGTTTATGTTCTTCGTCTTGTGGATTTACAAACACAGAAACTATTGCAGGTAATAATTCTGGTCTAGTTGTAGCAATTGTAAATTCTTCATTATCCTCAACAGTTTTAAAATTAATATAATTGAATGTTGTCTTAATTGTCTTTGTTTCAAGTTCAGCTTGAGCGATAGATGTTAAACATTCATTACACCATAGTGCTGGACTTTCTTTATGATAACAATGTCCTTTATCTATTAAATCTAAAAATGATCTTTGACTTATTTTAATTGTAGAAGGGCTTACGGTTTTATAGTGAATATTCCAATCAGTACTTACCCCTACCTTACTAAATAAGTTTTGGAATTCCTCTTCATATTTGTCTGTAGTTTTATAGCATAACTTAGAAAATTCTTCTCTACCAATTTCATGTGCTTTTTTGCCTTGTTCTTTTTCAACTAGTCTTTCACTAGGAAGTCCATTATCATCAAATCCAAATGGATAAAAAACATTGTATCCTCTAAGTCTTTTATACCTGGCTACCATTTCTGTTTGAGTATATGAAAAAATATGACCTATATGAATTTTACCATTTACAGTTGGTGGTGGTGTATCAATTGAAAACACCTCTCTTTGATCAGGTTTAAAATCATATATATTCTTTTCTTTCCAATAATTTAACCATTTTTCTTCTTTTTCTTTTGCATTATATTTCTTATCTAACATAAATTTCCTCTTTTCTTATAATATACTTTTTTTATTTCTAATAAATTATCTTTTTCATGCATATTATTTTCCATAATACTATCTATTAATTTATCAGGTATTTTATCTTTAATTACTTTATTAATGCTATATTTAAAATTTAAATCATATAACATTCCAAAACTTCTCAAATAAAAATCCATTTTAGTTTCATTAAAACTATCTGGTAATACTATACCTTTTAAATAACAATATAAAATTCTATTACTTATGTTTGAATTAGTTCTAGGCATATCTAAATCTCCGTTTACAAATATTTTAAAAATATCTAATTTATCAGCATCTCTAATTATTTTACAAAACATAAGTGTTTTTTTATCTAAATTATCTTCTATTTTATATTTATTGTGATTATTTATTGCTGTTAAAACAATATTTTGTATATACTTATCACTTACAAAACTGTCAATAAAATTATTTCCTTTTAATATTTCAATTCCAAGATTTGCATGATCTACTGATTTTAAATCATTAAAAGTATTATATTTTGTTATTTGTTCAAATCTACCAATATCATGAAGTAGTCCAATAAGTGCGGCTACCCAAACATCAGATTCACTTAAATTAAGTGATTTAGCTATTTCAATAGAATTGTCTAAGACTCGGTATGTATGATATACTTTTAAAAATATTTTTTCATCATTATAATCATATTTATTTACATATCTTTGAAATAATTTTTTGCTATTTTCTATATCAATCATAAAAACCTCCTAAAAAAAGATGGTACCCAAAAAGGACGAAATCCGTGGTACCACCTTTATTCATAATAATTTATAATTATTACCTTAAAATTTTAACGCAATTACACGTATTATTCTACTTAATTTCAAATAATAAACTCCCAAGCTACCTTCAATATATCTTTTTATTCATTTCCACCACACATGAACTCTCTTCAAAAATAAATATATTTACTCCTCTTGTTCTTCGTTTTTTATATTTAATATTATAATAAAAATTAATTTACATGTCAATTTATTTTTGTAATTCTAGCATGACCATTACCATTATGTCCAATTGTTGTAGTTCCATCAGGTTGAATTTGACCTTCATAATTTCCTTTTTCATTAGTCCAATTATAACCTTCTCCATCAACCATTTTAGTTTCAGTAAATACATATCCTAAATAATGATTTGAATCCTGTTTAAAACTAATACTACTACTTGTTGAATTCTCATCTATTGCTACACATCCATCATGACCTGATATAAAAGATGATCCACTTCCTCCACCTGAAGGAGAAAATCCAGAATCAATTCCACCTTGTCCCCCAAAGTAACCAGATCCTCCACCTGATGAATTTATAGTAGAACCAGAAGATCCAAATTTACCATATGTAGAAGTATCTGAATATGTATTATTTCCACCAGACATTTGTGAACCACCTAGTGGTTCTGGATGAGTAACAAACGTACAATTACTTGAATCATTTAAATGTTCACACCCATTTAAAATTATACCATTATTACCACTTAATCCTCCAGCATTAGAACCATTTGTATATGCATCAGTATCATAACTGTTATCAACTGTAAAATCTACTCCAGTTCCACCACCTGCTGCAACCATTATTCTAGTTTTTAAAGATTCGAAATTGTTCCAAGTACTATTTACTAATCTTACATCAGTAGCTCCTCCTCCAGAGCCAAGAATAGCACTACTATTAGAAGAAGAAGCTCCTCCTCCATTGAAAGTTTGGGTAAGTGCTGCTTCACCTTTTTGAGATTGCATTTTACCACTTTCTCCAACATATAAATATAAAATAGTGTTTTTACTTAAATCTATTAATCCTTCAGTATAAGCACCAAATCCACCAGTACTTACATCATTACTTCCTCCACTAGCGCCCCAAAGTTGAATTTTATATTTACCATCACTTGGAACTATAAATTCTTGATAATTGCCTGTATACATAAAATCCCATATTTTTTCATCTCCACTAGTTTCAAGGCTTTCTTTTAAATCTTTTTTTACTTTATCGAGTATTACTTTTCTACTGCCAAGCATTCCAAGAATACCTAACAATAATATTAGGAAAACTACTAATATTGAATACATAATTGAAGATATTGCAAACCCTTTGTTATTCATATTCCACCTCTATTTTACAATCCATGCGTTTGGTAGTGCTCTTTCACCAAATGAACCATCTGCTTTTATGCCACAAGGTTTATTATATAATTTACCATTAACTGTTAAAGTTGAAGAGGCTCCACCATCTAAATTAACTGCATTATACGCACCATAATTAGTAAGAATATCAATTAATTCACCCATGTCTGTACCTATACTATATCCTGGTTGTCTTCCATCTATTACAATAAATAATACTATTCCATCTTTTCTTTGAGCCAAAACAGTTCGTGGAGCAATACCCCATCCACCGTTTCCAACAACATTTGAAGCATTACCATTAATCATTAAAAATGGCCCAAATTCAACAGCATCTACTAATCCTTTAGAAATGGCAACACTAGCGCTTTCCCTAGTTAGTACAAGTACTCCATCTTTATTAAATCCAGCAAGTCCTCCACCGTGACCTGTAGTACCACCAGTATAAACTACTTTACCATTTTGTATTACTTGACCAGTAGGAGCTCCACCTGATCCATGTCCGCCAACATCAACAAATCCACTTGCATTCATTCCAATTATTGCATTATTATTTTCAGATAAAGCAGATAAAGTTTCACCTCTAGTACCTAAATATCTACTTGAAACTAAAGAAATTCTTTTAGAATCATATATTACAACCATATTACCTTTATAGCCACTTCCAGAAAGTGGAATTATTTTATATAGACTATTACCTTTATCTTTTTTTAATATTTGTTCTTCATAAACTGAATCGTAAGTTGTTTTATTACTTTTAGAAAAATCAATATCGTCATTTGAGTTATTACTATCTTCTATCATATAATTACTTGCAAGTACTTTTTCTATTGTTGCTTTACTATATAAAGTGTATGCTAGATAATGATGACTTTTTGTAGTCATTGCTGTAGTAATAAGTAAATTTCTAAAATAAGATATAGGGCCATAAGCTAAAAACAAACATGTAAACGCTAATAAATCTAAAATCGCACATATTATGACACCTTTTTTCATAATACACCCCTATCTGATATTTCTATCAATTTGTCTTCACGACTCTTATAATAGAAAAATCTACAAGTATATATTAGTATTAAAGAAACAATAAAAACAATTGAAGCAATCATAAAAATCGAAGATTTTTTTATTTTTCTTTTTGATTTTATTTCAGGTTTAGATAATAACGAACGTCCTACCATACTACTTGTTTTACTTAAACCAAGTAAATCTAATACGGTTGGAGCAACATCTGACATTCTACCAGAATTCAATGTCAATTCATTACTAGTAATTAAAAATGGTATTTTTTTATCACCATAGCACGATGTCAATACAAGCATACCTGAATTTTCATTTACATAATCTAATATTTTATTTAAATTCTTTTCAATATTATAAGAATCATTATAATATACAAATACAAAATCATAATTTCTATCATGTAATTCATCTAATAGTATTTGTGTAACGCTATTTGAATCTAAATTTTTAGTAGGCACTACTCTACATTTTTTTAAACTTTCTTGATCAATACCTATTAAAAGTTGTTTTAATCCTTTATCACTTAAATACGAAAATATTTTTTCATTGTTATCAATACTAAAAATCGAATTTTTTCTATTAAACATAAATGTATTTATTTCTAAAGAATCTATATAATATGGGCTATTTTTTTTATTAAATAAATCGAAAAAATCATTCATTTCTTCATCTAAATCAAATAAAATTACAGAATCGGATTCTTTAATAACTCCATCTTTATCAAATATAGCTTCGGAGAAATTATCTTTCTTCATTAAAAATTGATTATAATCATTAAAATTTTGTCCAATACCCTCTACTAATAAATTATAAACTTTATCCTTACTACTATCTAAGCTACAAATACTTGAAATAACACCAAAATCAGCTTTCTTTAGTACTAAGTTTAATTTATCTAAATAAACAAAGTCAGCTTGAGATAAAAATAAATGTAAATACACATCATATATTTTTTTAAGTCTACAACCTTCAAGCAAAGAAACCAAATAATTAAATGAATTTCTATTAAGTGCCCCAACTAAATGTAGAGTTCTTTCACACTCGCCGACATCATTTAAAATATAATTCAAGTTTAAATTTTCAAAAAATGTTCTACTTTTAATTTCATCATCTATTACATTATTTAACTTTTTACCACTAGTTAATTCGAGTAACCCAATTGTTTTACTCTCCACTTTATTTAAAAATGTACTTTGATAATTATTAAATAAAAAATCTAAATCTGATGAAATGTTCTTTTCATTTAAATTATTTACAACACACATTACTATTGGACCCATAATTACCTCTATTCTCAATATACATTTTATCAAATTTATCGCATTTAATAAAGAAAAAAGTAAATATAATTATTTACCTTTACACTATTTATAAAATGAATATCTACCAATTATTGGAAGTTCATTTTCTTCATCATTTAAAGCATTATTAATTCCAATTATCATAAGAATCAAAATAGATAAGCCACCAATTAAAGAAATTATTCCTGCTAAAACATTTCCAACTATAGTTACATTAAACACACCAGTTGCATGTCCTAAAACATATTGTTCTGTTCTAAATATACCATAAACTATTGATTGTAAAAAATTAGTTATCATATTTACAATTACACTATATATAGTTAAAATTATACCTTGTCCAACATGAAATTTTAATTTCACATCATCTTTTTGTTTAATAAATAATCCTATTATCCATAAAATTCCAACATATGATAATGCTTTAAACACTTTAATATCATCTACTTTAGTTGAATTTGTATAAGTTTTACTCTTAACTACTGCATTAGTAGATGTCCCACAATTAGTACAAAACTTTGAATTATTTGAAATTTTTTTACCACATTTTTTACATACTGCCATAAATATCCTCCTACAATCATTTTAACACATATTAAAAGTTTTAGCCAGATATTTTATGATATTCTAATCTTAACTTATCAGCAATTGTTACAATAAATTCAGAATTAGTAGGTTTTGCTTTATCTATATCAACACTATGTCCAAATATTTCTTCCATCAAATCCCAATTGCCACGATTCCAACTAACTTCAATCGCATGTCTTATAGCTCTTTCAACTCTAGATACAGTAGTATCAAATTTATAAGCTAGTTCTGGATATAATTCTTTAGTAATACCACCTATAGTTTCTGGATGTTCATATATTATACCTATTCCTTCTCTAATATATTGATAACCTTTTATGTGTGATGGAATTCCTAATTCATGTAAAATTTTAGTTATAGAAATTTGTAAATTGTTGTGATAAAAATCTATACTTTTGTTATCTAGTGTTTTGATTTTAAATGTATCTTTAATTCTCTTTTCTAAATCCATCAAATCAAATGGTTTAAGTACAAAATAATTAACACCAAATTCAGAAACTTGTCTAATAACTTCACTTGAATTATAACTAGTTGCTACAATAACATTTTTAGTTATATTTTTCTTTTTCATTTGTTCTAAAACATATATACCATCTTTTTTTGGCATTATTAAATCTAAAAGTATTAAGTCATAACTATTATTTTCACTTATTTTTTTAAAACCTTCTAGTCCATCATACGCTACATCAACAATATCAATACAATCATTTTCTTTAAAATATTCTTTTACCATTTCAACTAAGTTTATATTATCATCAATCATTACTACCTTAATCTTTTCCATATTTTAATCTCCTTTTTTATTCTACAAATTAATTATACTACTACCATTACTTACTTTGCCATAGCGATTTTTTTCTAGTTTTGTCGAAAAAAGTGAAAAAAAGTAAAAAGAAGTAACTTAACGTATACTTCTTACTACATTTTTTAAACTAATACTTTTTGTGGATGCCTTGCCAATGAGGAATCCATCTACTTCAAGTGTTTTTAATGATTCAATATTATCATCACTAACACTACCTCCATATAATACACTAATTTCAGTATTAAATCTATCAAATATGGATTTTTTTATAAACTTTACAATTTTTTGTGTAAACAAAATATCTTGTGTTACACCACTATTTATTGCATAAAAAGGTTCGTATGCAATTATAATGTTTTTAATTTTAGATTCATCTATTTTAAAAATCGTTTCTTTTAACCTGTTTAAAATGATATTACATGCAATATCAAAATCACATTTTTCTATTTCCCCTACACAAAAAATTACTTTTAAATCATTATGAAGTGCATTATCTATTTTTTTGTTAATTATATCTGTTGTTTCGTTTAAATTAATTAATCTTTCATTATGAGAAATCATTACATAATTTATCCCCATAGATTTAACTAAAGATGCGGTTATTTCACCTGTAGTTATTTCATTTAAATAACTAATATCTTGCACTCCTAAATTAAAACCTTTAAATAATGTTAAATATATATTACTAGGTATAAATATAACATCATCTTTTATGTCTTTAATTTCATTTAAATACATAAGTGTATCAGGATAATTCATATAATTTTTAAGGTTTGCTACGATCATTTTATTTTCCATGGTAACCTCTTTTTACGACACTTTTTAATCTTCCAAAAAAACTTGTAGGTTTTTCTTTAGTTCTGCCATTTGTTGCTGCTTTATAAACATCAAGCACTCTTTCGCCAAAATATTTATATGAATGATTGTTAGATGAAACTCTAGCTTGTCGTGAAAGATATTTTCTCTTATCTTCATCATTTATTAATTCACTTATATAATTTCTATATTGTTTCTTAGTATCAAATAAATATCCATTTAAACCATCAACAATAACATCACTAAAACTTGAATCATTTATTGCAACTACAGGTACTGAAGAAGCAATAGCTTCAATTAATGTAAGTCCTTGTGTTTCTGTTAAAGATGCGGTTACAAATACATCCGCAATTTGATAATATATTGGAATTTCTTCCCATGGGACTTTATCTGTAAATATTGTTGTATCATCTATTTTTAATTTTTTTGACATTGTTTTAAAGTGTTCTAAATCAGGTCCACTTCCAACAATAACTAATTTTAGATTTTTATTTTTTTTATTAAGAATTTTTTGTTGTTCAAGTAAAAAGTTTACATTTTTTTCTTTAGCAAGTCTACCTACAAAAAGTATTACGAAATCATTGTTACTTATTCCTAAGCTTTTTCTTTTATCAAGTATTTGAGCTTTTGTAAAATTTTCACGATGAAAACGTTCTGTTTCAATACCTGTTGGAACAATATAAATATCTTTATCAAAGTGATATTTTTCTTTAAATAAATTATATGTTTTTTTAGTTGGAACAATTAATTCTGACGCAGTTTTGTCGCAATAAAATTTTGTTAAATAAGCAACAATTTTTTTACTTGTTCCATCAAAATATCCTTTAGTAATATAATGTACATAATCTTCATACATTGTATGATATGTATGAACTAATGGTATATCTAATTGTTTTGCAATAATACGGGCGAAAGTACCTACTCCAAACTCTGTATGAGAGTGTATTACATCCAAATTCCAAGCTTTTATTTTATTTATAGCTCTTATTGGATAAATTCCTGTTAATCTATAATCGTAAATACCTGTTGGAATACCAGGTATTCTTATTATTTTATCTTCATATACATATGAATGTTCCTTAGCATTTACAGTTACTACAAAAACCTGATGCCCTAATTTTTCAAGTGCTTTTTGCAACATTACAATGCTAGTTGAAACACCATTTATATATGGTGGATAAGTATCAGTAAAAATTCCTATTCTCAATTAAATCACCTTTGTTTAGTTGACCCTTTCTTTTTTAAAGCCAATAAAATCGCACCCGTAAATAAACCTAAATAATATGTTAAGAATCTCCATAAAATCATTATTGCAGTTAACTTACTACTACCTAAAAAATTACCATAAAATTTTATAAATGCATATTCAAGTCCACCAGAACCACCTGGAATTGGGACAAATGAACCTATAAGCATAACATATGCGCTTGTAACAACTGCTTCAACCAAATTAAAGCTACTGTAATCACCTATTGAATATAATAAAATTAATGGTGTCATATATAAAATAATTAAAGACGCAAAATTAATTAAAATCATATTAATAAAATGTTTTTTATCTTGTAATAATTTTTTTGCTCCTACATTAAATTCAGATAAATTTCCTTCTAATTTATCTATAACTTCATCTTTATTCTTTACAACATTCATTTTTGATAAAACATTTATTATAAATTTTACAACAACTTTATGTAATCCTTTACAAAATGTAAGGGCAAAAAGCGCTATTATTACAAAAGTATTTATAGCAAATCCTAAGATAATTAAATTTTTTAATAAAGATACATTAGAATACAAATTCAAAAATGAATTAGTTATAAATGCAAAAACACCAAGTAAAACTAATGCAATTTGATATACAATAAAATTTTGTATAGAAATATTTGTAACATCGCTAATACTTATATTTTCTTTTTTAAGTGAATATATTTCATATGGTTGTCCACCTGATGCAAAAGGTGTTATAGCGTGGAAAAACTGTGTTTCAACTACTAACCTTAAAGCATTTTTATATTTATAATCACTTTTAAACTTTTTAGTAATGCTATACATTGATACACCACGTATCATCCAATAAACTACTATCATTAAAATTCCTAATAAAATAAATAATTTATTTGAACTTAAAAGTACATCTACTGTTTCATTAAAATTATCCTTTAAACAGAAATATAATACTAATCCGCTTATTAAAAATAATACTAAAATATTTATAATTGTTTTTTTAGTTTCCTTGTTCATTAATCACATCAATCCCATCCATTTTTTTACCTTCTAAAAGTTCTAATGTAGCTCCACCACCAGTTGAAATAAAAGTAACTGAATCTTCATATCCTAAGTTTTTAACAGCACTTCCAGTATCGCCACCACCAACTATTTTTATAGCATCAATACTCTTTAATACTTCACATAAAAGGCATGTTCCTTTTGCAAATGTTTCATTTTCAAAATATCCTACAGGTCCATTCCATAAAATAGTTTTACTATCGCTTAAATAACTTTTAAATAGTTTAATTGTATTATACCCAATATCAAGTCCAATTTCATTATTTTTTATTTCATTAATAAAGCATGTTCTAGATTTTTTTGAATCTAGTGTTTCTCCATTTACACTGTCAATTGGTAAGATTATCTTATCACTATATTTATTTAATAAATCTTTACAATATTCAACACTATCATTATCAACTATCGATGCACCTACATTAATATCTCTACTTTTTAAAAATGTATATGCCATTGCTCCACCAATTAATATGTAGTCTGCTTTTTTTACAAGTGTTTCAATAACTCCTATTTTATCACTTACCTTTGCGCCTCCAAGAATTACGTTAAAAGGTCTTTTAGGATTATTTAAAACATTCTCAATATATTTTAATTCTTCTTCTATTAAAAATCCTATCCCATTTGGTAAATTAGACGCAATTCCTACATTAGAAGCATGTGCTCTATGTGATGTACCAAATGCATCATTGATAAAAATATCACCTAGTGATGCCCAATATTTGCCTAAAGAATCATCATTACTACTTTCTAATTTACCATTTAGATCTTCAAATCTAGTATTTTCCATTAAAATAATATCTCCCGGTTTCATATTATTAACGGCTTGTTCTAATTTTTCACCTCTAGTAGTATCAATAAACAACACATTTGTTTTTAGTATTTCTTCTAATCTTATTGCTACAGGTTTTAATGTATTTTTTAAATCATTTTCGTCTTTAACTCTACCAAGATGAGACATTAAAATTACTTTAGCCCCATTTTCTTTAGCGTATTTAATTGTTTTTATACTTTTTACTATTCTACTATCATCAAGTATGATACCATCTTTAATAGGAACATTAAAATCAACTCTAATTATAACTTTTTTATTTTTTAAATCATAATCTTTAATTGTTTTTTTCATCTTATTCACCATTTTCTATATATGAATAACTATATTCAACATTACCATTTTGATCAGTGTTAGGCGTTACTTTAATACTATCATTTAATATACTTTTATTTGTTTTTGGATTTTTGATATTATCTTTTATAAATCCTTCGCTTATTAAAGTTTGAGTTGATATTACTTCTTCAGAATTAATTTCAACATTATTAGTTTCTATGTAAGTTTCTGTACTTAAATAAAGATTTTCTTTAAAGTTTTCATAATCTTTGTCACTTGTTCTTTTTACAGTATTTGAAATTGTAACAAATGAAACTATTCCGATTAAACCTATTACAACAAGTACTCCTAGTAATTCTATCAAAGTAAAACCTGCTCTTTTTTTCATGATATCACCTTTACTTATTTTATAACTTTTCCAAATTTTTTACAAGTAATTCTTTATTTTACTTACTGTGAACGTCAATTTGATTATAAGGAACTTGAATATTTTTTTCTTCTAATCCTTCTAATATACATCTTAGTGAATCTCTTCTAATTTGAACCTTATCCATAGGTGGACAATATACTTTTATTTGATAATTAATGCTTGAATCTGCTATTTGGTTTACACCTCTATATTCAACTTTTTCAACTTTATTTATAACTTTAATTTTATCCACTATATATTTTATTGCAGCTTCTGCTTCATTTAGTTTTAAATCGTAAGAAAGAGGAACATCAATATTTATTAAGTGAGATTCAATTTCAACTTTTTCTATATTACGATTAGAAACAGAAACAACATTTAAAGTATATATATCTTCTATTTTTGTTGTTCTAAGCCCTATTGATAGAACCTTACCAGTATTATTATCATATTTAATTACATCTCCAACTTGGTAATATGAATCTGAAATAATAGTAAATCCTTTTATTATATCTTTCAAAGCATCTTGAATTGCAAATCCAAGTATTATACTTATTATTCCAACACCAGCAAGCATTGAAGATACATTTATTCCGTTTACTTGTAAAATTAAAATAACTGCTATAATTATTAAAACGTATTTAATTATATTTCTAATTAGTTTTATATACGTTTTTGATCTTTTCCCATCAAAAAATTTAAATTTAGTTCCAATTATTTTTTTTATAAAAATATCATCAATTATAATATATAATAAAACGCATATTATTAAAATTAGTGTTGAAAAAACTAACCTTTGCATCCATACATTTTCAAAAAATGTTTTTACCATACTATCACCTTCCAAAACTTTTAAAAAATTCTATCAAATTGATAGAATTAATTATCTAAATACTTACCTAAATATTTAGCTGTTCTAACCATTTGAGCACTATAACCCATTTCATTATCATACCATGCAACTATTTTTACAAGTTGTTTATTATCAACTTCAAGTACATTAGTTAAAAGTCCATCAACTAAAGCACCAACAGTTGAACCGATAATATCACATGAAACTATAGGATCAAATGTTATTTTTAAAGTATCATTTTGATTATTTAAAAACAATCTATTAACTTCTTCTACACTTGTATTTCTATTTAATTCTAGTGTCAAATCAACAACTGAACCATCAGTAGTTGGAACACGTAATGCACTACCATCCATTTTACCATTTAATGAAGGTATTACCTTACCAATAGCGCTTGCAGCTCCAGTAGAAGATGGAATAATATTAGCTGCTCCTGCTCTTCCACGACGTGCTTTAATTCCTTTTTTATGTGCTACATCAAGAATTGTTTGGTCATTAGTATATGCATGAACGGTTGTCATATATCCTTTAGTTATTCCAATATTTTTATCAATTATATTTAATACTGGTGCCAAACAATTTGTAGTACAACTTGCTGCACTAATAACTTCTTCTGTTCCATCTAAAATATCATTATTTACGTTGTAAACTATTGTTTTTAAATCACCTTTAGCTGGTGCACTAATTATTACTTTTTTAGCTCCAGCTTTAATATGTGCATAAGCCTTTTCTTTATCAGTAAATAAACCTGTACATTCAAAAACTTCATCAATTCCAAGTTCACCCCATGGTAAAGTAGATGGATCTGTTTTTGAATATACTTTTATTTTTCTATTACCTACTATTATTTCATTATCACTAAATGATATTTCATCTACTCTATAATTTCTATGCGATGTGTCATATTTAAGTAGATGCGCTAATTGTTCAGCATCTGTTAAATCATTAATTGCTACGACTTCAAATTCTGGGTCTTCTTCCATTATTCTAAATACAAGTCTACCAATTCTTCCAAATCCGTTAATTGCTACCTTTATCATTTATATCTTCCTTTCTAATCATTAAAACAACTTCCACCAATAAATTCACGAAGTACTGAATCATTTGGTACATTATCACTAGGTATAGTTAAGAAATTTCTTAAGAAATTAATTAATCTTATTGCTTCTGGATAAACTTCATCATCTGGCTCAACTGAAAATAGCAATGGTTCAACATAAGTTTTTAATACACCTAATTCATAAATAAGTGCTGAATTTATTATTGCATCTGCAGTATCCTGATATGGGAAAATATATTTTTCTTCACCAGCTCTAATTTTATCCCACATTTTTAATGTATCACTAGCACTATATCCTCTAAATTTGTTGTCTCTAGCTATTCTTCTAAGACGTCTAGTATCGCTAGTATGGATTCTATTATGATTATCAACATTTAATTGAGTAAATGGCGCTAAATATATTTTATATTTATTACACCTATCAATTGACATAGTTAAATCATCATTAAGTCCATGAATTCCTTCAATTATTATTACATCGTCTTTTTCTATCTGTAAATATTTTTTATGATATTCTCGTTTTCCTAAAACAAAATTATACTGTGGCATTAATACTTTTTCACCTTCTATTAATTTTGTTAAGTGCTTATTAAATAAATTTATGTCAATAGCTTCTAAACATTCAAAATCATATTCGCCATCAGGTGTTTTAGGTGTTTTTTCTTTATCGACAAAATAATCATCAACAGATATTTGATGTGTTTTAATTCCTTTACTCCATAAATACACTTGTAGTTTTTTACTAGTTGTAGTTTTACCACTTGAAGAAGGTCCTGCTATTAAAATTATTTTAATTTGATCTTTCTTGTTATAAATATCATCTGCGATACGTGACAATTGACCATTAAAATATGCTTCTGCAAGTCTTATAAGTCCATCATATAAACCAACGGATACAACTTCATTTAAATCAGCCGCGTTGCTTATTTTTAAAATTCTACCCCATTTAGTATAATCTAAAAATGTGTCAAAAATCTTTTTGTGATGAATATAATCAAGAGTACATTCAGGATTATAAATACTTGGATAGCTTAAAACAAAACCATTATCCTTTATGTAAGTTAATTTAAAATCATTAATAACTTTTGTACTATATGCCATTTCATTAAAATAGTAATCATATACATCATCTAATCTGTATAAATTGATATATGTATTACTGATATACTTTAAAACCCTAACTTTATCCATTTGCTTCATTTTTTTGAAATATTTTATTGCGTCAACTCTAGATACACTTATTTTAGAATAAACATAATCAGCTTTAGATAGTTCCTTCATTTTTTCTTCTAGTTTTCTAATAACCGGTTTATCTATTTCAACTCCTGTTATTTCACAATAAAATCCTTTATCAATAGAATGTTCTATTAATACTTCAGCATCCATGCCAAGTAGTTTTTTTACAGCTAAAACAAGTAAAAATTGAACACTTCTAGCATATACACTATAACCTACTGTACTGCTTCTATCGTAAAAATCTATAACACATTTTTTTGTTATTTTTTCACTTAATTCAGTAAGTTCATTATCAACTTTAGCTACTAATATTGGATAATTATAATACTTTTTAAACTTTTCACTTACACTTAAAAGTGTAGTATCAGGACTAACTTCAATTTCTTCAATTCCTCTAAAACTAACTTTAATCTTTCTATCCATAAAATCCCTCTTATTCTAATTAAATTATACTATTAATTGTATTCAAAATCAAATCATATTATTTATTTTTATAACTATTATTTACGTTTAAACTATTTAGTTCATTTTCTAACTTTGGAATCAAGTCGGTAAAACCTAATTCATGTAGCCTTGGAACAATACTTTCATAAAACCATTTTACAGTTGTTTCATAATCATAAACATCCATAATAAAATTATTTAAAGAATAATGAATTACTTCATACATATCTTTTGTAATATCAAATTTATATAATTTATTACATAATTGATTATATTTATCTAATTTTTTGTTTAATTTTTCGATTTTTTTCTTATAGTTTAATTCTATCAAATCTATTTTTGATTCACTTAAACCTGTAACTTTATCAGCAAGTTTATTAATTGGATTTTTAATTTTATTTTGAAATTTTATTTTATTTAATTGCGCTAATTTATAGTTAATAGCAGTACAAAATTCAAAACAATAATCATTTAATAAAACGAATGCTTCTGAAACAATATTTGACATATAATCAAGTAAAGCAAATTCTAAGCTTAAATATTTTGAACCTCCTTTTTTATGAAAAAAAGTTCCTTTTTCTTTATAAAAAGCTCTAACTTCATTATATTTATTGTTTTCTATTATAAAAATATTTTGAACGTCAAAGTTTTTATCGAAGTCTTTACATAAATTTAACATGGAATTTGCTTTTTCAATCATTTTTATTCTTTCTTCAAAAAAAATTTTTTCAGATTCTATGTCATATTCTTCTTGTATTTTTTTATCTATATTATGCATTGTTACTCACCAATTATATATTATCAAAATTTTAATATTTTGTCGACATTAATAATGAATAAAAAAAAGCCCTAAGCTTATTATAAATATAGGAGCGTGATAATTTGAATTTAATACCTACTGTAATTGAAAAAACAAGTGGTAAGGAATATGCATATGATATATATTCAAGATTATTAAAAGATAGAATTATACTTTTAAATGGAGAAATTAATGATAATACCTCAAATATTGTTGTCGCACAATTGCTATATCTAGACTCTCTTAATCATGATGATATTAATATTTATATAAATTCTCCTGGAGGAAGTATCACTGCTGGAATGGCAATATATGATACAATGAACTTTATAAAAAGTGATGTGTCAACAATATGTATAGGTATTTCTGCAAGTATGGCTGCTTTTTTACTATCAAGTGGCAAAAAAGGGAAAAGATTTTGTTTACCAAATAGCGAAGTAATGATACATCAACCACTTGGTGGAGCTCAAGGACAGGCAACTGAAATAAAAATAGCTGCAGAAAGAATTATAAAATTAAAAAATAAGCTAAATAAAATTTTATCTGAAAATACAAATCAAGACTTAAAAACTATTGAAAGAGATACAGAAAGAGATTATTTTTTAAGTGCAAAAGAGGCTTTGGATTATGGAATAATAGATAAAATTATTTAATTTTTAGTTTTTTTATTTCTTTTTTTAAAAAATCATTTTCTGGAATATTTACTAATGCATCATTAAATAAATTAATTCTATATTCATTAATACTTTTACAGTTTTCTAATTCATCTATTAAATAATCAATATATTTATATGTATTTAATTTATAATTATAGTTGACTAATTGAGAAATGATTTTTTTAATTTTTAGCTTTTTAAAAAAATTTAATTTAATATCTAGTTTCTCAATTACTTCTTTTAAATCACCATCATCATAAAAGAAAGTATCAAAAAGCAAATAATAAATCACTAAATTTATCATTTGAATATTACGTAAATATGTATCGTTTTTTTCTATTGTATAATAGCCTGAATCAATAAACCTAATATGTCCATCATATAAAATATTGTCTAAATTCCCACAATCAGCTAATAAAATATTATTACTTGATAATAAATCAACTTCATTTCTTATATTTTTTAATTCGGATATTAAATTTATATTGTTTATTTTTCTAACATTTTTTCTTTCTTCAACAAAGTTTTTTGTATAGCCAATTAATTTGTTTTGTCTATCATATATTAAATCTTTTGGCATAATTATATTTTTTGTATTAAATTGACTTAAAAAACAAATTTGTTCTTTGTTTAAATCTTTTCTATTATGATATATTTTTAAAACAATATTTTTATATTTATAACATCTTGCTTCATTACCAATTCCTATAATAGGTAAACATTTAATATCAATAGTTCCAATATTATCTACATTAATAACCATAAAACCACCTTTTTTATATTACCAAACAATAAATATAGAGTCAATGTATATTTATTATAATTATATTAATAATAAAAATGGTGATGACATGTATTATATTAATAATTTTTTTCTATATTCATTTGTAGGGTTTATCTTAGAAACAATTATTCAATTTATTATAAAATCAAAAGTAAATAGCGGTATATTATATGGGCCATGGACAATAGTTTATGGTTTTGGAGTAATTATAATACTTCTTTTAGAAAAATTAGTGTTTAGTAAAAAAAATTATAATAAATGGGTAAAAAGAATTTTTCTTTTTTTATCAGTTGCAATTTGTTTAACTTTAATAGAATTATTAGGTGGAATACTAATAGAAAAAATATTTCACAAAACATTTTGGAATTATTCTAAATTTAAATTTAATATTGGAAAATATATATCTTTAGAAATATCTATAATTTGGACAGTTCTTTCAATTATATTTGTATATATACTTAAACCATTAACAGATAAAATAATTAAAAAAATACCAAATTTAATAACTTATATTTTAATAATATTAATGGTTATTGATTTTACATTTACGTTAATAAATAAAATAAGACTTCAATGAAGTCTTATTTTCTATAATTTAAACTTTGTTCTCCTAGTTTTACTAAACGTCTTGTCATTTCTCCACCAACAGTACCATTTAATCTAGAACTAGTATCTGCACCAAGTGTTACACCTAATTCACGTGCGATTTCATATTTTAATTGTTCAATTGCTTGTTTTGATCCACTAGCAACTAATCTATTGTTTGTCATATTTTCACCACCTTATTAATATGATGGCTAATATTCGACATTTTATTTATAAATTTAATTTACAATTTTTAGAAAAAAGACAGCTTATTAATCACTGTCCTTAACTATTAGATTATTTAGATTGATAATTTGAACCACCTAAATGTTGTTCTCCCATTTTTACTAATCTCTTAGTGATTTCTCCACCAACAGATCCATTTGCTCTTGAAGTAGCATCAGGTCCCATATTAACACCTAATTCATTAGCTATTTCATATTTCATTTGTTCGATAGCTTGTTTAGCTCCTGGAACAACGAAGTTACTTGAACCGTTTTTCATTGTTTCACCTCCTATACACTAATATCATGTGTATAAAGAGATTTTTAATACATTTTTTTTAATGGTAAAAAATGTATTTTTTAAAGTATATCACTATATTTTTCTTTTTCTAAATTAGTAATTGTTTCAATATTTTCAATAGTTTTATCTATTAAAAATTCAAAATCAAATCTTGATTCTAATTCTATACATTTACTTAAATTTGGATTAATTACTGGATGGCGAGGCACGAAAATAGTACAGCAATCTTCAAAAGGTAAAATACTAGTTTCATATGTTCCTATTTTTTTAGCTATATCAATTATTTCTATTTTATCTAAACACGCAACTGGTCTAATAACAGGAATAGATGTTACATTATTAATTACAACCATACTATCTAAAGTCTGACTTGCAACTTGACCAATACTTTCACCATTTATTAAAATTTTACATTTTCTAATTTTAGAGTATTTTGCAGCTATACGATACATCATTCTGCGCATAATAGTAATAACATAGTCACTATCTACATTTTTATAAATAGCTTCTTGAATTTCAGTAAATGGAACTACATGTACTTTTATATTACCAGAATAAGCATTAATTATTCTAGCCAATTCAATAACTTTATTTTTTGCTTCTATACTAGTGTGAGGTGGCGATTCAAAATAAAGACATTCTATATCTACTCCTCTTTTTAAAGATAAATATCCTGCTACCGGTGAATCTATTCCTCCACTAAGCATTAATAATCCTTTACCTTGAACACCTACAGGATATCCACCAATACCTTTAATTTCATCAAAATAAATAAATGTACCTTCATGTCTTATTTCAATTTTTATAGTTATATCAGGATTATGAACATCAACTTTGGTATTATAATTTTTTAAAACTACTCCACCAATTAGCGCTGAAAAATCCATAGAATTAATTGAAAAAGTTTTATCAGCACGTTTTGTTTCTACTTTAAAAGTATTAAATCGTTTATTTTTTAAAATTTCAACTACTTTTTCTTTTATTTCATCAATATTATTATTTACTTTATGACATATTACTATACTATGTATTCCAAAAACTAATTGTAATTTTTTAGTAATTTCAGATAAATCTTTTTCTTCACATTCTATATACATTCTAACTCGATCTTTTTTTATTTTAAAATTAAAATTTTTTAAAATATTTTCTATATTTCTAGATAACAATTCTATAAACTGTTTTCTATTTTGTTTTTTTGTAGTTAATTCACCATATTTAATTAAAATTAATTTCAAAGTAATCACCTCTTAAATAATTTAATAATGAAAGAATTATAGCATATTTTATGTAAAAAGAAAAGATGGACCTTTTTAACTTAACTGTGTCTATTAAGGCACATTAGGTTAAAGGAGGTCTTTTTATGTGTAACCTAACTATTAATGAATTACATAATAGAAATTTAGATAAATGCTATTTTGTTATTATGTGTTTCAAAACTAAAA
>JAFUCZ010000029.1 GCA_017459425.1 Bacilli bacterium
ACATTGTTTATTATAGTTTCACGTGGAACATTGTTTATTATAGTTTCACGTGGAACATTGTTTATTATAGTTTCACGTGGAACATTGTTTATTATAGTTTCACGTGGAACATTGTTTATTATAGTTTCACGTGGAACATTGTTTATTATAGTGCCTTTTTCTTTTTTTAAAAGAAAAAGGCGTATGTATAAATACATACCCCCTTAAATCAATCACTTTCAGTACTTTCATCTGTTTCTTCATAATTATTGACAATTGCAATAGAACTAACTTTTTGACTATTTTTTAGATTTATCAATTTTACACCTTGCGCTACACGACCAGTACTTGACACTTGATTTAATGATAATCTAATAACCATACCACTATTTGTAATAATCATAAAATCTTCATCGCCATTAACAACTTTAAAAGCAACTATATTACCATTTTTTTCGGTAACATTAAGTGCTTTTACACCTTTACTTCCTCTGTGAGTTTGACGATATTCATTTGCATCAGTCTTTTTACCATAACCATTTTCTGTTACTACTAATATTTTTTGATCAGAAGATAAAATTTCACATCCGACACAAATATCATTTTCTGATATGTCGATACCCTTAACACCAGCAGCAGATCTTCCCATAATTCTTATTTCGGATTCATCAAATCTAATCATACGTCCATTAGAAGCACTTATAACAATTTCTTTTGTACCATCTGTTTTCTCAACTGATAACAAATTATCATTTTCTTTTAATGATATCGCTAATTTACCATTTTTTCTAATATTATCAAATTCAGAAATATTTGTACGTTTAACTAAACCATTTTGTGTACAAAATACAATATATTTATTATCTTCCTCTTTTTTGATTGATAACATAGCCATAACATTTTCATCTTTATCTATAGGTAATAAGTTTATAATTGGTAAACCTTTTGACTGTCTACTATATTCAGGAACTTCATAACCTTTCATTTTATATACTTTTCCCTTATTAGTGAAAAATAACAAATAATCATGTGTAGTTACCGATATTAAATTTTTTACAATGTCTTCTTCATTTGTGCTCATACCTTTAATACCTACTCCACCACGATTTTGAGTTTTGTAAGTTTCACTATTTACACGTTTTATATATCCTTTATCAGTAAGAGTAATAATTATATTTTCAACAGGAATCAATGATTCGTCTTCTATATAATCAGCTGAAGTTAAATCTATAGTTGTTCTTCTATCATCTGCAAATTTATTTTTAACTTCTAATAATTCATTTTTTACTATTTCTAAAACTTTTGCTTCGCTTGATAATATTTCTTTTAATCTTTCAATTAATTTAAGTAATTCTGCAAGTTCTGCTTCTATTTTATCTCTTTCTAATCCAGTTAATCTACGAAGTTTTAATTCTAAAATATTGTCTGCTTGAATTTCAGAAAACCCAAATCTGGCAATTAATTTTTCTTTTGCTTCAACATCGCTTTTAGCTGCTTTTATTATTTTAATAACTTCATCTATATTATCAAGTGCTAATTTATAACCTTCTAAGATATGAACTCTTTTTTCAGCTTTATCTAGTTCAAAGCGTGATCTTCTTACTATAACTTCTTTTTGATGATCTACATATTTTGAAATAATATCTTTAAGTGGTAATGTCTTAGGAACACCATTATCTAGCATTAAAAATATAATTCCATAATTTGTTTGAAATGCAGTATGCTTATATAAATTATTTAAAACAACTTGAGGATTTGCATCTTTCTTTAAAGTAATAGTTATTTTAACACCATCTTTTAAATCAGTATGATAATCAGATATTCCTTCTATTACTTTATTATGAACTAATTCTGCAACTTTATTTTTTAATTCTAAAGTATTAATTCCATATGGGACTTCATCCACTATAATATAATTTTTACCATTTTTTTCTTCAATTGTAGCTTTACTACGAATTGTAATTGTTCCACGACCTGTTTCATATGCTTTTTTTATACCAGAATTTCCAAGTATAATAGCTCCAGTTGGAAAATCAGGACCCTTAATATATTGCATTAAACCAATTGTATCAATATCAGGATTATCTATATATGCAACACACCCATCAATTACTTCACCTAAATTATGTGGTGGTATATTTGTTGCCATACCGACAGCTATACCCATAGTTCCGTTTACTAAAATATTTGGAAATTTTGATGGTAAAACAGAAGGTTCTTTCTCAGATTCATCAAAATTTGTATTAAAATCTACAGTTTCTTTATTAATATCTCTAAGTAATTCTAATGAAATTTTAGATAATCTTGATTCTGTATAACGCATAGCTGCTGCTCCATAGCCTTCAATATTACCAAAATTACCATGACCATCAACTAAAGTATATCTATAACTAAAATCTTGAGCCATTCTTACCATTGCTTCATATATAGAAGAATCACCGTGTGGGTGATATTTACCCATTACATCTCCAACTATTCTGGCACTTTTTTTATGAGGTTTATCTGGAGTATATCCTGATTCATACATTGACCATAAAATTCTTCTATGTACTGGTTTTAAACCATCTCTTAAATCAGGTAAAGCACGTGATACAATAACACTCATTGAATACTCTAAAAAAGAACTTTCAATTTCGTTTACAATATTATTTTCTTGTTTTCTATCTCTACTATGATCCATAATTCACCTCCTACACATCTAAATTTTGAGCATAAACTGCATTTTGCTCAATAAATTCTCTTCTAGGTTCTACTTCTTCACCCATCAATTTACTAAATGCTTGATCTGCAGCAATAATATCATCAACAGTTATTTTTCTTAAAATTCTAGTATTAATATCCATTGTTGTTTCATTTAATTCTTCAGCATCCATTTCTCCTAACCCCTTCATACGAGTTATTTCATATTTAGTAGTATTTAATTTAGATAAATACTCATCTCTTTCTTCTTCATTTAAAACATATTTGATAGTCTTGCCATGTTTAATACAAAATAAAGGTGGTTGTGCAGCATAAACATGACCCGCCTCAACAATTGGTCTAAAAAATCTATAAAATAATGTTAGTAATAATACTCTAATATGAGATCCATCTACATCGGCATCGGTCATAATTATTATTTTGTCATATCTTAACTTATTTAAATTAAATTCTTGTCCAATTCCTGTTCCAAATGCTGTAATTATAGTTCTAATTTCTTCATTAGCTAATGCTCTATCCATTCGTGCTTTTTCTACATTTAAAATTTTTCCTCTAAGAGGAAGAATAGCTTGAGTCATTGAATTTCTTCCTTTAATAGCTGAACCACCTGCTGAATCTCCTTCGACTAAAAATATTTCACAAACAGAAGGATCTTTATCTTTACAATCAACAAGTTTTCCTCCAAAATTAATAACATCTAAATCTGTTTTTCTTTTAGTTAATTCTCTTGCTTTTTTTGCAGCAATTCTTGCACGAGCTGCCAACATTGATTTTTCAATAATTATTCGCGCCTTTTCTGGATTTTCAAGTAAAAATCTTTCAAATCCTTGGGAAAAAACATTATCAGCTAGTTTTCTTACTTCAGAATTTCCTAATCTACCTTTTGTTTGACCTTCAAATTGAGGGTTTGGATGCTTACATGAAACAATCATAGTAAGTCCTTCTTTAACATCATCCCCAGATAAAGCTTCGTCTTTTTCTTTTAATAAATTATTTTTTCTTGCATAACTATTAATAATTCTAGTTAATGCACGTCTTACACCTTCTTCATGTGTACCACCATCATGCGTGTTTATATTATTTACGAAAGAATAAAGCCTTGTACCATCATCTGCTGTATATTGAAGTGCTACCTCAAAAACAATATTATCTTCTTCACCTTCTAAATGAATTATTTCATCATGAATTGGAGTTTTACCTTTATTTATATATTTAACATATTCACTAATTCCACCTTCATAAATAAAAGTTTCACCAGTTGTATCTTCATTATCCCTATCATCTCTAAGAGTTAATCTAAGTCCCTTATTTAAAAATGCTAATTCCCTAGTTCTAGTTTTTAATGTTTGATAATCATATATATCAGTATCAAAAATATCAGGATCAGGCTTAAAAGTTACAGTAGTTCCGGTTCTTTCAATATTACATTCTCCAACTACCTTTAAATGTTCCTTTATTTTGCCCCCATTTTCAAAATGAACTTCGTGAATTTTACCATCTTTATAGACAGTTACATTAACCCACTTTGATAATGCATTAACAACACTAGCACCTACTCCATGAAGTCCTCCGGATACTTTGTACCCGCCACCACCAAATTTACCACCGGCGTGTAATACTGTATAAACAGTCTCAACTGTAGATATTTTTGTTTTAGGATGAACTCCTACAGGTATACCACGCCCATCATCTTTTACAGTTATAGAATTATCTTTATTAATAATAATTTCAATATTTTTACAAAAACCAGCCAACGCTTCATCTATTGAATTATCTACAATTTCCCAAACTAAATGATGAAGACCTTTTACATCCGTTGTACCAATATACATACCTGGTCTTTTTCTTACTGCTTCTAATCCCTCTAATACTTGTATATCTGAAGCATCATAATGTTCTATATTTTCTGTCATTTTTCCACCTCTTTTATAGTTTTTATTTTTCCACTATTAATCTCTATCAATTTTGAATTTTTTAATATTTTTTTACTTATTTTATTTAAATCAGTTGTTGTAATAATAACTTGTATATCATTATTTATATATTTTAACAAATTATTCTTTTTTGAATCATCTAATTCACTAAATATATCATCAAGTAATAATATTGGAGTACTATTTTTATATTTTTTAAAAATCTCAATCTCAGAAAGTTTCATACATAATACAGCGATACGCTGCTGCCCTTGCGACCCATATTTTTTTAAATCTTTATTATTTAAGCAAAAATTTATATCATCCCTATGTGGTCCTACAATTGAAGTTTTTAATCTAAATTCATCCGCTTGATTTTTTTCAATCTCCTCTTTAAATATTTTTTTCATATTATCAATATCATTAAAATCAAAATCAATAGATGGAATGTATTGTAATGAAAAACCAGCCAAACCCATTATTGTTTTAAAAATGTTATTACAATATTCATTTATCTTATCTATAAATTTTTTTCTCATTCTATAAATAATTACACCTTTATCAATAAAATATGAATTTAATATTTTTAAATAATTAATATCTATGTTGTAATTATTATTTTTTAAATAGTCATTTTTCATTTTAAGCAATTTATTATAATCACTTAATATTTTATAATAATTAATATATAATTGACTCAATTCATCATTTATATATTCTCTGCGTATTCCCGGTGAGCCCTTTATTATTTCTAAATCTTCAGGATAAAAAATAATAGTATCTATATTTGAAACATAATCTGATATTTTTTTAATTATATCATTATCAATTTTAAATTTTTTTTCATTATCACTTAAAATTATTTCATATTTTGTTTCAATACTATTATTTATTACAACACCCTTTAAATTTAATTTTATCGAATCCTCTCTAATTAAATGACTATCATTTGATATTCTATGAGATTTTAATTTTGATAGATAATATATACTTTCAAGTAAATTAGTCTTACCTTGAGCATTTTGACCATATATTATATTAATATTTGGACTAAAATCTAATTTTAATTTTTTGTAATTTCTAAAATTTGAAAGTTCAATATTTTTTATCAGCATATCATAACAACACCTTCTAATAGCTAAAATTTTGAATTTATTGTTTTCCAATACTCCTATACCACATATACATTATATCACAAAATTAAACAAAATAAAAGGAAAATAAGAGGAATCACCTAATATTTTCCTGTTTTTTTATAGTTCTTTTCTCTTTTTTAGAATAGATTCTAATCTAGTTGCTCTTAAAATTTGATTTTCTAAAGAACCATAAGAAATTTCTAGTTTTAACAATTGTCCACTTTTAAATGTTATTACTGAATTATTTTTTATTTTTTCAAAATTATCAATTTGATTTAGTGCTACCCAAGTACAATTATGAAATCTTGGAGAACTTGTAGGAAAAAATATTATATTTCTAGTCTCCTCTATTATAATTGGTGATTTATAATTAATACCAGTTAATCTCTTAGTACCTTCAAATCTACCTTGATATGAACTACCAAAATATTTACAGCTATCATCAATTATTTCGGTTGGTGATTTACTAACAGTAAATACATTATCCTCTTCTATTATTTTTGAAATTCCTTCAGTAATTGGGACAATTGCTAATGTCGAGCTATTAATTTCATAAGTTTCAAACATTTCCAAAACCTCCTCACTTATATAATTTGATAAAAATATCAAATTTCCTTTTTTATATCAAAAAAAATTGTCGATTTATGTCGAATTTTGTCGAAAAAAATAAAAAAAACCAAAATTTGGTTTTTAATATGTTCTAATTGGTAAAATTAATTGAATTAAATCATCACTTTCCGGATTAGTTAAAATGATTGGTTTTATTTCACCATTAAATGATAATTCAACTTCGTCGCAATTAAATGATTTCAATGCATCAATCATATATTTAGAACTAAATGCTATTTTTATTTCTTCTTCATTATTTTTTTCAACATTTAATTTTTCTTCTACATTTCCTATTTCTGGTATATTTGATGAAATAATTATCTCATTACCATGATTTTCTAATTTTATTGTATTTTTATCAGATTCATTTGTTAAAAGTGATGCCCTATCTATAGAATTAAAAAATGAATTAAGTGATACTTTCATTTTAAGAGAAAAATCATTTGGAATTAATTTAGAAGTATCTGGATATGATCCATTAATTAATTTTGACATCATTACAATAGTATCAAATTTAAAAATAACCTTATTACTAAATATATGTATTTCTATATCTTCTTCATCTTCTTTTATTATTTTCAACAATTCTAATAAATTTTTAGTTGGTATTATTATATTAATATCATCTTTTATTTTTTTGTTTAATTTTATTGTCTTCTTTGCTAATCTATAAGAATCTGTTGCTGTACATTCCAATAAATCATCTGTTATTTTAAAATTAATACCTGTTAAAACTGGTCTTGATTCTTGTGTCGATGTAGCAAAAGAAGTTTGATTTATAATATTTTTTAATATTGTTTTTTTAAGATTAATAGGATTATTTCCTTCTTCTAATTTTAAATCTGGAAAATCAGATACTAAATTACAATTTAAATTAAATGATGAATTTTTAGTAAAAATAGATATTTTACTATCAACTAATTCTTCAATTGTAACTATTTCATTTGGTAGCTTTCTTATAATATCATATATATATTTACCTGATATAACAATTGAACCACATTTTTCTATATTTTTAATTTCAGATTTATCTATAAATGTTTTTATAGCAATTTCATTATCAGTACTCATAAGATATAAACCATCATCATTCAATTCAAACTTTATACAATTTAAAATTGGAATTAGATTTTTATTAGATATACCCTTTATTGCATAATTTAAATGTTCCATTAATATATTTTGTTTAATTTCAAATTTCATTATATTCCTTCTTTCTTTTTATTTATTTTTATTATTAGAGTGGAAAATGTGGAAAACTACTTTTAAGTCATATATTTATTATAATACAATAATTTTAAAATGTGAAAAACTATTTAATTTCTTGTATTATCTTCTGAATTTGCAAATTAAGTTCATTATTAATTTTAACTTCTTTTTTAATTTTATCAACTGAATGCATTACAGTTGTATGATCTTTTCCACCAAATTCTATCCCTATTTTAGGTAATGTTTCTTCTAGTACAACTCTACATATATACATTGCAATTTGTCTTGGAACAGCAATTGAAGCAACTCTTCTTTTACTTTTTAAATCATCTACAGTAATATTGTATTCTTTAGCAACAAGTTGCTGTACTTTTTGAACTTTATTTTTTGAGATAATACTTTTTGAAAAATAATCTTTTAACGCTTCAATAGCAAGTTCAATTGTAATATCAGATCCACTCATTATTGTTGCATATGCAAATACACGTGTTATTGCACCTTCTAATTTTCTAATATCACTTGTACAATTACTTGCGATATATTCTTTAACTTCAAGTGGAAAAATATCTGAAATTCCTTGACTTTCAATTTTTTTATCTATTATATCCATTCTTAATTTAAAATCAGGTGGCAAAATACTTATTGTTAAGCCCCAATTAAATCTTGTTCTAAGTCTATCTTCAAGTAATTTTAAATCATCAGGTGATCTATCAGATGAAATAATTATTTGTTTATTATTTCCATATAAGTCATTAAAAGTGTTAAAGAATTCTTGCTGTGTTTGATTAGCATTTCCAAGATATTGTATATCATCAATTATTAATACATCAACATTTCTATACTTTTTCTTAAAAAATTCTACACTATCAAAATTATTACCTTCTTTATTTTTTTTATTAATTTCAATAAAATCAGAAACAAATTTTTCACTTGTAACATATAAAACATTTTTGTTGGAATTCTTAATAATATAATTTCCAATTGCATGCATTAAGTGGGTTTTACCAAGACCACTATTTCCATATATAAATAAAGGATTATACATAAATCCAGGTTTTTCAGCAACAGCAAGTGCAGTAGCTTTTGCAAATTTATTACTTTGCCCTACTATAAAATTTTCGAATGTATATTCAGGATTTAAATTTGTTTCAATAATATTATTAGAAGGTACTCCAACATCATCGGTATCTAGTTTTATATTTTCCTCATTTTCTTCTTTTGTAATATATTCAAATTTAAAATTAGATCCAGATATTTCTGTAAATGTTTTTTCAATTATATCATTATAGTTTTCTTTTAAATGTTTCTTATGAACATGCATTGGAACTAATACTGTTGCAATATTATTTTCTAATTTTATAAGTTTTGTTTCAATAAACCATGTTTCATAAAGCATAGGTGCAATTTTATTTTTAATTTCATCTAGAAATTTTTTCCACAGTGAATCGATATTCATATTACCACCTACTTTCCACAATTAACTATATTTTACAACATTTTTTTTATATAATACAAGCAAATTTCATTTTTTTGTGGAAAAAATATAAAAAAAATTAAAAATCACACATTTTTCCACACAAATAATAGTATAAGTATTAGGAAAATTAATAAATAATAAAAATTTTCAACAAACATGTGGAAAAAATATAATTATAATTTGTGTATAAAAAAAGTTTTCCACATGTTTGTGTAAAAATAAATATTATATTTGACAAAATCAGAAAAAATATATATAATGTACTAGCAAACAAAAAACGCAGGAGGTGTATTATGAAAAGAACATATCAACCAAATAATAGAAAAAGAAGTAAAAAACAAGGCTTTTTTGCAAGAATGCAAACTAAAATAATTAATAATCGTAGAAGAAAAGGTCGCAAAGTTTTATCTCATTAGTAGTACCACTTTAAAAGTGGTTTTTTCTTTAATAGAGGTGATTTATGAAAAAAATTAATATATTAAAAAATAATTATGAATATACAAGTATAATAAAAAGTAGTAAACCAATTAAATATAAATATTTTATAATATATTTAAAAAATGAACCTACAGATTATTATAAATTTGGAATATCGATCGGTAAAAAAATAGGTAATGCAGTAATAAGAAATAAAATCAAGAGACAATTAAAAAATATAATTGATAAAAAAGACTATCAAAATAATTTTAAATGTATTATAATTGTTAGTAAGGACATTTTAAAATATAATTTTACACAAATTGAAAATGACTTATTAAATGCCTTTAGTAAAATAAAAATCATAAAAGGAGAATAAAAATGAAATTAAAAAAAATATTTATAGTATCAATATTAATATTATCTTTAACTGGTTGTACAACAGTATTAAAAGATAGTAAAGGGAAAACTGTTCAAAATCCAACTACAGGACAAAATTTAACAAAAAATATATTGTGTCAGCCAACAGTAGAAGATACAATAAAGTTATACACAAAAAATGGTGTTAAAATTAATAATCTTCCAAAATGTAGTAAATTATCAATAACTTCTGGTAAATACGAAGGAATATGGACAACTATATTCGTAAAACCATTAGCATGGTTAATAATAAAAATAGGTGAGATTATAAAAAATTATGGACTTGCTGTAATAATTGTAACATTAATAATAAGAACTGTTGTTTATCCATTAACAAAAAGTATGGCTATGCAATCTGAAAATATGAAAAAAGCACGCCCTGAATTAGATAAACTTGAAAAAAAATATAAAGACAAACAAGATCAACAAAACATGATGGCAAAATCTCAAGAAATGATGCTTATCTATAAAAAATATGGCATCAAACCAATGGCTGGATGTATTTTTTCATTTATTCAAATTCCATTATTCTTTGCTTTCTATGAAGCAATGAATAGATTACCAATTATATTTGAAGGAAAATTTTTAGGTTTTCATTTAGGAACAACACCACTACAGGGAGTATCAAAAGGTAATTATTTATATTTAATTTTTACAATTTTAATAATAATAGTAACATTCTTCTCATTTAGGTTAAATAGTGGAGCATCAATGAGTAGTGATCAAGAAAAACAAATGAAAATGATGAGTAATATAATGATAATTTTTATTTCAATAGCTTCACTTTCATTATCAACAGGAATCGCACTATATTGGATTGCAAATAGTAGTTTTACAATAATACAAAACTTAATAGTAAAAAGAAAAAATAAGGAGTAAAAATTATGTATAAGATTTATGAAATAGAGGGAAAAAATAAAGAGGAATTAATAGAAAAAGCATTAACTGATTTAAATGCCAATAAAAATGAGGCAATAATTAATATAGAAGAAACGGAAGCAAAATTATTTAAATCAAAAAAATATAAAATTCAAGTGATTCTTAAAATTGATATTAAAAACTATATAAAAGATTATATAAAAGATTTTTCAAAAAATTCTGGAATAGATATGCAACTAGAAGTATTAGAAAATGAAAATATTTATAGTGTAAATGTCCTATCAGATGATTCAGCAATTTTAATAGGAAAAGATGGAAAAAATTTAAAATCATTGCAATTATTATTAAGACAATCAGTACTAAGAAAATTCAATACTAATATTAAAATTAATCTAGATATAGCTGGTTATAAAGCAAAAAAAACAACTAGGTTAGAAAGAGAAATAAAAAAATTAGCTAGAGAAGTTTTAAAAACAAAAATTGATGTTAAATTAGATCCAATGAATTCATATGAAAGAAGAATAGTACACAGTTTAATTAGTACTTATGATAATTTAAGTACTGAAAGTGTAGGAGAAGAGCCAAATCGATATACAATAATTCATTATATAGAAAAATAAACTATGGATAAGCCATAGTTTTTATTTGACTAAAATTAATTTATAATATAAACTTGAAGAAGAGGTGTAAAAATGAATGATACTATAGCAGCAATTTCAACATCACTTGGAATTGGATCAATTTCAATTATAAGAATAAGTGGTGAAGAATCTTTAAAAATAGTTAATAAAATTTTTAAAGGAAAAGACTTAGAAAAATGTGAATCTCACACAATAAATTATGGTTATATAGTAGATAATAATGAAAAAATTGATGAAGTATTAGTTTCAATAATGCTTGCCCCTAAAAGTTTTACAAGAGAAAATGTTGTAGAAATAAATTGTCATGGTGGAATAGCTTCAACAAATAAAATTTTAGAATTATTACTTTTAAACGGTTGCAGATTAGCAGAGCCAGGTGAGTTTAGTAAAAGAGCATATTTAAATGGTAGAATTGATTTAGTAGAAGCAGAAGCTATAATGTCGTTAATAGAAGCAGAAACTGAAAGTAAAAGAAAACTTGCAATAGAACAATTATCAGGTAATGTTTCAAAAATGATAAAAGAATTAAGAAAAAAACTAGCAGATATTGAATCAAATATTAGAGTAAATATAGATTATCCAGAATATGAAGACATAGAAGTTATGACAATAAATATGTTGAAAACAAGATTAAAAAATGTAAAACAAGAAATTTCCAAAATACTAAAAGAAAGCTCTAATGGATCACTTATAGAAAAAGGTATTAAAACCTCAATAATAGGAAAACCAAATGTAGGAAAAAGTAGTTTGCTAAATTTATTATTAAATAAAGAAAAGGCAATAGTTACATCTATTCAAGGAACAACACGTGATACAGTAGAAGGAAATATAATAATAAACGGAATATTATATAAATTAATAGATACTGCTGGTATTAGAAAAACTAGTGATATAGTTGAAAACATTGGTGTAAAAAAAAGTATTGAATTAATTGATAATTCAGATTTAATATTATTAATATTTGATAACAATTTAGAAATAAATGAAGATGAATATAAAGTATTAGAACACATAAAAAATAAGAATTGTATTATAGTAATAAATAAAATTGATTTACCAAAAAAAATTAATAAAGAAATATTAAAAAAATATAGTAAAAATATAATAGAAATATCAACTTATACAAAAACAGGTATAGAAGAATTGAAAGATGAAATGCTAAAAATTTTTAATTTAGAAAATATTGAAACTAAATCATTAAATTATTTATCAAGTTCAAGAAGCATTGCAATATTAAAGGAATGTGAAACAATTATAAATGATATATATGATGGAATCGAAAAAAATATGCCTATAGATATGATAGAAATAGATTTAAATAATTTGTTTGAAAAATTAGGTGAAATAACAGGTGATACATATGATGAAGAATTAATAGATCACATGTTTGCAAATTTTTGCTTAGGAAAATGAGTTTATACTCATTTTTAATTGTGAAAAATAAAAATAAATAGTATAATATTTTCATTCAAAGAAGGTGTAAATTATGAATTATGAAATAATTGTAGTAGGTGGAGGACATGCGGGGTGTGAAGCAGCACTTGCCGCATCTCGTAAAGGACATAAAACTTTGTTAATAACCGGAAATATTAACAACATAGCAGATATGCCATGCAATCCTTCAATTGGTGGTAGTGCAAAAGGAATAGTAGTTAGAGAAATAGATGCATTAGGCGGTGAAATGGGTAAAAATGCAGATAAATCTAAAATACAAATCAAAATGTTAAATAGTGCAAAAGGAATAGCAGTACAAGCATTAAGGGCTCAAGCAGACAAAATTACTTATCCACAAGAAATGTTAAAGACATTAAACACACAAACTAATTTGGAAATAAAAGAAGGTATGGTTGAAGATTTAATAATAGAAGACAATACTGTAAAAGGAGTAAAATTAGATAATAATGAAATAATAACTAGTAGTGCAGTAATTCTTACAACTGGAACATATCTAAAAGCAGATATTATGGTAGGTAATAGTAGAAAAAGACAAGGGCCACATGGTGAAAAACCAAGTAATCATTTAAGTGATAATTTAAAAAAATATGGATTTAAAATAATAAGATTAAAAACAGGTACACCTCAACGAATTGATAAAAAAACAATTGATTTTACAAAAGCAAAAATTGAATATGGTGATTCAATTCCACGAATGTTTAGTTTTGATTTAAAGCCAAATTATAATGTAGAAGATCAAGTACCATGTCATTTAATATATACAACGAAAAAAACACATGAAATAATACTAAAAAATTTAAATAAATCAAGTATGTATGGCGGCTTAGATGATGTAACAGGTGTAGGACCAAGATATTGTCCTTCAATAGAAGATAAAGTTACAAGATTTAAAGATAAAGAAAAACATCAACTTTTTTTAGAACCTGAAAGTTTATTCTATGATGATATATATTTACAAGGTTTTTCAACAAGTATGCCTCATGATGTACAAGAAGAAATGGTTCATAGCTTACCAGGATTAGAAAAAGCTAAAATATTAAAATTTGCATATGCAATTGAATACGATGCAATATATCCAACACAATTAAAAGCAACACTAGAAACAAAAATAATTAATAATTTATATACTGCAGGTCAAATAAATGGAACCAGCGGTTATGAAGAAGCGGCATGCCAAGGTTTAATTGCTGGAATTAATGCATCACTTAAATTAGAAAAAAAAGATCCTTTAATTTTAAAAAGAAACGAAGCATATATTGGAGTATTAATTGATGATTTAATAACAAAAGGTGTAAAAGATCCATATCGATTACTTACTTCACGTGCTGAATATAGATTACTTCTTAGAAGTGATAATGCCGATTTAAGACTAAGAAAATATGGATATAAAATAGGGCTGATAAATGAAAAACAATATAGTAAATTAGATGAAAAAATAAAAAAAATAGAAGAATTAAAAGAATATTTACTAAAAAATAAAGTAACACCAATAAAACAAATTAATGAACAATTAAAAAGTATAAAAAGTAGTATATTAAAAGATGGTATAACACTATATGATTTATTAAAACGTCCAGAAGTTAGTTTGGACTTTATAGAAAAACTTATAAATAAAAAAATAGACTATGAAAAAGAAATAAAAGAACAAGTAGAAATAAATATAAAATATGATGGATATATAAAAAAAGCAAATAAAGAAGCAGAAAAAATGTTAAATTTAGAAAATAAAATTATTCCAAATAATATTGATTATAATTTAATACCTAATCTAGCAAGTGAAGCAAGACAAAAACTAAATGAAGTTAAACCTACTTCAATTGGACAGGCACTAAGAATCAGCGGAGTTAATCCATCTGATATTTCAATATTGATGATTTACATAAAAAAAGGTGGTAAACATGAATAAGGAAACTTTTATAGTAGAATTAAAAAAATTAGGAATTAAAGTAAATTCAACACAAATGAAACAATTTGATCAGTATTATAATTTATTAATCGAATGGAATAAAAAAATAAACTTAACTAGAATTATAAAAGAAGAAGAAGTATATTTAAAACATTTTTATGATAGCGCTACAATAAATAAGGTAATTGATCTTAATAAAGTAAATAACATATGTGACATAGGAACAGGTGCTGGATTTCCTGGAATTGTAATAAAAATACTAAATCCATCAATTAATGTGACATTAGTTGATTCACTTGAAAAAAGATGTATTTTTCTAAAAGAAGTAATTAAAAAATTAAATTTAACTAATATTAGTGTATACCATGCGCGTGCGGAAGAGTTTGCACGTGATCATAACGAAGAATATGATATTTTAACATCTCGTGCAGTAGCTTCTTTACCAGTATTAATAGAAATATCTGTACCAATGATCAAAATAGGAGGATATATGATTGCATTAAAAGCAAATGTAGATGAAGAATTAAATAATTCTAATAATGCAATTAAAGAATTAAATATAAAATTAGAAAAACAAGAAGAATTTGATTTACCAGTAGAAAAAAGTAAAAGAAATATTCTACTATTTAAAAAATTTTCTAAAACTAGTAAAAAATATCCAAGAAAGTTCGATAAAATCAAAAAAAACAATTTATAAAATATTTCCCAGGAAATATTTCCCAAACTATTGAATTATTTCCCAAATTATAGTAATATATATTATATAAGAATAAATTGGGATGTGAAAAAATGAATGAAAAAAAAATAGTGGAAATTAAATTAGAAGATATTTTACCAAATAGGTTTCAACCACGTTTAAAATTTAATGAATCAGCAATTCAAGAATTAGCTGAATCTATAAAAGAACACGGTGTAATTCAACCAATTGTAGTAAGACAAATTGCAGATAAATATGAAATAATAGCAGGAGAAAGAAGATATAAGGCAAGTGTAATGGCTGGAAAGGCAACAATCCCAGCAATAATTACTGATTTAAACGATAATGAAAGTGCAGAAGTAGCTTTAATTGAAAATGTTCAAAGACAAAACTTAACACCAATAGAAGAAGCAATTTCTTATAAAAAAATTCTTGATATGGGTTACCTTACTCAAGATAATCTGGCTACAAAATTAGGAAAAACACAATCAACAATCGCAAATAAACTTAGATTACTAAATTTGGAAGAAGAAGTTCAAGAGGCCCTTTTAAATGGAAAAATATCAGAAAGACATGCTAGATCTCTTTTAAAAATTAATGGGCAACAACAAATTGAATTATTAAATAAAATAATAAATGATAGATTGACAGTACGTGCAACTGATTTGGAAGTTGAAAAAATAATTCATCCAAATAAAGCTCAAATAGATGAAAATTCATTAGTTAAAAATAATGTTGATTATAATGAAATAATTACTCCGATTTTTAATAAAAAAAATGAATCATCTAATTTAGATTCAGTTGATAAAAATAATGAAGTAGAAATGATAAAAAATCTAAACATGCCAACAGATCCAATAATAGAAGATGAAAGTGACACATTATCTAATATGAACATTAATAAAAATTCATTTGATGGATTAAATACAATAGATAATAATAATTTTTTTACAGAACCATCTGAATTAGATAATTTTGAAAGCATTCCGATAGAAAATGAAAATAATAAAGTAGAAAACTTAACACCATCACCAATAAGCCCAATAAAATTGGATGATAATTATAATTTCAATGATAGTTTTGAACCAAATCCAATTATTGATGAAAATAGTTCGTCTAATTTACAAAATATAAATGGTGAAAATGATGAAAATTCATCGTCAAATAAATTTTTTAATTTCGATTTAATATCAGATATTGAAAATGATAATAATGTTGATAAAGCTGAAAATCAAGTAATTGAAACTCAATCAAATGATATAAATAAACCAAATTCATTTGATCTTAACCAATCACCATTTACTTTTTCACCATTAGATACTTCAGTTTCAACTCAAGATACTATACAACCATCTGAAAATATATTGAGAGAACCAATTATTTTTACCCCTATAAATGTTGAAGAAAAAAGTAATAATGTAAACCAATTTTCTCAAGTTCGATTTGATGGTATAAAAAATGTAAATCCAAGTTTACCTTCAACTTCATCATCAACAGATATTAGAACAGTAATTAATACAATAAGAAGTTGTGCCAACACTGTTCAAAAATTTGGATATAAAGTAGATGTTCAAGAGGCAGAATATCCAAATATATATCAAATTACTTTTGAAATTCATAAAAGTTAAGGCTTAAGTAGCCTTTTTTAATTGTTAAATATAACAAAATGAGGTATAATATATGCATAAGGAAAGGACTAATATATGAAAGAAAAAACATTATTAATTATGGCAGCAGGAATGGGAAGCAGGTTTGGTGGTTTAAAACAAATAGAACCTGTTGGACCTAATGGTGAATTTATAATAGATTATTCAGTATATGATGCTATAAAAGCTGGATTTACAAAAGTGGTATTTGTAATAAAAAAAGAAAATGAAAAAATATTTAAAGAGACAATTGGAAGTAGAGTAGACAAGTATATAAAAGTTGAATATGCTTTTCAAGATATGGATAATTTACCAATAGGATTCGAAAAACCAAAAGATAGAGATAAACCTTGGGGAACATCACATGCAATACTATCTGCTAAAAACTTAATTCATGAAAATTTTGCTATAATAAATGCCGATGATTTTTATGGTAGAGACGCATACGAGGTCATGTCAAAGTTTTTAGATGAAAATAATGAACAAAACACATATTGTGTAATCGGTTACAGAGTTGAAAACACCTTATCTGAAAATGGCTCTGTAAAAAGAGGAGTATTAAAATCAGAAAATGGTTATTTAACTGAATTAATTGAAAGTAGTGTAGAAAATACACATACAGGAATTTTTGCTACACCTTTAAATGGTGCTGCTAAATTTAAAATAAATGAAGATACATTAGTCTCAATGAATATGTTAGGTTTTAATCAATCAATATTTGAGTACATTGAAACAAATTTTCCAAAATTTTTAAATGAAAATAAAGATAATATTTTAAAATGTGAGTATTTAATTCCAGATACAGTAGAGGATGCAATTAAAACGAATTTTGCTAAAGTAAAAGTACTTAGTACAACTTCGAACTGGCAAGGAGTAACATATAAAGAGGATAAGGAACTTGTTGTAAAAGAAATAACTAAATTAATTGAACAAGGTGTTTATAATAAAAATTTATGGAATAACTAATGTTATTCCATTTATTAGATTATACTAATTGTATGTAATCAAAATCATGTAAAAAAATGTAATTATAAATTTTTATATTAATTTATTTAAAAAATCAAGTATTTCAATTTTTGTGTATTTTTTACCATTTCTTAACCAAAACATACCTACATTTACAACACCACCTAAGTAATATGAAGAAGCAATATCAGTTGGAATATTGGAATCATCTAGTTTTTTATTTATATCTTCATTAATAGTATCATAAATCATATCCATTATAATACTATTTTTATTATTAATCATAATAGAACGATATATTTCTTCTTTGCCTTCAATATGATCTAAAAATACCTTAATTAATTCAATATAGTATTCTTTTACAGTTAAATCTTTGTTTATATTTTTTAATTCAAAGTTTAATGATTGCTTTAAATTATCAATTAATGACGCAAATAGTTCATATTTATCTTGAAAATGTGAATAAAAAGTTGATCTATTAATTAATGCTTTTTTACAAATATCAGAAACCTTTATTTCTTCAAAGGTTTTTTCTTTTAATAAAAAAATTAATGCATCATATAAACTATTTCTTGTTTTTATTATTCTTAAATCAGTTTTATTTTTCATATAATCACCACAATTAATATTATATTCATAAAACAACAAAAGTAAAGATAAACCACATAAAGTTGTGTAATTATTAATACAAAATATATAAAATGTAGTTTATCTTTTAAAAACAAACAATATGTTGGTGAATTTTTAATGGAATAGTAATAAAATACATACGAATGGAGGAAAATATGAAAAAAATATCAAAGATTATTACAAATAATAGTAAATTAATTGTTTTATTTTCAATAATCTTATTAATACCTGCATTAATAGGATATTATAAAACAAAAATTAATTATGACATTTTAGTGTATTTACCAGATAATATTGATACAATAAAAGGTCAAAAAATATTAACTGATGACTTTCATATTGGCGCTTTTTCATTTGTTATAATGGATTCAAAGTCACCAAAGGAAGTTTTAAAGTTGGAAGATAAAATAAAACAAATAAAAGGTGTAAATAATGCAATAAGTGTATATGATACACTTGATATATCAATACCTGTTGATTTATTACCTGATAATTTAAAAGAAAAAGTAATTAAAGATGATTCTACAATTATATTAGTTACATTTGAAACTTCAACATCAGATGAAACAACGATTAATGCAGTAAAAGAAATGAGAAAAATTACAAAGAATCCAGGTATAGTTAGCGGAATGACATCTATGGTACTTGATACAATGGAACTATCTGATAGTGAAATAACTATGTATATAATAATTGCTGTTAGTTTATGTCTTATTGTTTTAACATTAGCAACTGATTCATATTTAGTACCAATATTTTTGTTAGGTAACATAGGAATGGCGATAATATACAATATGGGAACAAATATTGTATTAGGTAATATATCATATATCACAAAAGCAATAACAGCAGTATTACAATTAGGAGTCACGACAGATTTTTCTATATTTTTATATCATAAGTATGAAAATGCAAAGATAAAAAATAATAATTCAAAAGAAGCAATGCAGGTTGCAATAGCAGAAACATTTAAATCTGTTATAGGGTCATCATTAACAACAATAGCAGGTTTTCTTGCACTTTGTTTTATGGATTTAACTCTTGGAACAGATATAGGATTAGTAATGGCTAAAGGTGTATTATTTGGTTTAATATGTGTATTAATTATTTTCCCATCATTATTACTTATGTTTGATAAATATATAGACAAAACAAAACATAAAAATTTTATGCCAAAATTTGATAAATTAATTGATTTTACTGTAAAAAATAAAAAAATTATAATTATTATTTTTATAATACTTATAATTCCTGCAATATATGGTAATAAAAATGTAAATGTATATTATAAATTAGATAAATCGTTACCAGAAACATTAGGAAGTAGTATAGCAAATTCAAGAATGAAAGAAGAATTTAATATTGTTTCCCCAGAAATAATTTTAATTGATAAAGATATAAATCAATCTAAATTAGATAATTTGGTAGAAAAACTCAAAAATGTAAAAGGAATAGATTTAGTGTTATCACCAAAAAATTTAATAGATTTACCTAATGATATATTACCAAAAGAAGTAAGTGAAATAATTGAAAATGATAAATATCAATTAATAATAATAAATTCAACTTATGAAATTGCAAGTAATGAGTTAAATAATCAGGTAGATGTAATAGATAAAATTGTAAAGAAATATGATCAAAATGCGATTGTAGCAGGTGAGGGACCACTTATGAAGGACTTAACAGTAATAGCAGATCATGACTTTAAAATGGTAAATTACATATCGATAGCTGTAATATTTGTATTAATGTTAATTGTACTAAAATCATTTGGATTACCAACAATTTTGATACTTTCTATTGAATTTGCCATTTTCTTAAATATGGCATGTGCATACTTTACAGGTACTGAACTTCCATTTGTAGCATCAATTATAGTTGGCACGATACAACTTGGTGCAACAATTGATTATGCAATACTTATGTCAACAAGATATTTAGAAGAAAGAAAAACAAATGATAAATTAAAATCGATAAATAATACTTTACATAGTACAGTACCTTCAATTATAGTGTCTGCTTTATGTTTTTTTGCAGCAACATTTGGAGTGGCAGTTTATTCAAAAATAGATATGATTTCCTCAATTTGTACGCTGCTATGTAGAGGTGCAATTATATCAATGGCTGTTGTAATATTAATATTACCAGCATTAATTACATTGTTTGATAAATTTATTATTAAAACAACAATTGGAATGAAGGAGAAGATAAAATGAAAAAAATAATAAATATTGCGATATGTGGATTATTAATAGTACCATTATCAACATCCGCACTTACAAAAACAGAATCTGTATTTAATACACTTAATACAGATGGAAAAATAGAAAAATCAATAATTACAAATCATATTAAAATAAATACTAAAGAAGAGTTATTGGATAATTCTGATTTACAAAATATTAAAAATATAAATGGAAACGAAACATTTAAACAAGATGGTTATAATCTTGTATGGAAATCTAATGGTAAAGACATATATTATCAAGGGACTTCAACAAAAGAGCAACCACTAGAAATTAATATTAAATATTTTTTAAATGATGAAGAAAAATCTCTTGCTGATATATTAGGTAAAAAAGGTGATATAAAAATACAAATTGATTTTACAAATAAAGAAAAAAATGCATTAAATATAAATGGTAAAATAGAAACAATTTACACTCCATTTGTGGTTATGGCGGGTACTATTATTGATAGTAAAAATAATAGTGATATAAAAGTCACAAATGGTAAAGTAGTAGAAACAGGATCAAAAAGTATAATTGCATCTATTTCTTCACCAGGATTATATGAAAGTTTAAACATTAATTCAAAGTCATTAGATAAAATAGAGATAAAATATAAAACAAATAAATTTTCACTAAACAATATCTATATAATTGCAACTCCAAAATTGATTGAAGAATCAGATTTAACAGGATTTAACAAAATAAATAGTTTATTATCAAATGTAGATAAATTACAAACAAGTATGAATGAAATTGAAACAGGAGCACTAACATTATCTAATGGAATGAATGAACTAAAAGAAGGAGTTAATTCATTAGAAAATGGAACTGAACAACTTTACAATGGTATGAATAAACTAAGTACATCATTACCATCAGAAGATAATAATGAAAAAAATGAACAAGCTTTAAATTATTTAAAAAATAATAATAATACTGCGGTAGAATCATTGTCAAATGCAATTACTCAATTAGAAAAACAACAAAAAGAAATTACTAAACAAATAGAAGCCGCAAATTCAAAAAAAGAATATGTTGATAATCAAATTAATACAGTAGAATCAAATTTAGAAACTGTTATAAACACATATAATTCTTATTATAGTAAACTTGAACAGTTAAATATTGAAATAAAAGATTTAGAGTCAAAATTATCCGGTGATCAAACAACAGAAGCAATCAAAAATAAATTAACAGAATTAAAAGCTCAAAAACAAAGTTTGGAAACAATAGTATTACTTTTAAAAAATCAGATAGAAGCATTAAATGGAACCAAAGAGGCATTAAATGGCACAATTACTTCAATTTCTGGCACTTTACAACTATTACTACAAACAAATGACAGTATTAATATAAATATAAATGCAAATAAGAATTTAATAACATTAATTTCAGGAAATAATAAGGTAGTTGACACGTCTATTAACACAATTGATTCAATGCGTAAATTAAGTATTGCTTTAAATGACGCATCAAGTGCTACATATAAAATAAATAATGGAACAAAAAATTTAAAAACAGGTACAGAAAAATTAGAAAATGGAACATTAACATTATCTAATGGAATTAGTCAGTTCAATAAAGAGGGAATTAATAAACTAACAAATTATTCTACAAAAATAAAATATTATAAAAATAAAGTTGAAGCCCTAATGAATTTAAGCAAAACTTATAAAGGATTTTCATCAAATAATTCTCGTGAAACATTATTTATTAACAAGGTAAAATCATCAAAATAAAAAGAGAAATTAGAAGTGATTTGAAGAAAATCTACACGAAATAAAAAAACGTGCAGATTTTTTGTATGGTAAAATTAATATAAGGAGGAAATATATGGCAAGAGAATATAGAAACTTTACTAGAGAAGAAAAAATTAAAGCAGTGAAAATGG